>JAYWDN010000076.1:0-31779 GCA_043780615.1 Bacteroidota bacterium | reverse complement strand
AGCGATCGGTGGTCAAAATAGTTGCGGTCGGAGATTTTATTTCAGTTTGATCTGCAAAAACAAATAGCCGGGTGAGGCCAGCGCATTGTATTGGTAGTTGTTGCCATACACCACAGGCCGCGGCACATTGCCCGACCGATAGGCGGCCTTGTAGGCGGGGTCTATCTGCGGTGAGCCTTGGCTTTTGCTATCGGGCACAAAGCGGCCTGTTTCAAACTCCACACCCAATACGATCACCTCACTTTTTTTGATGCGGAAAGCTTTAAATGGGATTTTTGCTTCATAGATGTACGCGCCATCATCTTGTGCAATCAGTGCTGCCTCAATGCCGTTGGTCAACCCCAACCGGCTCGATACAATGTTTTGTTTGGCCAAGCCGATCAGTTCTAAAACTTCCACATCGCTCACCAATTCTTTTTTCATGCGCACACGTGCAGCCAAATCTGTTTCCAGTCCTACCGCTTCGGTCTTTTCTTTTTTTAATTCGCTCTTGTCTTTGCTCACCGGGTATTTCAGTCCTACTTTGCCTTTGCGCTTGCCGCTTGGGTTCAGCCGGAGCGACAAGCCAAACAAGCCAATTTTTTGTTGCGTAACATCGTCTGAAATTTTTAGACGCAAATAAATATTCTCGTTATCGTTGCCCACGTTCGACAAGAATTTTCCATCGGGGTCAAGCCACCATTCGGCTTGCCAGTCGTCTATGTTACCATCAATCACAGGTGGTTTTGTAAACGAAACGCTTTCGTGCAAACCCTTTTGAGCAAACGAGGGTACCGCAAAAAATAAAAAGGCGAGGCAATAAACTTTAGACATAGCTATGAATTAAGGTTCAAAATTAATCTAAAATTTTCTACTTCTTTAATTTCTGCAAAGCGGTGAAGAGGGCCTCTTCATTGGCATATTCACAAGGCAACACAAGCCTGCCCCTGCGGTCGATCAATCCGAACTTTCCGTTTTTCTTCGCCACGGCATACCCTTCGTTGTCAAATAGGAGCGTGCTCTCATATTGGCAGTCTGTAAGCTGCGCACCGTTGGTTTTGTAAAGGCCATACTTTCCTTTTCGCTTCGTGCTGATCGTTTCGTTGTCATCGGGCATCACCTCGTCATAGCGGCAAGGCACTACCACCGCACCTGTCCAATCGATAAGTCCCATTTTCTTTTTTTGTTTTACTTGATAGAATCGCGGTGCTGCTTCTGCAAAAGGGCGCTTGCCCACATCGTACAAACACGGCACCAATTCTTTTCCTTGCCGATCGATGAGTCCCGCCTTTTTCTTTTTGATCACCACGGCCGCCACACCAAAGCCGTTGAGTTCTTCGAAATAAAAAGTTTTTTTGTAAAGGCACACAACCGTTTCCTTGCCCGTGCTCAAGTTCACTAACCCAAACTTTCCTTTCTTTTTTACGATGCAGAAATTTTCTTCCGTCTCTTGCCACACATTGTAAGCAGGTGGCAACACCCACACACCTTGTTGATTGATCAGTCCCCATTTTCGTTTGCTTTTAGCCCACGCAAAATTGCCCATAAAGTTTTCGGCCTTGTCAAAAATTGGGGCGATAGCCACCGAATCTTTCTCCGTGTTGTTGTAGCCGTACTTCTTTGTTTTTTTATCGCGAAAGATTTCCAATTGAGCCATCGCTTCGCAAACCAAAAAACACAGTGGAATCAAAAGTAGTTTTTGCATCATCCTACGTTTAAAGCATTTTCAACTTACAAAAAACTTCCCAGGCCACGATGCCCAAGCACACCGAAATATTGAGCGAATGTTTCGTTCCACCTTGCGGGATTTCAAGTGCCCCATCGGCCAGCGCGATGGCCGATTCGCTCACCCCATGCACTTCGTTGCCAAACACAAGGCAATATTTTTTTTCTTTTTCAGGAATAAATTCTTGCAGAGAAATGCTTTCGGTAGTCTGCTCGATCACTATGATTTGATAGCCTTCCGTTTTCAATTTTTGCAAGGCCACCTCGGGTTTCTCCGCATATTCCCAAGCCACCGAATCGGTGGAGCCAAGGGCCGTCTTGTGGATTTCGCGGTGCGGTGGCGTGCCGGTGATGCCGGCAAGAAAAATCTTTTCAATCAGAAAAGCATCGGCCGTGCGAAAGGCCGAGCCTACATTGTGCATACTGCGCACATTGTCCAACAAAATGCAAACCGGGATTTTTTTTGTCTCTTTAAATTCATCAACGGATATTCGGCCGAGTTCTTCGAGTTTTAGTTTTTTCATTTGTGTGTTTTCACATGACTATCTTTTCAATTTCTTTTTTGCAATTTCCTTATCTGTTGATTTTACCTTCCGTTCCAATTTTTTTATATCTTCTTCAGCCGGTTGAATGCGCTCCTCCAATATTTCCTGCTTACGAGTTTGAATTGCAAAGTAACTTTGGGCAAAAGCAATTTGTTCTTTTTTGGGATCTCCATTTTGAGCAATGAGATAACAGGCGTAGCGGGTAAGCATCACATCTGGCACATCTTTAGTTGCACCTTTGGGCATAGGTATCGTTTTGTTGACATCAACAAAATGATCCGCAACCTCCTCTCTAGTGGCCCTACAACTTTCTTTGGCTTTGTCTACTGCATTAAAAAAATTTCGCCATTCAGTATAACCTAAAAGTTCTTGCAATTCACGGGCAAGCCAATATTCAACACCTGCCTGCTCATATGCATATTCTTCAAAAGTTTTATTGAGTTTGGCGATTGTTTGTTTTTCCATTGTCAGCTTATGTTTTATTTTTTTTCACGCAAATGTTGAAGCAACATGATCACTTCTTTTGCTTCGCGCACATCGTGCGTGCGCAAAACCGATGCGCCCTTCAGCAACGCTACGACATGGAGTGCCGTGGTGCCGTTCAGCGCACCCTCAGAATTTGTTTTAAGTGTTCGCCAAATCATCGACTTGCGCGAAAGGCCTACCAGCAGGGGCTTGCCAAGGATTTGAAAATGATCGAGCCAGTTTAAAAGTTCAAAATTCTGTTCCACCGTTTTTGCAAAACCAAAGCCAGGATCAACAATGATGTCTTTCACGCCCAACTGGTGTAGTTGAAAAATTTTCTGGTGGAAATAATCAATCATTTCTTTAATCAGGTTGTCGTATTCGGTGAGCGTAGTCATTGTTTGAGGTGTGCCGCGCAGGTGCATCAAAACGTACGGCACTTTCAGTGAAGCTACCGTTTCAAACATCTCAGCATCCAGTTCGCCACCCGAAATATCGTTGATCATCATCGCCCCTGCTTCTACCGCTCGCTTTGCTACGGCCGCCCGAAATGTATCGATGGAGAGGTTTGCTTCGGGGAATTTTTTTCGAATCATTTCGATGGCAGGCAAAACTCGTTTCAATTCTTCATCGACCGAGATTTCATTTGCCCCGGGCCGTGTGGAGCATCCGCCTACGTCAATAAAGTCTGCGCCTTCGGTCATCATTCTTTCAACGTGCTTCAGCGTTGCGGTTTCATCGGTGTACTTATTGCCATCGTAGAAACTGTCGGGCGTCATGTTGAGGATGCCCATCACTCTGGGCAAAGAAAGATCCATGAGCCTGCCTCGCAAGTTCAGTGTTTTGTTGGCCGAAAATATTTTACTTTGCATTCTTTATGAACCCTCAAACTACTCACGAATATAAACAGGCGATGGCGGCCTGCAAAAAGTTGTTTGCCAAAAAGACCCACGACTACGGAACGGCTTGGCGTGTGCTGCGTTTGTCTTCCATCACCGACCAGATTTTTATCAAGGCGCAACGCATCCGCAGCATTCAGCAAAAAGGGTTGCAAAAAGTAGAAGACCCCATCAAGGATGAGTTCATCGGCATCATCAATTATTGTTTGATCGCCATGGTGCAAATTCATTTGGCACAATCCGACAAAATGGATTTGAGTTTTGAGGAACTCGAGCCCATGTATGATAATGCTGTAAACGAAACTTTTGATTTGCTTCAAAATAAAAACCACGACTACGATGAAGCTTGGCGCGACATGCGGGTGAGCTCAATGACCGACATCATCTTGATGAAATTATTACGAGTAAAACAAATTGAGGACAACGAAGGGAAGACATTGGCAAGCGAAGGCGTGAAAGCCAACTACCAGGATATGATCAACTATTCGGTGTTTTGTTTGATTAAAATGTCAATAGACGACAGTCGACTGTCAACAGTCCACGGTTAGAGAATTCAATATGCCATTTAAGTTTGAGAAATTGGAAGTATGGAACGAGTCAGTGGAGTTAAGTGCTTTGGTTCATCAGGTAACGTTAACTTTTCCAAAAGATGAATTGTACGTACTAACTTCACAGATAAGGAGAGCCGCTGATTCTGTTTCGTTAAACTTAGCCGAAGGATCGACTGGCCAGACAAATGCAGAGTTTAGAAGATTTTTAAGTTTTTTAATTCGTTCCGGTGTGGAAGTCATTGGTTGTATCTATTTAGCTCGCAAAAGAAATATTATTTCTCAAAAAGATTTTAGTTCGATCTATGCATTAACTGATAATTTAGTAATGCGAATTCAAGCTCTAAAAAAATCAATACCAATTATCAAACCCAAACAGTCGTCTGTTGACCGTTGACTGTGGTCTAATTATGCAAAAACTCATCGATCAATTCTCGCGCTTCTTTGTAGGCTGCCTTTTTATTTTTTCGGGGCTGATCAAACTCAACGACCCCGTGGGCACGCAGATCAAACTCGAAGAATACTTTGAAGTGTTCGCCACCGACTTTGGTTCGTTCTTTCACCACTTCATTCCGTGGTCATTGCCCATCGGCATGGCGATGGTGGTGCTCGAAGTGGGGCTGGGTGTGGCCCTCCTTATTTTTTGGCGCATGAAATGGACAACTTGGATGCTGTTGGCGCTGATGATGTTCTTCACCTTCCTCACTTTCTATTCGGCCTACTTCAACAAAGTCACCGACTGCGGATGCTTTGGCGATGCCATCAAACTCACCCCGTGGCAATCGTTCAGCAAAGATTTGATGCTCATGGTTTTTGTGTCGCATTTATTTTGGTACAGGCGCAGCTATGTGCCCACACTGCGCACTCGCCCGGGCGATGCACTGATCACCGCAGTGGCTGCCCTCAGTTTGTTTGCTGGGATTTATGCCGTGCGCCATTTGCCTTTCATCGATTTTCGTGCTTACAAGATTGGCAACAACATTCAAAAACAAATGCTGCCGCAAGAGCAACCTGTGATTGAGTATGTTTTTGAAAAGGCTGGAGAGAAAATAAAATCACAAAAATATTTGTCGGCCGATGAAGGCTATCAATACCTCTCGTCACGGGTGTTGAACGAAGACAAGGCCAAGCCAAAGATCACCGACTACAATGTTTCCTCGCCCGAAGGCGAAGACAAAACAGCCTACACCTTTGAGGGCAACAAGCTTTTGATCGTGATGTTCAACATCGATAAAGCGTCTGCGGAAAATATTGCCGCTATCCGCGAACTGATACAAAAACTGGAAGGCAACGTAGATTGTTTTATCCTCACGTCATCGAGTGCCGAGGCAGCAGAAAAATTCAGGCATGAAAATCAATTGCCCGTGCCCTTTTATTTTGCCGATGCCACCGTACTGAAGACGATCGTCCGCTCCAACCCCGGCATGGCGCTGTGGCAAAACGGAAACGTACTGGGCAACTGGCACCACAACGATACGCCCACCGCAGAAGTAGTTTTGGATTTGCTTTCTCACCCATGAAAATTTTTCTGATCGGCTTGCCCGGATCGGGAAAAACCACGTTGGCAAAATCATTGGCCGAAAAATTGAAACTTCCTTTTGTTGATTTGGATTGGGAGATTGAAAAGTTAGAGCGGCTGACTATCAACGAAATTTTTCAACTGAAAAAGGAAAACTATTTTAGACAAGCCGAATCGGCATTGCTCAAAAAATATTGTGCATCGGCCGAAAGTTTTGTGATGGCCACGGGGGGCGGTGCGCCTTGTTTCTTTGACAACATGAACGCGATGAACCGTTCTGGCAAAACTATCTTTCTCGATGTGCCCACCAAAGAAATTGCATTGCGCCTAACGAAATCCTCGCTTGCGCAGCGGCCTTTGTTTGCCAACATGAATGGTGAAGTACTCAAAGACAAGGTTGAATTTTTGCGCTCGCAGCGGATTAGTTTTTACAAACAAGCCAACTTTACTTTTTCAGGAAATGAAATCGCGATGGAGGAAATAATTACCCTACTACAATAACCCCGCGAGGGTTTTGAACCCTCGCGGGGTTGATCAGAGGATTTGATCAAAGTGTAAGGCCCACTGTCACCATCACACTGGTGTTGGTGTTTTGTATTTTGGCTACAGGTGTAAAGCCGTGTTGAGGATAATTTTTTGTATCGATGCTGTAGGGGTGATAGGAGGAGTTCCACTGTGTATCTACTACAGCAAGGTCCACAAAATATTTATCGGTGCGATAGCCAAAGCCGATTGAAAGACTGGTGATGGTATTGTCTATTTTATTTTGAACCGCATACGGATCGGGCATATAACTATAGCCAAGTCTTGCACGGAATTTATCGAAACGGTATTCACCACCGAGCCTGATATTCAAAACGCTTTTGTACGTGGTTTTAATTTCTTGATTGTCTGCCGACAGATCAAGTCCATCCGTTTGCGAAGAAAATTTTGACTTACTGTAATTTACATTCTCCAACTCGCCCGTGATCAGCGCATGTTTTTTTATAAAGAAAGTTGCTCCTGCTTTTATGCGCCAGGGTGTAGTGAGTGTGTAGTTGCTCACGATTTGAGTTATCGAATCGCGAAACCCATTGATGACACTCGTCTTGCTCATGTAGGTCGTGTCCACGTAGCGGTAATTGTTCCAACCCGAAGCGAGCGTGGCACTATAGTTGTCGCTAACCGAATAAAAGTAAGTTGGTGTTGCCACAGAAAGCCCGAACTGCACAAAATCAACTGGCCGCACAATTGCACCAATCGTTGTGTTGATGCCTGAACCTTTGATGGTATAGTCTTCATTCAAATTAAAGCCGAACAATGGGCCGCCAGGAAATGTTTCAGAATATGCCTTCTGCGAATGATAGTTGAAACTGGGGAAGCCAACCGTTGCGCCCAAATAAAAAAAGTCATTGAAGTTGAGACCATAAGAAACATTGAACTGGTTTTGCGCGCCACTCAATTGTACGCGCTCATGCTGCAAAGGCACTTGATTGGCGTACGTATGATACCGCGATGAATCCCCTTTTGGAATAACTTCACTCACTGGCCCAAAGAGATAATTGCTAAATCCAAGCCGGGTCACATCATTGTACGAAGATCCATTTTGCCGGAATTGCTCAGGGTAATATCCGTTGCTCCTTTCAATAAAATAATCGATCAATGAATTATTATTGTTGACGCCTTTGTACGAAAAATTCTGATTGAAATTATTCGTTCGCGAAAACGAGAGTGCAAAATTCCCGCTCACCAATTTTCCGTTGCTTTTGTCGCTGTGCAGCACCAAGCTAAACCCCGGGATATTAAAATTTGATTTCGAGTCGGTAGTGATGTTGCCCAAATAATTTGAGGTGGCGTTATAAAAATTTGTTCCCAGCGAAATCGAGCCCTCGGATTTGTTGAAGAAGCCAAGACCTGCAGGATTGGAAAATGCAGTGCTGTAATCTCCGCCCAATGCCACTTGCGATCCGCCCATCGCTTGGATGCGCGCACTGCCTCCGGGGCTGATGCGGCTAAAGAGCAAGGCTTCTTCGGCATAGGTCTGAGCCATCGCCCCGACTGAAACAAGCACAAAAAATCCACTCAGCGCAAGGCCAACAATTTTTTTCATCATAAATTAATTGAGTAAAAAGACGATCAATACTATCGTCTTCCGTGTCCGCCACCACCACTATGGCCACCACCGCCACTGAATCCACCACCGCCACTAAAGCCACCGCCACCAGAGAAGCCACCACTTCGTGCACCACTGCCGCCCCATGATGAACCGGGGTTGCTCCACGAGCTGCGTGCCCCACTGTTGCTGTTGTTCCAATAGCTGGTGCGTGATGGGGAGTTGCTGCTGTTGCTCCAGTTGCTGGTGCGCCCCGAACTGCTTTGCTTCCATCCGTTGTTGTAATACGATGCCGAATTGTTGGAGGCCACACTTCTTGCGCCAGTGGCTGAGTGTCCACCATTGTAGTAGGCGGTGTTGCCGCCACGGTTTGCCGTATGCGCTGAAGAATAGTAGCTGTTGTTTGTAGTGCTGGTGCGTGCTGGGTGCCTTCCATAAACCGGAAGGCCTGCATCGGGGCGACTGGCATTGTTCACCACCGTAGAAGGATACCCATAACCGTAGTTGCTATATCCATAGCCGCCATAGCCCATGCTATAACCAAACGGACTATACCCGTAGCTCATGTAAGGGCTGCCATACATTCCGTAAAGGCTGCCGTAGCCCAGCCCCATTCCATAGCCAAATCCGCTGCCATAGCCGAAAGAAGAAAACGGACTTCCAAAACCAAAACGATTGTAACCCCCATTGCCATAAGGACTGCCATAGCCATAATTGTTGTAACCATTTCCATAACTGCTGTAGCTATTATTGCAGTTGCAATTATTGTTGTAGAGGCTTTGATTTACGTTGGGCTGATAATTGGGATTGAAATACGATGGAGTGGTGGATGCATTGGCTCCCACTTTGGCACTTGCTAAATAATCGGGGTTCTCATTTCTTGCCGAATAGCTGTCCGAGGGGTTGATGGTTTGTGCATAGCCATTGCTCTTGGCCGATGCGAGCACCACTTCTTCGCGGGTTGTTAAATTTACTTTTGCACGGTCTTTCGCAGTGAAATACATGTCGTCATTTTCTTGTGCAAAAACACAAATCCCCGAGGCCATCGCCAGCAAGGACAAAAGAATGGATTTCGTTTTCATAATCATATTTGGATTGCTCCTGCGGTTTATAACGTAAATCTAATCAATTCGGATATTTTAAGTAACAAGTTTTCTTTCATTAAAAAGAACGGGCTTCGCTGGATATATTTGCGCCTTAATCCTTCAAAATTCGATACCCCATGGGAAAAGAGATCACCAGCCGTTCAGCCGATTATTCGCAATGGTACATTGACTTGGTAAAAAAAGCCGACTTGGCCGAAAACTCTGACGTGCGCGGTTGCATGGTCATCAAGCCCTACGGCTACAGCATTTGGGAAAAAATGCAACAAGCCCTCGACAAAATGTTTAAAGACACCGGCCACTCCAACGCCTACTTTCCGCTCTTTATTCCCAAATCTTTTTTGGCCAAAGAGGCGAGCCACGTTGAGGGCTTTGCCAAAGAGTGCGCCATCGTTACCCACTATCGTTTAAAAAATGCGCCCGATGGCAGTGGACTAATCGTTGACCCCGATGCCAAACTGGAAGAAGAGCTGATTGTGCGGCCCACTTCTGAAACCGTGATTTGGAACAGCTACAAAAAATGGATACAGTCGTATCGCGATCTGCCCCTCCTGATTAACCAATGGTGCAATGTGGTGCGATGGGAAATGCGCACGCGTTTATTTTTGCGCACGTCAGAATTTCTCTGGCAAGAAGGCCACACCGCACACGCCACCGAAAAGGAAGCAGTGAGTGAAACCCTTCAGATGCTGGACGTCTATGCCGACTTTGTCGAAAATTTTATGGCCGTGCCCGTGATCAAAGGAAAGAAAACCGAAGGCGAAAAATTTCCGGGGGCTATCGATACCTATTGCATTGAAGCATTGATGCAAGATGGAAAGGCGTTGCAAGCCGGCACTTCACATTTTCTAGGGCAGAATTTTGCCAAGGCATTTGATGTGCAATTCACTAACAAAGAAGGTAAACTCGAATTGGTGTGGGGCACTTCGTGGGGCGTGAGCACACGCTTGATGGGCGCGCTCATCATGGCGCACTCGGACGATGATGGGTTGGTATTGCCTCCAAAGTTGGCACCTATCCATGTGGTGATCGTGCCGATTTTTAAAACCGAAGAAGAACTGAACAAAATTTCTGAAAAAGCAGAAACGATCGCTGTTGCTTTGCGCAAGCAAGGTTTGTCTGTGAAATTCGACAACCGCGATACGTACAAGCCAGGCTACAAGTTTGCGGAATATGAAATGCGCGGTGTGCCGGTGCGCATTGCCATTGGCCCGCGCGATTTGGAAAATGGAACGGTGGAAGTAGCGCGCAGGGACACCAAAGAAAAGCAACTGATGAAGATGGATGAAGTGGTGAATGAAATCCCAAAGTTGCTCGATGCCATCCAACAAAATATTTATCAGAAAGCCCTAAAATTCCGAAGCGAAAACACAAGGAAGGTTGATTCGTATGAAGAGTTCAAAAAATCATTGGACGAAACACCGGGATTTATTTTAGCGCATTGGGACGGCACCAAAGAAAGCGAAGCCGCCATCAAGGACGAAACCAAAGCCACGATCCGCTGCATTCCATTGGATGCCCCAGAAGAAAACGGAAAATGTATTTATTCAGGGAAGCCTTCGAGCAGGAGGGTTTTGTTTGCGAGGGCGTATTAAATATTAAAGCAATCGTTTATCAATAGTAAAATTAGGTTGCTCATGTACTACGATGACCTTATTGAAACGAGTATGGTTGGGATTGATCAATACATTGAAGTCCATTGAAATATACGAAGGCACTGAAATGGCCAAGGAAGAATTTGACCTTAACCAATTCGTCCCCCACTCTTGAACGATTCTTTGATAGCCTCTCAATCGCCATCCGACCGGCAAAGTTTTTTCTTCAATTTGAACTATATCTTTATCAGGCAAAAAAATATCGAGCAGGATTAGTTTTGGTGCAACGGTTTGTGGCGAGGGCAAGTGCGCAAGAACTTCCAAAATAGCCAGCGACTTATTTGATGCGGTGTATAGGATGGGGTTGCTCCCCAGCAAGTTCCACCTGCCCCCGGTAAGTGTTGACCCTTTCCCCGAAATATCGGCTCCATGCTTGGCCTTTTGCAGTCGATAGACGATCATGAAAACAGTCCAAATTCAATTCTCAGTAATTCTTCGTTTATTAAATCGGCACCCATTGAGGAAGTAAGCATCTCTTCGGGTATAGTGTAGTTCAAAGCTGGAATGGGTGCTTTTAACCAACTCATAAAAGCGGGTTCGTTTCCGTCAAAGGCCTTCATCCCATTCTCATATACTTCGGCAAGTTTCAAAACAGATTCAGAAGCCGGAATAGACAAACTATAACTTGGCTTCTGCCGTTGAAAGGTGCGCAATGCCATGCCCCCTACTCTTGCGGCTTGCTTGTTTGAAAATTTAAACTTGCGTGTTACCGAAAGTAAGTTTGCTTTCTTCAACGGCCTCGTGCGGATGGCCAAAACTAAATCGTGACGAGTGCCTACCTTTTTAAGTGAGGGTACATTCAGGTGGTTCAAATAAGGTATCATGGCGATATGCCGTTTGGCACTACTAAAGTATGCCAAATTGCATAAAAATAAAAGTAGAAAAATAGAATCGATCAATTACCCCATCGCCTTCACAATATCTACAAACTCTCTTGACTTAAGCGAAGCTCCGCCAACGAGGCCGCCATCCACATCGGGGCAAGAGAAAAGTTCTTTGGCGTTGTCGGCTTTGACACTGCCACCGTAAAGAATGGAAATAGTTGCTGCTACCTCCTTGCCATATTTTGAAGCAAGATGTTTTCTAATTACAGCATGCATTTCCTGTGCTTGCCGTGACGTTGCTGTTCGGCCTGTGCCGATCGCCCACACGGGTTCGTACGCAATTACTATTTTTTGCAATTCTTCAACATTCAAATGAAACAACGCTTCGATTTGTTGCTTCACTAATTTTTCGTGCGTGCCGGCTTCGCGGATATCAAGTGGTTCGCCACAGCAGAAGATAGGAGTGAGTTGTGCGGCCAATGCTTCGTCAACCTTTTTGGCCAGTAGTTTTCCCTCTTCACCAAAATATTGTCTGCGCTCGCTGTGGCCAAGAATTACATATGGAATCTCCATCGACTTCAACATCAACGCAGATACTTCTCCGGTGTAAGCACCCGCATCATGCTCGCTGCAATTTTGCGCACCAATTCTAACTGAAGAATTTCCAAGTTGAGTTTTTAAAGAGATCAGATAAGGAAAAGGAACGCAAAGCACGGTAATGGTATTTCCCTTCACTTCATCGGCCACCATCCCCATCACCTCCGAAGTAAGCGTTTTCGCTTCCTCAAATGTTTTGTTCATCTTCCAATTGCCGGCCACTATTTTTTTACGCATGATTGGGATGGTTAATTCTAAGGCGTCTGACACCGCAAAGGTGTC
Source organism: Bacteroidota bacterium (assembly GCA_043780615.1). Taxonomy (GTDB): domain Bacteria; phylum Bacteroidota; class Bacteroidia; order Cytophagales; family Cyclobacteriaceae; genus ELB16-189. The sequence goes on along the minus strand of JAYWDN010000076.1, from coordinate 19,546 downwards.
TTGACGCTTTGTCAAATTATTTAGAACTAAAGGTAAAAATTTCAGAGGTATTATCGCGGGTGAGCCGTGCGCTCTTCACGGGGCTTTTGAAAGTGACATGCACCAAGTTCGACTGGTCGTCATGGATTTCGGTGATGAGATCGTTAAACACTTCCAAGGTTTTCATTTTTTTTATGTTTTCGATCTCGATGTAACACACCAATGAGATGTCTTCCTTTTCATGGCCAAGAAAATTCAGTTTGGCGGGCTTTCCATCAATCTTGATTTTAAAATGTGCATCCAAATAATTCTTGATCAACTGCTTGGTCGCCAACCCATTCTTTGGTTCTAGAATATCGAGGTCCTTTTCTTTGCGCTGCGCACGCACGCCCAGCTCCATCTCGTCCACAAAAATGCGCGAAATGATCTGCAGCGATTTTGATTTTTCGTTGTAGTTGATTTCCGTAACCGAAATATGAACCGGGTGAAGCCCTATCAAAAACGAATAAAGAAAACTATAGATCATAAATTAAAATTATTTTCAAAATTACCCTTAACTTCGGAAAACGAAAACGTGATTTATTTTAAGCGGCACAATACTGAATCCAAAATTCAGTTCTCAAAGTTAAAACCATTGGTATGCGCAACAGTTTATTAACCCTGGCTTGGGCATTGCTCTTGTTCTCTTGCAAAGAAGTGACTTTCAAAGAGCCGCAGCCTGCGGGCGTGCAGGCACTAAAAGAAGTGCCACCAACATTGTGCGGTTCCTATCAAAGCTATGAGCAAATCTCGGGCGATTTTTCTGACACCCTCATTGTGGAACCGTGGGGCTACCACATGAAAGATAAGAATGACAAAGATTGGCTGGGGCGCGGCACGCTCAGCGACACGCTGGTGCTCAAATTTTATTCGGGCTATTACTTTGTCAACTTCAAGGCCGATGGGCAGTGGGTATTGCGGTTGGTAAAACAAAGTCCTAATGGAGCGATTGAATTTTTGGCCATCGATATTCAAGACGATGCCAAACGAAAAGACATCCTAAAGAAAATTTCAAAAAAATTAAAAGTGAGCGAGCTCAAGCACAAAGACGATACCTTTTACCAGGTCAACCCCACGCCAGCACAACTGATGGAGTTGGTCAAAGGAGGTTTTTTTACTGGAACTAAACTGAACAAGTTGAAATAAGACCTCACCCCTGCCCCTCTCCAAAGGGAGAGGGGTTGGTTCCTCTCCTTAGTTTATTTTTTCTCTCTGTTCCAATGTTTTCTGGAGATACAATGTTAAGCCAACTGTTCGATGAGTTGGCTTAATACGGTTTGCAAAAGCTTTTGCATTTTATTGGCGCGATCAGCGTGATATTCATTTTCTGCATCGTTCATGTAATTGATTTTCGTCATCTCCAATTGCAGGGCGTGAATATTTTCTGAAGGCTTGCCAAAATGCCGAGTGATGAAGCCGCCTTTGAAAGGGTGGTTGTGGTTGACCGAATATTCACTGTGTTCTAAAACCCCAAGCGTGCTTTCGATCAGTCCGGGCGAAGCAGATGTACCATCGGCATCGCCTAAAATCAAATCGGGAAATTTTTCTTTTTGAATGGTCTGCACCACTTGCCGAATGGAGTGGCAATCCCACAGTAAAACTTTTCCAAACTTCTTTTTCAGCCGGGTCAAGTTTTCATCGAGTTGCTGATGGTAGGGCCAATAATAGTTGCCGAGTCTGCGTTCAATTTCAAGTGGGTCAATTTCTATTCGCTCATCGCGATAAAGCGGCTCGTCCAAAAAAGTAGTGGTCGGGCAAAGTGCCGTGATCATTCTTCCATCAGTATAAAGTGGTTTGCTTTGCGGATCGCGGTTGAGGTCAATCACCCATCGGCTGTACTTGGCGGCTATCAGGGTTATGCCCATGGCCGGGGCAAAGTCATACAGCTGGTGCACAAACCAATCCGTGTCGTCAGGCGCGTCAATCAAATCTTTTTTGTATTGATCTTTTAATTTGGCTGGAAACTCGGTTCCGCAGTGCGGCACACTGATAAGAATGGGGGCTTCGGTGGTTTGGGCGTGGTGAATATTGAAGTTCACTATTGAAAATTTTCAGGATTGGGGATATCAATATCCTTGCAAATTTTTTTAACTAAAAAGTTCTTGATTTCTCGATGACGGGGCACGGAAGAAATTTTTTTATTCGAAGCATTCTGAAAAATAGAATGATTGCCGCCCTCCCGTATTAGATTACAATTATTTTCCTTTAGTTGCCTTAGAAAATTTACAGCCTTCACTTATACTAATTCTAAAGATTCACGAATAACCTTTTTGTTAATGAGTCCTTCCTCTGATAATTCTCGTTGTGCATCCAAAACCAAATCGAGTGCTTCAAGTAAATTTGCTTTTGTCTCTTCCAGCGATTCACCCTGCGTATTCACCCCTGGGAGTTCTTCAACAAATCCAATGTATCCGCCCTCTTCGGCTTCTTCAAAAACCGCAGTCAATTTTAATTTTGTTTTCATAAATACAAATATAAAAAATAGGATTGGTCTATTTTTTCAAATTCTGCTTTAAGGTTTCAATTGCTTTTTCTATGGCAACTTTTTTCCTATCTGATTCCGCTTTGCACTGAACCAATTCCTGGTTGAGCTGCACTGCGAGTTGTGCTTTTTCTTTTGCAATGCCTTGTTGCACAAACGCATAAACCAACGAGATTAGTGCACGGCAAGTACCCCAAAAGTTATAGCCGTGATCCTTGCACGTTTTAGCTGCGCTCTTTCTTGCCCTTTTCGAGCGGCCACTATTAAATCAGGGTCTCCATTCTTTTCAGTTTCCATAATTATTTTGGTTTAGGTTTTCTTTTCTTTTTTGTTTGGGGTTGCTCTGCTCGTTGCTCTTGCTCCATCTTTACAGCCTCCTCCATTTTTTTCTCCGCCCTCTTCGTTTCATCGCGCGATATTTTCGCAGCATCAACAATCCGTTTTCTCAATTTTTGAATTTCCGCTTTTGAGTTGATGCTGATTTTGGATGGACCGATTTTTTTAATTTCATAATCCGTTGAAACGATTCATCAATTCTTGTTTTTGGTATTTCGCCCGAGGCAACAAAGCCCTTGATCACCGCATGCACTTTGTCCACGGTGCGCTCTTCGCTGCCGGTAATGTTGTTGGAGAAGCACAGCACATCTACTCCCGCATTCACCGCCAGTTTGATCGCCACTTCCAATCCATAATTGCTCGCAATCGCTTTCATCTGCATGTCGTCCGAGAAAACCACTCCGCCATGTCCCATTTTTTTTCTGAGCAAACTGTCGATCATTTTTTTCGAGAGCGTTCCCGGCAAGGCAGTCGCATCCAAATTTTTATTCACGATGTGGCTCGTCATCACGGCATCCACAAAGCCCGAGTCGAGCAGCACTTGGTAGGGTTTCAGTTCGCGTTCGTTCCATGTTTTGGTTACATCGGCAAGGCCAAGGTGCGTGTCGTCTTTCGAACTGCCGTGCCCTGGAAAATGCTTGAGCACAGTGACCACCCCAAACCTACGATGCTGCTTCACCACTTCTTTTGCAAACCATGCGACACTGTCTTCGTTTGCTGAGTAAGCACGCTCGGGCTTAACGATTACCGGATTCGTTGGATTGACGGCCAGATCAACGCACGGAGCAAAGTTGACATTGATGCCAAGCCCAGCAAGTGTGGCCGCTGTGGCTTCGGCATAAAATTGCACCGAGTCGATGGATTTGAATTTGCCAATGGATGCCGCAGAGATGGACCGTGCAAAGCCGTACTTCTCTTTGAGGCGGTTTACTTTGCCGCCCTCTTGGTCGATGCAAATGAACAGTGGAATGGGCGCAGCCTTTTGGTACGTCCAACTCATTTTTTTAAAGGCCGCAAATGCGCTGGAAGATTTCGGAATATTTTTTTCAAAGTAAATCAACGCGCCTACTTTCCCTTTCTTCACTTCGTTCAGCACCGTGGAGTCCACCTTTGCGCTGGGCATGCCGATAAGGATCATCTGCCCGATTTTTATGTCGAGGCTGTCGGTACTTTGAGCTTGAGACAACAGAGGAAGCAACACAATAAAAAACAGAGCCTTCATTTTTTTTGCTGATTAACTATTTCACAAAGATGCACAAGGGCTTCATTTTTATTGCTTGCAATGAGGGTTTGTTTGTATAAATTTAGTTTATGGTTTTTCAACAGACTTTAAAAGGCGAGTACGTAGAACAAATGACGGACGAGGAGTTCTTCGGTTTCTGTCAAGACAATCGCGAACTCAAATTTGAACGAAACGCGGAAGGCCGCATCATTATTAAGTCGCCTACTACATTTATTACAGGCGATCGAAATCGCTCCATTATCGAACAGCTTAGTTTATGGAATAGGAAATATAAACTTGGCCGTGCGGTAGATTCCGATACTGGTTTTTACCTTCCAATGGCGCGACTTTGCCGGGGTTTGAAATGAACCTTGCCGAACTTCGAGTTTGTTTCAAAACCGTTCACGCACTTCTTTCAAAATCTTTTCCAACCTTTCCCTCACTTCATTGCTTGATGCCGTAAAGTTGTTGTTCATACAACTGAAAATGAGAATTTTATTTTTTTTTGTGATCAAAAAACCACTCAAGCAATGGTTATTGCTCAGCGAGCCTGTTTTGCCAAAAAGATAAGGCACATCGGCTTTGTACCAATTTTTTATTGTTCCGTTCTGTCCACCTGTGGCAATGATCTTGAACAGTCGCTCTTGCGGAACTGCTTGATATATTTTTTTCCACAGTGCCACGATCGAGCGTGGAGTAAAAAGATTGTAGCGCGAAAGCCCAGAGCCATCTACCCATTGGGGGGGATCGGGCAAATCAGCAAGAAAGTTTTTTGTCGAATGACGAATGGCAATTTCTGGTTTTAAGGTATCGCTTATTGCCAGTGCGCACTGAAGCAGCAATTGCTCTGCTACAAAGTTGTCGCTCTCTTGCATCATCGCTTTGTACAGGCTGTCGGAAGGAATGCTTTTCAAAATCAACGCATCCTTTGAAAGCGTTGTCTTTATCAATTCTACCTTTCGATGGAGCGTGTCGCTCAGCAACTGTGCCGTAAGTTCATCGCTGGTGCGGAATGGAATCGTCCACGAATTTTTTCGTTTCGTCCCATCGAAGTAAACCAGTTCGTTGGAATCAATACCGCGCACAATTTCTTCTTGCCGATGAAGGTCAGTTGCCCTGCGAAAACTCGAATCGAAACGTGACGGTTGAAAAATAAATTCTCCTTGCGGTGAGCGGTCGATGGAAATCAGATTCCCGTAAAGCGGAAACGGTGAGCGTTCGGCAGAAAAATAAAAATGATAATCGTCCCATGCCCAGCCTGCTCCCAACTTTTCGGTTTGAAAGTTGGTGCTTGAAATAAAAAGTTTGTTGGGATGGTTTTTTAAAAAATCATAAACCCTTCCGTTGTCAAAAACATTTTGGTACAAAAACGAAGGGTCGCCCAAGCCCTGAAAAATCAGCGAGTCGCCACGCGGTTCGTATTTGATCGAGGCCACCGAATCACCCAACAATCGGAGCGCGGTGTATAAAGTAAAGATTTTTGTGTTGGAGGCGGGCGTGAAATATTTTTTTCCGTTGTAATCGACCAGTGTTTTCTTCGTGCTGAGATCAACCAGGTAAAACCCTACGTGATCTTGCAATAATTTTTCGGTGCTGCCAATTTCTTTATTGATAAAATACCGAGGCGAGCAACTGGTCAATAAAATTATCGCGACAGCAATTTTTCTCATGCCCTTGCAGCGAGGTAGTGCTCTTGCAAAATTTTGCGATGGTGCGTTTCGTGCCCCGCCACCACAAAGCCCAACAAAGCTACCGTCATTTCATTTTTGTTGGCGGTGCCTTTGCGCGTGAGCATTTCGGGCGTGAAGCTTTCAAACAAATCGATGGAACTCGCACGCAAGTGCGCCATCTCAGCAGCAATTTTTTGCAACGACCTGCTGCTGGCATTGGCCTGCAAGGCATAATCGTTCTCTTCAAATCCAGCCAAGTCCGTCTTGTCGTTGCGGGCAAACCGCAATGCACGATAACAAAAAATCCGCTCCGCATCCATGATGTGGCACAGCAGTTCGCGCACGGTCCACTTGCCTTCCGCGTAAGCGAAGTCAGCTTTGTTTTCTGGAATGGAATGCACCAACTCTTGCATGCGATGGCCAGAGATGCGCAGCGCTTGCAGCAAGTCGGGCTCATCGATTTGCTTCACATAGTTTTTATAAAAAGAGGGTACGGTTTCAAGATTGAGAAGCATAAGCGTTGATTTTATAGTTTATTTTCTTTCAAAGTTTTCCAATCAACCCTACATATAGTTCTGTCAATTTAGTTTCTGCCTTGCGGGCTGTCTCCACAATTTGCGCAATGTTCACTGGCTTCAAATCATCGGGGTCGCACTCATCGGTGAGCACAGAAATGGCGCAGCAAGGCAAGCCCATGTGGTTGGCCACCAACACCTCTGGCACCGTGCTCATGCCCACGGCATCTGCACCGATGCGTTGCAAGAATCGGTACTCGGCACGCGTCTCCATGTTGGGCCCTTGCACGGCCGCATACACTCCTTGATGCAATTTTATTTTTTTGCTTTTCGCGATGGCGAGCAACAACATGTTCAGTTTTTTTGAATACGGACGGCTCATGTCTGGAAAACGCGGCCCCAGTACTTCAAAGTTTTCGCCACGCAATGGGTTATCGGGCTGCAGATTGATGTGGTCATCGATCAACATCATCTCGCCTTTTTTCCATTTCATATTGATGCACCCTGCCGCATTGGAGATGAGCAAATACTTGGCGCCCAAAAATTTCATCACGCGCACCGGCAGTGTGATCTGCTGCATGTCGTAGCCTTCGTAATAATGGAAACGCCCTTGCATGGCCACCACGCGCTTGCCTTTCAATTCGCCAAAGATGAGCTTGCCTTTGTGCGACTCCACCGTGGAGAGCGGAAAGTGGGGAATGGAATTGTAGTTGATGACTATTGGCTTTTTGATCTCCTTAACAAATCGTTCGCCAAGCCCTGTGCCGAGGATCACGCCCACTTCGGGCTGGTCGATGCTGTGGCTTTGAAGGTAGCGTACCGCTTCGTTTATTTCGTTGAGCATGGTCTTATCAAAAGTCGTAAAATGAAAACGGAAAACAAATCTTAGAAATTTGGCGAGAGCAAATACTTGCCGTAAAACTCATCGATCACTTCTACGGCTTCTTCAGGGGTGTCCACCAAATTAAAAAGTGCGAGGTCTTCTTCGTGAATCATCTTTTCGCGCACCAACGTTTCTTTGATCCAATCAATCAATCCTTCCCAGAATTTTTTTCCGACCAACACAATCGGGAAGCGGCCAATTTTTTTTGTTTGAATTAAGGTCAACGCTTCCGAGAGTTCATCCAATGTGCCAAACCCTCCGGGCATCACAATAAATCCCTGCGAATATTTGACGAACATCACCTTGCGCACAAAAAAATAATCGAACGTGATCAGCTTGTCGGGGTCGATATAAATATTTCCTTTTTGTTCGTGTGGCAAATAAATATTCAAGCCCACCGATTTTCCACCGGCTTTGTGTGCGCCTTTGTTGCCCGCCTCCATGATGCCGGGGCCACCGCCTGTGATCACCCCATAACCCTGTTGCACCAGGCGCTCAGCAATTTCTTCGGCCATTTTATAAAACGGATTGTTGGGCTTCACGCGTGCCGAGCCAAAAATGGTAACGCACGGTCCGATCTTTCCCATCTTCTCAAAGCCCTCTACAAACTCGCTCATCACTTTAAAGATCACCCACGAGTCGGAGCTTTTGATCTCGGCCCAATTTTTATCCTTGAATGCCTGACGGATGCGGTGCTCTTCTGCCAACGCCTGCTGCATCAGTTCGCCCCCTGCTTTTTTTCCTGCCTTGCCAGTAGGCTTAGTCAATTTTGTTGCCATCGTTTTTTGTTGATTCAAGATTACAAATTACAAATTCAAAAACAATTCAGGTTTAAAAATCAAGATTTAAAAATTTCTTTCAGTGCTCCCTCCAACTTTAAAAACTTAAGGTGGAATCCTGTCTGTCTTATTTTTTCAGACGACACCTTGCTCCCTTTTAAAACTATTTCCGCCATCTCTCCCAAAATTATTTTTAAAACAAAAGCAGGAACAGACGGAAGCCAAAGCGGTTTTTTCAAAACACGGGCGATAGCCTTGGTCATTTCTTCATTCGTACACCAAGCTGCGGTTGCGTTGTAGGCACCGTTCATATTTTTATCTTCGATGGCGCGAATGAACATCTCGCACAGGTCATCAAGGTGTATCCACGACAAGAATTGTTTTCCGGTGCCGAGTGGCGAGCCCAATCCAAATTTTACTGGCTTCGCCATTTCAACAAGTGCTCCGCCTCGTTCACTTAGCACTATTCCAATGCGAAGTTTTACCATGCGCAAGCCAAGCGAACTTAATTTATCTACTTCAGCTTCCCATTCTTTAGTCACGTTTGCCAAAAAATCTTTGCCTGATAAATCTTCTTCAACAAAAATCTTATCCTCATCAAAACCATAGTAGCCAATGGCAGACGCAGCGATCAGTGATTTTACAGTATGAGCATTATTTTTTAAGGTTTGTAAAAGGAGATCGGTTGATTTTATTCGACTGTCCAGAATTTCTTTTTTCCGGTCGCGTGTCCATCGCTTGTCGGCAATGCCGGCTCCGGCTAAATGTATAATAACATCAACTTGATGAAGCCAATTTTTTTCAATCGTCCCGTTGGAAATATCCCAGACCAACGAAGGCACGTTTCCTTCTTTTTTTGTTCGGCCAAGATGCACCACCGAGTAGTCTTTGATCAGCAGCAATTCGGTAAGCCGCGTGCCGATGAGGCCGCTCGCCCCAGTGATCAAGATTTTTTTTGACATAATTGATAGCGGATCTTACGTAAAATAGTGCACGTCATTGCGAACGAAGTGAAGCAATCCCCCAGAATTGAAACAGAAATGGCGATTGCCTGCCGTACCGTTCGGGCAGGCAGGCTTCGGTCGTTCCCCCCTCGCAAAGACGTATTTCTTTTGTTTTACGTAACATCAGTTGATAGCTTTGACACAAATTAACATTTCTATGAAGAACAAGTTTTATGTCGTCTGTATTTTCTCTTTTTTTAGTGTCGTGGCTTTTGCACAAAATGTTTCTGTAAAGAAGCAAAATGAAAAAGTAAAAGGCGAAAATGTAGAGGGCTACTCCACTGAGTTGGAAGGAAAGTTCAACGAGGTGAACACGCTGTGGAATAAATTTTTGAAAGAGGTGGGGCGTGTAAAATTATTTTCGTCTGAGCCGGTGGTGATCACCGAGCCCAACTTCAACGGCACGGTCTATCCCAAAGGAATAATCTATGCGCATATTTTTGAAAGCGGAAACTTTGCGCGGGTGTGGCTCGGCATTGCAGGCAAAGAGTGGGACGAGAAAGATGTGGCCTTCGCCAGCAAGCAACTTGAAAAATTAGTTTATCAGTTCGGCATTCAATACAATCGCGCCAAAGTGCAAGGCCAAATTGACGAAGCCCAACAGGCAGCCGATGCGGTAGAAAAACAAAAGCTGAAGTTGATCAACCAAAACAAAGAGCTGGTGCTGCAAACTTCCAACAACGAAAAAGAAAACATTCAACTAAAAAAATCATTGGATGCCAACCAACTTGAAAGTGAAGCCTTGAAAGTAAAAATGGAACGGAACAAAAAAGCCCAAGACTCTATGGTGAACGTCTCGGTTCAAATCAAAAAGGTAAAAGAACTCCACCAAGAGCGGTTGCGGAAAATCAATTGATTACACTTATATAAAACAAAAAGCCCCACATTTCTGCGGGGCTTTTTTTTCCTTAATCTAAAAACTTAGAAACTATATCGTACGCCAAGTTGTGCCTGCCAGCGTGAGCTAAACTGGTCGATAGAGTATTTGGCAGAAGGCGTGGTGTACGAACCATTGACAGTAGCAACACCATTGCTGATGGTACGGCTAGCGATGCTCAAGCCTGGATCAACTGAAGAGTTGATGGTGTTTGGGGTGAAGTAGTACACGCCCCAGTTTTTGCTGATCAGGTTACTGAAGTTGATAATGTCAAAACTGATCTGAAGAGTGTTGGTTTTCTGCCCCATTTTCAAGTTGAAGTCATGCATCAGGCGCAAGTCCAACTGGTTGTTCCAAGGTGTGCGTGCACCGTTGCGCTCTGTGAACTGACCTCTGCGGCTGCTGAGGTAGCTGTCGTTTGAAATGTATTGATCAAAAGCAGCCTTCATAGCTCCTGAGGGATCTTTCACATTTAGATTATACGGATCTTCTCCATTGGCCTTCGGCACATAAAACAAATCTATCTGCTGACCATTCTTGGTCAAGTTGTTGCTGTTGATGGCATACGTGTAAGGTGAGCCCGACTGCGAAGTGTAGATCAACGAAACGTATGTGGTCATGTTCGTTCCCCATTTTTTCTTGTACTGGGCCGTAGCTACAATCCGATGACGGATGTCAAAGTTGGAGTACGTCAATTGCGGGTTGTTCGGGTTCAGGTTTTGGTTAAGCTGCCAGCCCGACTCTAAAGAATTGCGAATACCATTCAACATATCTTTCGATTGCCCGTAAGTATAAGCAGCATTGAAGCCAAAGCCGAAGGGGTAATTTTTAGAGAGCTGCGCTGTTAATTGATAACGATAGCCTTTATCGGTATTGGTTAACAAATATGTGCTGGCGAAACTGTTGCTCACACGGTTGCCAGTAGTGCCGGCATTTAAGTACAGTGGCTGTTGATGTGCCGCATCATACGAAGTATAAACTGCTGAGTCTTTCAGGTTAACCTGTTTGATGATCATATCTTTTACAGTCTTCGTGTACAATGCCTCCAACGTAAGCTTGTAGTCACCGGGTAAATTGAAATCGACTGCTATGTTGCTTCGCCACATTCTTGGCAACGAAATATTTTTGTCCAAAAGATCAAGCTCTGTTCTGTTCTTAGAGCCATTGGCTGAAGCAAATGCCCCAAACTGAGTTTGGTCAGTAGGGATGGCTGTGCCCGCCTTTGGTGGATTAAGGTCAAATGCATTAAAGGATGTTCCATTATTATAGAAAGCATTGCCAAACCAAGCAAAAGGAACTCTTCCGGTAAAGAGACCTGATCCGCCACGGACAATGATGCTCTTATCTCCCTTCACATCATAGTTAAACCCTATTCGAGGCGAAAAATAGGGGGCACTGAAATACGAGTTGCTGATCTGAGGTACAGGTGTGGAATAGGTATAGGTAGTTCCATAATTATTCGGACTAGTTGGGAATTTGCTACGTGCATCTGCGATCGGGCCAGTAGGCATGATCGGCATATCTACACGAAGGCCATAAGTAAGAGTAAGCTTGCCTTTTATCCATTCATCTTGAGCATACAAGCTAGTGAGAGCAACATTAAATGCGCCTACATTAGAAGCATTATTAAATTGAGTAGCACGAGAATTGTCTGTGCCCGAGTAGATCGCTCTCATGCGAGAAGGATTGTCTGCAAGAAAATTAGTCAAGCTACTATAGTCAATGCGACCGTTCCATGAATTGATGAACCCATAGTTGATTTTATAAAATTCATTGTGGGTTCCAATCGTGAAGTTGTGATTACCACGAAAGAATTTGTAGTTGTCCGTAAATTCAAACGTACGTTGATTCATGTTGAAAATCCCTGCTTCACGGTTTGTGCCCAGCAATACGTGGCCACCATTGATCCCGTTAATTTGAATTTGGGGGAATATGGATTGAGGATCACGGTAGTCTTTGATATCGGTGTATCCGATGATCAAACTGTTGCTGGCATTTCCGAAGCGGCTCTTCAATTCGGCTACCGTGCTGGTGTTGGTGTTGTGCTGTACGAAATCGTAGCTGCCAAATTGGAATTCTGTAGAAGAACGTTCCAAGTTACTGGCTGAGGAAACAATGGAGTTGTTGCGAATAACAAGCGAATGGTTTTTATTGATGACCCAGTCGATACGGTTAAAAAACTTCACGCTTTTCGAATAGATACTGTAATTGCCTATCGCTCCCGGGTCATAACCACCCGCAGGATTATATGTGCTCACAGGCATACTTTGCAATTTCGAGATGATTTGGTTGGCGCTGGTCGCATCCAAAAAATAACCAGGTGAACCGGCTGGAAAAAACGCAGGTACAGAATTGTTGGTAACTTCCTCGTTGGTAAACAAGAAAAGCTTGTCTTTGATCAAGGGAAGTCCTAAACGGAAACCAGTTTGATAATCATAGTACGAACTGTTGATGGCGCCATCGCCTATTTTGTCAGAGCCTTTGTACTTGCCTGTGATGGCGGCATTTCTTCCAAAGCCGTAAACCGAACCGCTCACATTGTTTGAGCCGCTGCGCGAAACTGCATTGATGCTACCGCCTGTAAAGTTGCCCAGCGAAACATCATACGGTGCAATTTGCACCTGCACTTGTTGGATGGCATCCAAGCTAAAAGAGTTGGTGCGCGTGCTGCTGCCCGGCTGATTGGAAGTTCCACCCAATCCGCCTAATGACGGACTGAAGCCAATAGCGTCATTGTTGATGGCACCGTCAAGCGTAATGTTGTTATAACGAAAGTTCGTTCCTGCAAAAGAGTTGTTGCTGCTTTGTGGAGTCAATCTTGTGAAATCTGAAAAGCTCCGGCTAAGAGTCGGCAGCGATGTGATTTGCTCACGACCTACACTCGTGCCTGTACCAGTTTTTTCGGTCACGTCCTGGTTCACACCTACTACTGTTACTTCGCTGAGCTGCTGTGTTTCGTCTTTCAGGGTTACGTCCAACCTCAACGTCTCGCCAAGCTTCAGGTAAACATTGTCGTATTTTTCAGTTTTGTATCCCACAAAAGTGATCGACACTTCGTAAGGTCCACCTGGTGTCAGGTTCACCAAGTTATAACGGCCTTCGTTGTTGCTCATCACTCCGTAAGGAGTATTGGTAGGCTGGTATGTGACTTGCACGGTAGCTCCTGGCAAGGTCTCACCTTTGTTGTCGGCAATTTTGCCGCTCAATGCACTGGTCGTGGATTGAGCAAATGACGCGCCTGTTCCTAAAAAGGCAAACGCAATGAGTAAAAGTTTTTTCATGCAGCTTTTAAATTTGCTGCAAAGGTGGGTGGTGTGTATTACCTCACGGAGTTCGGCATATTATCAAATCATTAAGATGGTAACAAGGCCGTGATTATTTGTTGATCGGCACTTTGCTCAAGAGTGCTTTGATGATGTCGGCAGTTTTTACATTGTCGGCCTCGGCCTCGTAGTTCAACAAGATGCGGTGGTTCATCACATCGAGGGCTACTTCTTTGATGTCTTCGGGCAGCACGTAATCGCGGCCGTCCATGTAGGCCACTGTTTTTGCAGACAGGTTGAGGTTGATGCTGGCACGGGGCGAAGCTCCAAACTGAATGTACTGCGCCTCGTGGTCTAGTTTGTATTCTTTTGGCTTGCGCGTGGCGGTCACCAATTCAATAATATATTTCTCCAACGATTCGGAGATTTTCACTTGGTTCACTTCATCGCGGATAGCAAAAATGTCTTCCTTTGTGAGCACCGTGTTCACATCAAAGACAAACTTCATGTTGGAAATCCTGCGCATGATTTCCAATTCCTCTTCTTTGGTGGGATAGTTCACAAACACTTTCATCATAAAGCGATCTACCTGTGCCTCGGGCAGCGGATAAGTGCCTTCGTGATCTACTGGGTTTTGTGTGGCCAGCACCAAAAACGGGCGATCCAATTTAAAGGTGGTTTCGCCAATGGTCACGGTTTTTTCTTGCATGGCTTCCAGCAAGGCCGATTGTACTTTGGCAGGCGATCGGTTGATCTCATCGGCCAAAATAATGTTGGCGAAGATGGGGCCTTTCTTTACTTCAAAATTTCCTTCTTTCTGGTTGTAGATCATCGTGCCGATCAAGTCGGCTGGCAGCAAGTCGGGGGTGAACTGAATGCGCTGAAAATCCAAGTGCAGCACTTTGGCCAGCGTGCTGATGGTAAGCGTTTTCGCCAAGCCCGGCACACCTTCAAGCAGTACATGACCGTTGGTGAAGAGCCCCACCAACAGGCGGTTGACCATGTACTCTTGGCCCACCACTACTTTGCCTACTTCGGCAAAGACTTGTTTTATTTTTTGCTTGTGCGCCTGTTGTTGTTCCGTGGTAGAATTGAATGCCATAATTGTTAATCACATTAAGACCGCAATATTATAAAATTTTAGTTTTTTGGTTCGACTGGAGTTTGTCAAAATGAGAACCATTTTAAGGTTCAATTCCAAGTATTAGCAATGGAACAGGAGGATTATTCCTACCATGTCGCAGAACATTGTAAACTTCCCCCTCATAGTAAGCAACACCGCTACTCATTTGGGCTTGCATTTTCTTTGTTGGCAAAACCTCAATTCCAAGATTGATGACACCTCCAGAATAAAATAATAAATGTTTTACAAAAAGATCAAACGCCACGAAGGCGTATTTACCGAATTGAACTTCGACTGCGATTTGATCTTTAACAAAATCAGTCTGCTTGTATGATGAAATCGGAGACTTAATTCCTTTTGAAATTAAAAACTGTTTTTGTTGTTCATAAGGTAAGGCGATTAACTCAGTAAGAAGTTTTTGCTCCGTTGTGATATAATATTGATATCGGCTTTCGTTCCATCCAAGTTTGTTGAAATTAGTATTGAAGGTTTTGTTAAGCTCGATAGGGCTGTAAAGCATTTTACCCTTCATGGTTTTCTCCTTGCTTTCCTTTAAGAGAAATTTGCTTGCATCAATATCCTCAATCGTATCAATAATTTCCTTGTAAAGCTTCTTATGATGAACAATGAGGTATTCTTCTCCGTTTAGGTGAGAATACTTTTGCGAGACTGTCATCTATTGTTCCCGATTAGCCCGTTGCTGTTTGCAAATTCAAGTTGCAACCATTCTTTGGGAACTTGCGCGACCTTGTCATTCAATGATGGCTTGTGAATTGGTTTATTGATTGGCCTGAATTTTAATTTCCCTTCGCTATAATCTTTAATTCTTTGTTTGGCAATTTTACAGTATTCTTCTTCTTTTTCAATCCCGATTGCATTTCGATTATTTTTTATTGCACCTATGATTGTTGAGCCAACTCCTGCAAATGGGTCAAGCACCCAACTGTTTTCTTCGGTCAATGCAAGTACACACCTTTCTGCCAATTCAATCGGGAATTGACAAGGATGTTCTGTTTTTTCAGGGTGATTGGATTTTACATTTGGAATGTTCCACATTTCATTTTCCCAATCTTGTCTGACAATCTCCCAAATGTCGCTTGGATTTTTTCCAAGTGGGTTGCCTGAAGGCAGTCCCTTTTTATTTCCTTTAAAATGCAATTTGCCAGGGTATTTAGAGGGCACACGAACGTTGTCGAGGTTGAAAATATAATCGTCAGACTTGCTAAACCAAAGTATGGTTTCATATCGCCCACTAAACCGATTGCTGGCATGAAGTCCGTGTCCAAAATGCCAAATAATTCTGTTTCGAAGTTTCAAGCCGTGCTTTTTAAAAATCGGGTAATAAAAAATGTCAAGCGGATAAACTTCGCCTTTCTCAACGTAGTTACCTACTTGCCAACAAAGATTTCCTTTGTCAGAAAGTGTCCTCACCAACTCGTCAATGATTTCTTCCTGCGCCTCTAAATATTTTTCAATACTAGTTTGAGTTTCGTATGATTTCCCAATGTTGTATGGTGGAGAAGTAATGATGAGGTCAAATTTGCGGTCCTCAACCTTCTTTAGAACGGTCAAGCAGTCACCCTTCCTAATTTGGCAGTCCGTATCAGGAGATATGTAATTAAATAATGGTTCTTTTACCTTCATTTTCCACAGCAGTATTTACGGTTCAAAGTTAGAGTTTAATTTTCATTTGTCGGCCTGTCCGTTTACGAACCTCGGCATCGGTTAAAAAATCTCCGATTGAGATTTGTTTCTCCGCCTTGCGAATAGCAACAAGTTGCTGATCCGATAAGATGAGCATTTCCTTTTTTGACTCGTCTCTCATCATCGAATAAATGCTTTCGAGCAAATCTTTATCGTCAGTTTTATTTATCCTGCCGATCTGTTTCTTTTTGATTTCCGTGGCCGTCATAAGATTCTTCAAAAGGGTTCTCAAAAATACTCAAAAAAACTTCAGCTCTGCTCCTTTTGGATTAGCCAAAAACGAATTGACCAAGTTTTGAACCGTGCGGTTTTCTTTGCCCGGCTTCACAAAATTTCTGGCGGCTTGAAAGTCTGCAATGTGTTCCTGCTTTTCAAAAAACCCGAAGCCCAGATAGTTTCCGTTTTCTACCAGCACCAGCGATTGTTCATTGTGCCTTCTTCCTTGCCCAATAATGGCCAGCGAGTTTCCTTGTTCAAAGAAAGAATCCATCGCACGCTGTGCACGTTGGTTGTATTTTTTCACGGCCTCAATCGCTTGGCATGCACCGTGGCATGTGCCCGATTGGTAACTGAAGCAAAGACCCTTGGCCAACTGCAAGCCGCTAAGTTTGGGGCAGAGGTCAAACTCTTTCACTTTCTCCCACCAAAAATTCCAGGCATCGCCCTTGCTGCTAAAGGCAATCAGCGGGTGCGCGCCTCGGCTCACGGTGTTCACACAAAAACGCAAGTAGCCGTTACGATCTTCGTAATCATAAATGCCCCACTCTTCGGTTTTATATTTTTGTGCCAGGTTATACTTAGGCCAAAGCCTGCGTATTTCTTGTGCTTCAAAAATGAGGGCGATCAGTTCGCTGCCGGTGAGTTCGTACGTGATGTGATGGATCTCGCTGCGAATGCTGGATCGGTTCCACTCGCGCGCTTCGCCCGTAAAGTGGCTGATCATCCGTTTCTTGATGTTGATGGCTTTGCCCACGTAGATCACTTGCGCATGGGCGTCTAAAAAATAATAGACACCCGCTTTGGCTGGGAGCGCATCAAATTCTTCGCGTGGCAAGTTGGAGGGCAAAATCGTTTCGCCCGAATTTCGTTTCAAGGCTTTGACAATCGTTCCGTTGTTGTCGCGCTTGAGCAGCGTATCAAAAATCTTTGCGGTGGCAAGTGCATCGCCACCTGCCCGGTGGCGGCCGGGGATTTTTATCCCGAGGCTTTCGGCCAATCGGCCAAGGCCGTACGAGTGCAGGCCGGGAATTATTTTTCGCGACAAGCGAACGGTGCATAATTTTTTGGGGCTCCACGCGATGCCGACATCTTCAAATTCCTTTTTCAAAAAACTGTAATCGAAATGCACGTTGTGCGCCACAAACACGCGCCCGTCCAGCCAACCAAAAACTTCTTTGGCAATATCTTCAAAGGCAGGCGCCTCTTTAATCATTTCATAATTGATCCCCGTAAGGCCGGTAATGAAATGAGGGATAGCCCTGCCCGGATTGATCAACGACCGGTAATGATCGGTGATCTGAAATCCATCGTGATGGTAGATTGCAATCTCCGTGATGCGATGGCTGGCTGCGTGACCTCCGGTGGTTTCGATATCAACAATGGCGTACATTGGCACGAAGTTAACGGTCAATTGATTTCAACGCATCGTCAAGTCAAATTTTCTTATTTTCAAAGCGTGAAAATATTATTTGAATGCCTCTCTTAATCAAGTTTTATCTTTATGGGTGTCCACCCAAACCCACCGTTAAATCATCTAAGAAAACAAGCAGAGCTTGGCCTTAAAAAACTTTAGGAACCGATGACTTGGGTGGGAAATTAGACCTTTATCTCAATGAAGTTTTGATTGGCGACAATACTGTTTTTATGAAAATGGGCGACAAGCGAGTGACGATCCTAACGCATAATAACTTTAATATCCTTGCTACGTCTCAGGATTCTTTTTGCAAACTCACGGAAAGTCATCTGACCAACATGATGAATAAATCATCGCTTATCAGCACTACTGCGACAAAAGAAAGGAGCCGGTTTTTCAATGACCTGTTGGAGAAAGTACAGCAGGTGAAGGATAAACTTTAACCGACAAAATAACTTAGGTTGATTTCCTTTTTTTATTGAGGGTTTTTATCGTGTTTGTTTACCTTTGTTCTATGAAAACTTTTGTATTGACGTTGGACGATACCCAAGAGGAAGTAATCCAAGCATTAGCCAAAGCACTAAAATTAGACATGGTTGAACTCAGTCAAGAGGCTGAAGATCAAAGTTTGATGGTGGCCATGGAAGATGGAAAAAAATATGGCCGCCTGAGTGAAGCGGAGACCGATGCTTTTCTGAAAAAGCTCGGTAAATGAAAATCCAAATTGACCGAAGTTTTGAGCGAGATTCAAAAAGACTTTCCCAACTGGTTCAACTCCAGGTTAAACAAATCATACAAAAGGTTCAGCAGGCAAATCTGCTAAATGATTTCAGCCCCGTAAAAATGGAGGGCAATAAAAATGCTTTCCGAATTCGATCTGGAAACTACCGAATAGGTTTTTATTTGGACGGGGATGTTGTCATTTTTTCTAGGGTTCTCGATCGAAAAGAAATCTATCGCTACTTTCCAAAAAGATGATGCCGCAAGAATTTTCAGAAGACGAACCCGATGATGATCTCTTTGAGCATCACCGCATCGTGGCCGACCCCGGTCAGAGTTTATTGCGGGTGGATAAATTTTTGATCGCTCGGCTGCCGAATGTCACGCGCACCAAAATCCAAAACGGCATTCACGAAGGTTTTGTAAAAGTCAATGGCAACCCCGTCAAGCCCAATTACAAAATCCATCCCAGCGATGTGATCTCCATTTCTTTCCCAGAGCCTCCGCGCGATACGGATGTGAAGCCCGAAAATATTCCGCTCAATATTGTTTTTGAAGACGATCACTTACTCATCGTGAACAAGGCTGCTGGCATGGTGGTGCATCCAGCCTATCAAAACTGGAGCGGCACATTGGTGAATGCACTCACGTATCATTTTCAAAATCTCCCTCAGATGCCCGGCAATGATGGGCGACCGGGATTAGTGCATCGCATCGACAAAGACACTTCGGGCCTGTTGGTGATTGCAAAAACAGAAACGACACTGACTGCGTTGGCCAAACAGTTTTTTGATCACACCATCGAGCGAACGTATCAAGCCATGGTGTGGGGGGTGCCCGAGCCACCGCATGGAACCATCAATGTAAATGTGGGGAGGAGTTTGAAAGACCGAAGAGTGACCACCGCATTTCCTGACGGAGATTTCGGAAGAATAGCGATTACACATTTTAAATTATTGAAAGACCTTCGTTATGTGTCACTGATCGAATGCAAATTAGAAACCGGGCGTACGCACCAGATACGCGCGCACATGAAATTTCTTGGTCATCCAATATTCAATGATGAAATGTATGGGGGCAACAAAGTAGTGAAGGGCACTGTGTTTTCAAAGTACAAGCAGTTTGTTGACAATTGTTTTAAAATCATTCCGCGCCAGGTGCTTCATGCTAAAACATTGGGCTTTATTCACCCCGCCACTAAAAAATATGTTCAGTTCGATTCAGAATTGCCAAGTGATTTCCTTGAAGTGATGGAGAAGTGGGAACACTATGTGAAGTACAACTAAAAGAAAGTCGTCCGACCACTCAAAGTGGTCG
>JAYWDN010000075.1:0-13718 GCA_043780615.1 Bacteroidota bacterium | reverse complement strand
AGTCATCGATCAAAAATCGGTGGATTCGTTGCGAAAAAAAATCAAAAAAGAAATTGAAGAAGGCCTGGCGATTGCGTTTGAAGAAACCCATCCGGTTGCCAACACAGAAATTGAGATGAACGATGTGTATGCTCCGTTCCTCCAAACAGTCATTTCTCCCCTCTCTTCTGGAGAGGGGTCGGGGGTGAGGTTATCTGAGAAAAGATTTATTGACGCCATCAGCGATGGCCTGCGCCAAAGCATGGAGAAGCATTCCAACTTAGTGCTGATGGGTCAGGACATTGCCGACTATGGAGGTGTGTTTAAAATCACCGAAGGGTTTGTAAAACAATTTGGTAAAGACCGTGTGCGCAACACTCCGTTGTGCGAGGCCGCGATTGTAGGAACGGGGCTCGGCCTTTCCATCAAGGGCATGAAAGCGATGGTGGAGATGCAGTTTGCCGATTTTGTTACGGAAGGATTTAACCAGATCATCAATAATTTGGCGAAGACACATTGGCGCTGGGGCCAGCCTGCCGATGTAGTCGTGCGCATGCCAACGGGCGCAGGCACTGCCGCGGGGCCGTTTCACTCGCAGAGCAACGAGGCTTGGTTCTTTCATACTCCAGGATTGAAAATTGTTTATCCATCCAATCCGCACGATGCGAAGGGTTTGCTTTGCGCTGCGCTCGAAGATCCCAATCCGTATTTGTATTTCGAACATAAAGTATTGTACCGGTCTGTAAAAGATTTTATCCCAGATGATTATTACACCATTGAAATCGGAAAAGCAAAAATGGTGAGCGAAGGAAATGATTTGTCCATCATCACCTACGGTATGGGTGTGCATTGGGCAAAAGAAATTCTGGATGCGATGCCCGAGGTGAAGGCAGACGTTTTGGATCTGCGCACGTTACTGCCGTGGGATAAAGATGCAGTCGAACAAACCGTGAAGAAAACCAATAGGGTAATTATCCTCCATGAGGATACATTGACGGGAGGTATTGGCGGTGAGATTGCCGCTTGGATCAGCGAAAATTGTTTTGCAAATTTAGATGCACCTGTTATGCGTGTTGCATCATTGGATACAGCCATTCCATTTGCACCAACTTTAGAAAATAATTTTCTGGCGAAAGGAAGACTGAGAGAAAAGATTGAGGCGTTGTTGAAATTTTGATTCTGGCTGGCAAGCCAAAATCCTACAACCAGAATCCGGGTCTGTACAATTTTCTTTAACTTAGCCTGTTTAAGAAACAAACAGTTTTGACCGTGCGGCCTCGCCATCATACACCCAGTAAAGGCAGCGTGATTTTTGCGCTCGTGTTGCTGTGCTTTTTATCGTCTGCGGTGGTGGCACAAAACACCAAAGGCGACAAGCCGGCCAACAATCAGAAGTCGATACTGCGCATCCCAAAATTCAAATCCAAATCGAAGGGTGGCGACAAGGCCAACGTCAGGGATATTTCGGGAAGAAGACGGATACGCACCAAAAATAAATCTTCGGCCGCCAGTGCGGTTCAAAGTCAAAGCCGGTCGTTGCCTTTTGCAAAAAAAAATCCATCGTCACATGACCGCGCGGGCAAACCCACTGGTGGCACACAGCCGCGCATCCGTTCGTCCACCGCACAAGCCGCGCGCAACAATGTGTACTCCAACCGTGGCCCGTATGTCAACAATCCATCGCGCAAGCCCCGCGACTATCAGCGTGCCTACTCCAACCGCAGTGCGTTGGCACGGGCTGCCTCGTTGAGCACCAAGCGCAAGCCGCCCGGCCGCAAAAAACGCATTGTGGCGCGAACAGCTTCGAGGTCGTTTGTAACTCGGGGAAGAAAAAATGTGTACTGGGGAAAATTCAGCAAAGGCGAACGGCCCATCACCACCGACATCACAGGGCGCACGTTGAGGGCAAAGAATTTTCACACTCCCGGTTTGGGCGTGCTCCCAGCACAAGATGTTTATCGGGGCAAAAAAAAATCGGGAGACCGTCCGTACAAACGAACATTTACAAGCAGCTATGCCACGGCAGGCAAACGAAGTGAGCGTGCTTGGCGTGGCGATGTATCGGGCCATGCCATCCGCAGCAGGCCTCCAAAAGTTTCGCAGCAAGCAGGCAGCACCCGGTATTCGCGCAGGCCATCGGTATCTGCCAAACTTCAACGCAATGGCCGACTCCAAGGAAGTGGATTTTCTTCGCGCAGCCGATCGGGAAGAATTTTGAAAGCACTCCCCGCAAGGGCTCCGGGCATTGGTGCCAACATGGGCAACTTTCGTGGCAACATCCCTGAGGGAAGAAAAACTTTTGGTCAAGATGGTCTTGGCTTTGCAGGAAATTTTAAATCAAGGCGACCGCTCAAAGGTGGAGGCAGCGCAAGTCGTGGCTTCAACAATGGCGGCCAGCCCATCGATGTGCGCGCACCCGGCATGGGAGCAAACATGGGCAACTTTCGTGGCAACATCCGCAATCAAAAAAAAGGATTTAGTCAAGAAGGCCTCGGCTTTGCCGGAAATTTTAAATCAAGAAGGCCGCTCAAAGGTGGGGGCAGCATCAGTGGCCGTGGCTTCAACAATGGTGGTCAGCCGATCGATGTGCGCGCACCCGGCAGGGGAGCAAACATGGGCAACTTTCGCGGCAACATCCGCAATCAAAAAAAAGGATTTAGCCAAGAAGGCCTCGGCTTTGCCGGAAATTTTAAATCAAGAAGACCTTTGAAAGGTGGGGGCAGCGTTACCGGGCCGTGGAATAACGGTGGCCAAGCCATTGATGTGCGCGGGGCAGCACCGGGTGCTGGCCGTGTGGGCACCTACACCGGATTTTTTAAACGCTATGAAATTGCGCCCGGCTATGGCTACCAAGGCGAAACCTACAAAGGCTTTATCAAAGGAAGGCGTCCGGAAAAAGGCGGGGGCAGCGTGAGCGGAAAACTTTGGAACAACAGCAACCATGCAATCCAGGGAAAATCATTTTTCCCTGCATCACTAAAAATCGGGACGTACGCGGGAAACATCAAAGCGAAGCGACCCGAGAAAGGCGGGGGCAGCGTGAGCGGAAAACTTTGGAACAACAACGAGCAACCTATTTTGGTGAGAACACCGCTTTCGGCCGATGCCATAGAAGCGAACTACTCGGGAAGAATGCGCTTGCCTTTCTTCAGAAAAAAATACGTGCGCAACCCCAATGCCGATAAAGAATCCTTGAAAAAAGTAAGGCCGGATAAATCGACTTATGCCGTGGCGGGATTGCAAATAAAAACGAAGGCGAAAGATTATGAAAAAAATAAGCTGACCGCCAAAGGAGCACTGAAGGGCGAGCCGGCCGGAAAAAATTCAGTGAAAGCCAGCGAGTACAGTGGCCACTTAAAAATGCTGTGGGCCTACAAGCACAATCCCAGCAGCAATGACGAGGCGATGAAGACGATCAGGGCTAAGGCCACTTTCGGAAAAGGAAATGAATTTGTCGGAAGGCAGTACATGAAAAAATATGTGCACACTCCCCATGGCAACAAAAATGCGCTAAAAGTCATTTCACTTGCCCGTGCCGTAGCACGCATGAAAGACTACCAAGGCAACATGAAGATGAACAAGCCCCATGGGAAAAATCTTCACCCCGATGCCCAGTTTGCACACGGCTACCGCGACAATGTGAAACAAGAACGAACTTTATTGATGAACATTAAGTTAAGATGGGCGAAGCTCTTTAAGAAAAACGCTACACAACCCGAGGCTGTAAAAGAAAAAATACGCAGACCGCGCTACGACAAAAAAGAAAAAGAACTGTGGAAGGATCTATACGATTAAAAAAATGAATTGGACTGAATTAAAAAACGAAGCGCAAATCGATCAGCTCAACGAAGAATCAAAAACGCAATCGGTATTAATTTTTAAGCACAGCACCAGTTGCTCCATCAGCCGCGCAGCACTTGGCCGCCTCGAGCGAAACTGGAAAGCTGATGAAGTGGGTTCATTAAAAACCTATTACCTCGATTTGCTTTCGCACCGCGCAATTTCAAATCGCATTGCCGCACGATTTGGTGTGGAGCACGAGTCTCCGCAAGTCCTGATCATACAAAACGGAAAACCGATTTACACTCGCTCCCATTTCGATATTGCCTTTGAGGGAGTTCGTGAGGCCATTGCCTCTTAAAAATTAAACGTAATCGTTTGTTTCAGATTTTCAGAAAGGCTCAATGCCACGGGGCACGTGGTGGCTGCATTTTTCAGTTTTTGTTTTTGCACTTCGGTGGCTTGCAGATTGGGATGGAAGAAGGTGATCATGATCTCTGCAATTTTACGTGGGCTAGCCGACATTACTTTTACTACTTCTGTTTTCATGCCTTTCATATCTACCCCTTCGCGGGTGGCTACTTGCCCCATAATCGTCATCATGCAACTGCTCAATGCCGCACTGACCAGATCGGTAGGGCTGAAGGCTTCACCTTTGCCGTGGTTGTCGGTTGGAGCATCGGTGGTGATCTTTTTCCCTGATTTTAGGTGAACGGCCAGTGTGCGCAGGTCTCCCACATATTCTACAGTAGCCATTATGGTATCCATGGTAAACTTTGATTTAAATTTTTTCGTTAACAATTACGGTTTAAATTTGAGAATAATACCCTGTGTTGTGAAGCAAGTCTTGAAATTTTTATTCATCGTTGTTTTCTTCTCTGCCATGGGCGCACCGCTCTGTGCACAGACCCAAGACAGCTATGATTACAATTCTGAATTTAACTGGGGCATCAACAAAAATTCATACGGAGGGTTGATTGGGGGCTTCACTTTTAAAA
The DNA here is from genome assembly GCA_043780615.1 of Bacteroidota bacterium. Lineage (GTDB taxonomy): Bacteria > Bacteroidota > Bacteroidia > Cytophagales > Cyclobacteriaceae > ELB16-189. The sequence goes on along the minus strand of JAYWDN010000075.1, from coordinate 8,961 downwards.
AAGCAAAAAGGATCAGCAAAAAAATGTTTGAGAGTTTTGGATTGGAGCTAATGAATGTAAAAAATCCCCATGAAGTGAGAGTGCAGTCCAACTCGAGCGGAAATTATTTTATTTACGGAAAAACAAATTACCTCTATGCGGTGCGCTTGCAGTATGGCCGCGATATAATTTTATTTACCAAAGGCCCGCAACAAGGTGTGGAGGTGAAGGCAGTTTTTGCGGCTGGGCCTACTATCGGCTTGGTTTCTCCTTACTATGTTCAAACCAATGACGGCACCAGTTCCTACGCCACCAACAGCGCACCTTATGTAAGCCAACCCTACAACAGCATTCAAGGAGCGGGAAGTGTCTTTCAGGGGCTGGGCGAATCTAAAATTCAAATGGGCGGAAATTTTAAAGTGGCCATGAATTTTGAACTGGGCACAAGCAAAAGTCAAGTCACTGGGTTTGAGGCTGGCTTTTTGTTGGATGCTTACTTTAAGAAAGTAGTGCTTATGCCCTCGGCCGAAAACTATGCCGTTTACCCCACCGTATTCCTCACCCTCTTTTATGGCAGCCGCAAATAAATTCACTCCATTAAGGGCATCTCTAAAAACCTTTCCGTTGACTACCTCAACCCTTCACCCTTCTCCATGCCTTTGCCGAAACGGCTTCGTCAGGCAGACGGAAGAGAAGGGTACAAGGAGTTTTTAGAGATGTCCTTAATTTCTATATCCGCTGCAGCACCTCGCCCCGGTGTGCGTCCAACTTGAGCAGGATAAAAAGTAAAATGGTGAAGCTCCACAGCGCAGAGCCACCATAGCTGAAGAACGGGAGTGGAATTCCAATTACGGGAAAAAGCCCAACGGTCATCCCAATGTTCACGGCAAAATGAAAAAAGAAAATGCACGCCACCCCGTATCCATAGGCTCGGGCAAATCGGTTCTTCTGCCGCTCGGCCAAAAAAATCACGCGCAACATCAACGCCACAAACAACCCAATCACGATCACACTACCCAACCATCCATGCTCTTCACCGATGGTGCAAAAAATAAAGTCCGTGCTTTGCTCGGGCACGAAATCAAATTTGGTTTGTGTGCCTTTCAAAAAACCTTTTCCAAAAAAACCCCCACTGCCAATGGCAATCTTCGATTGCGTTACATTCCACCCAAAGCCAAGGGGGTCCGAGTCGGGATTGATCAATGCCTTCAGTCGGTTTTGATGGTGAGGCGGCAATACATTATGAACTACATAGTCAACGCTTTCAATCACACTCATGATAATTAATGCACTTACCGTGAGCGTGGCAATGTGTTTAAAATTTTTCTTTCCGGCCAAGATCACCGCGATCAAGAGGATGCCGATGCCGAGGTATAAATAAATAGTATTCGGCACGAGCAAGGTTAAAATAAAAATCAGGGCTGCGCTCAATCCGGTAAGCAATAATACTGGCGACATCCCTTCACGGAAAAAAACAAGTAAGAACACGGTGAACACCATGGCCGTGCCATAATCTTTTTGAAGAAAAATTAGTGCAACGGGTGCACCTACAATCATAAATAATACGGCCTGGTTTCTAAGGTTGTCCATGCGGAAGCCGACCGAGCCAATGTATTTTGCTACGGCCAAGGCCGTCACAAATTTTGCGAACTCAGAAGGCTGCACCCCAAACGACCCGATGCCGATCCAAGCTTTGTTGCCACCTACTTCTTTGCCGATGATGGGCACCAGAAGAAGTACGAACAAAAGAATGCCAAACAAAACGTATGCAAACGTTTCGTAAAAGCGCATGTCGATGATGGTGATGGCCAGCGCAATGATGCCCGAAGCCGCAATGAAAAGAAGTTGACGGCCTGAGTTGTGCGTAAGATCAAAAATAGAACGCTGCGCACTTTCGTCATACACGGCCGCAAAAACATTGGCCCAGCCAATAGCCACCAATGCAAGGTAGAGCAGCACGGTGCCCCAGTCGATCGAGCCGGAAATATCGTTGTCATTCCTCATGTCAGTCCAAGAATTTTCCGGCCAGCACATACTCTTCAATAGGCTGCCTTCCGGTTTTTCCAAACAAATATTTTTCGATCATCAAACTTGCAATGCAGGCGGCAGCCCTCGCCCCTTGGCCTGCATTTTCTACATATACCGAGACCGCAATCTTGGGATTGTCGCGCGGGGCAAAAGCAATGAACACCGAGTGGTCGGGCAGCGGCTCGTTTTGCACCGTACCCGTTTTGCCACACACAATCACGTCAGCGAGTTTGGCATACCATTGCCCCGTGCCCGACTCCACTACTTGCTGCATGGCATCAACCGCTACATTAAAGTAAGAAGAATCAACGGTGGTATAATGCCGCTTGGCGTATGCCGGCAACGGGTTGGCTTCTTTGCCAATTGCTTTTACTAAATGAGGTGTGAAATAAAATCCACGGTTGGCAACAATGGCTGCAAAGTTGGCCATCTGAATGGGCACGACTAAATTTTCTCCTTCGCCAATTGCAAGGGAATAAATATTAGAAAATTTCCACGGTTTGTTTTTATACGCACGGTCATAATATTTTGGAGTGGGGATCAGCCCCTCTTTTTCGTTGGGCAAGTCTATTCCCAAACGGCTTCCAAATCCAAAACTAGTGATGTGCTTGTTCCACTCCGCCAACCCAATGCGCGTATCTTTAAATGGATCTTTGTCTTTGCCCTTGTTCAGCATCCTCCTCAGCACGCTGTGAAAATAAGGATTGCACGAGTTGGCAATTGCCCCGCGCAAATCTTCATTGGAATGATTGCCATGACAAGCAATAACATCACGATCACATCGGATGCGCACATCGGGGGTGATCACGCCTTCTTGTAGTGCGGTCATCGCTTGCGCAATTTTAAAAATTGAGCCGGGTCGGTATTGCGCCATCAATGGCCGGTTGAAGAGCGGCTTCATCGAGTCCTCTCTGATGAGCTTAAAGTTCGCACTGTAATTTTTTCCTGTCAGTAAATTCGGATCGTAAGACGGGCCAGAAACCAACGACAATATTTCCCCTGTCGATGGTTCAATCACTACAATGCTGCCTGCTTTTCCATTCATTAATTTTTCGCCATACAATTGCAGGTCGAGGTCGATACTCGAAATCAAATCCTGGCCGGGCACCGAGAGGGTGTCGTACGCTCCGTTTTTAAACGAACCTTTTTCAATGCCTTTTACATCGCGCAACTTGAAACGCAACCCGCGCTTGCCGCGAAGTTGTTCTTCATAGAATGCCTCGATGCCACTCTGCCCGATGTAGTCGCCTTGTTTATAAAATTGCGAACTGTCTCTTTTCAATTCTCCTTTGCTGATCTCGCTCACATAGCCGAGCGCGTTGGCCAAGGCCGAAGTAGTGTAAGCGCGTGTGGTGCGTGCTTGAATATAAAAACCCGGAAACTCATCGAGGCGATCTTGCGCTTTGGCAAAGTCATCGTTGGAGAGACGTTCTAAAAAACGCATAGGCTTCACTGGGGAAAATTCCTTTTTGCGCGCCCTCATCCCCCTAAACTTCTTTCGAAGTTCTTCGCGCGTCAGCGAAAAGACTTCACAGAATTTTACCGAATCAAATTTCTTCACATCTTTCACCACCACCGTCAGGTCGTACTCGGGTGTATTGTAAACAATCAACTTGCCATTGCGGTCTTTGATCAGCCCGCGAAATGGATATTCAATTTCGCGCAAAATGGAATTGCTGTTGGCTAGTTCGGCATAGCGATCATCTGCCACTTGAACAAAAAATAATTTAACCAAGAAAATGATTCCTATTAAAATAAATAACACTTGGAATATTTCCTTTCTGCCTTCGTTCATAAGCGGCTACGTTGAGGCAACACGTATTGCAACAATACGATGATGGCCATGGTGAACAGCATGCTGTTGATCGTCTTCAGCATCGAATACCAAAACAATCCAACACTTGCTGCTTCTACCAAAAACAAAATTAAATGATGCGCAAATACCAGCGGCATGGCATAGGCCAAAAACCATTGCAACCCGTGCGAGGCCAAGGTGGGCATAGCCCCAGCATCATAGCCACCTTGCGGGGTGATCACCTCCAACCAGTAATTGCGGATGTACGCAATCACTACTAAGGTGAGTGCATGAAGCCCAAGACTGTCGTAAAAAATATCGATGGTAAACCCCATCAGAAAACCAAAAGTCATCAACAACATGGCATTGACTTCAATGGGCATGAGCAAAATGTAGGCTACGTACAAAAAGCAAAAGCCTGTGTTGAAGAGCACCAAATTCTTCAACAGCATGGTCTGCACCACCACGTACACAAAAAATGAAACGAATTGCAAAATTCCTGCGCGTGTCATTTCGGTTCGCCAATAGTGAGCTGCTCCAACGAATCTCTTTCCTTTTTTAATTTGCTCTTAACCACCTCTACAAAAGCGAGCTTGCCGAAATCCTGCCCTAACGCCACTTTGATATCGTAAAACAAAGCTTCTTCCTTCAACTTAAATTCTTTGATTCTTCCAATAAAAACCCCTTCTGGGAAAACGGAATTGTAGCCTGAGGTAACAATGGAATCACCCACCGCTGGTTTCACATGGCGCGGAATATATTTTAGGTTGATAAGCAACGGATTGGTGCCGTCCCACTGCACGGTGCCAAAGTGCCCCGTGCGTTTGATCACGCTGGAAACTTGGTCATCGATATTCAATAATGAAATCAAAACTGAATAGTGATCAGACACCGATTTAATTTTTCCGACCACGCCTTGCGCGCTGATCGCGGCCATGCCTGGCTGCAAGCCCACATCGCTGCCTCGGTTGATGGTGATGAAATTCTTATAATATTTTACGGTATTGTTCACCACCTTGGCACTTACAAAATCAAATCGATTGTACAATGCCGAGTCGGTCACTTGATTCAAGTGCCAATAATAAAGTACTGCATTTCGCTGCTCTAATTTTTTTCGGAGCAATGAATTTTCTTGCGCCAACGTGGTGTTGATATCCGTAAGCGAAAAATATTCCCGGATGTTTTGTGAGGTGGTATTGAGCCGTGCAATGAGCCGATTGGAGGAATTGAAATACTTCGTGCTTTGGTATTGATTGTTTTGAACGATCAACCAGGAACAAAATAATTCCAATAATAAAAAGGTGAAGAAAGCCCTGTAGGTGTAGACAAAATTAAAGAGCCGTTCCATCCATTAGGTCATGAGCACTTTGCGATAGTGGTCCAAGTTTTTGAGCGCTGCCCCCGTGCCACGCACTACGGCACGAAGCGGATCTTCCGCCACGTGTATCGGCAACTTGGTTTTCAGTGCCAACCGTTTGTCGAGGCCGCGCAACATGGCCCCGCCACCGGTCAGGTAAATGCCGCGCTCATAAATATCGGCCGAGAGCTCGGGCGGAGAAAGCTCGAGGGCTTTCAACACGGCTTCCTCTAATTTGGAAACCGATTTATCCAACGCAAAAGCAACTTCAGAGTAAGAAATCTTTATTACTTTAGGAATGCCCGTCATCAAATCGCGACCACGGATTTCATAATCATCAGGGCCGTCATCCAATTCGGTCATCGCAGAGCCCACCTCAATTTTCACTCGCTCAGCAGAGCGTTCGCCAATCAAGAGGTTGTGCTGTCTGCGCATGTAATCCAGAATGTCGCGGTTGAACGTATCGCCCGCAATGCGGATGGATTGATCACAAACAATTCCCGATAAGGCGATCACCGCAATGTCGGTAGTGCCTCCACCAATGTCCACCACCATGTTGCCGATGGGCTGCTCGATGTCGATGCCCGAGCCGATGGCCGCAGCGATCGGTTCGTAGATCATATAGACTTCTTTTGCGTTGGCGTGTTCGGCCGAGTCGCGCACGGCACGTTTCTCCACTTCGGTGATGGCCGAAGGGATGCAGATCACCATGCGCAGCGAAGGGGGAAAAAACCTGCGGCCCGTGTCGATCATTTTGATGAAGCCGCGGATCATCATCTCGGCTGCATGGAAGTCGGCAATCACGCCTTCTTTCAGCGGCCGGATAGTCTTGATGTTGTCGTGGGTTTTCTCGTGCATCTGCATGGCCTCGCGCCCAATGGCCAGCACTCGGTTGGTATGTTTGTCGATGGCGATGATGCTGGGCTCGTCCACCACCACTTTGTCTTTGTGGATGATGAGTGTGTTGGCGGTGCCCAAGTCGATGGCGATGTCGCTGGTGAAGAAATCAAAAAGTCCCATGGAAAAGTCCTCCTCTTGTGAATTTAAAATTGGCTCGAAATTACAGAAATAATTGCTTTAAGGTTGGTATTCAATTACCTCCAAATTTTTGATAGTTAAATTTTTTTTATCAGCCGTAATCAGGGGTACCCTCAAATACGCAGCAGTGGCCGCTATAATTGCGTCTGGAAGTTTAAGCCCCTCTTCTCTTCGAAATGAAATTGCTATTTGGACGATTGATGAATTGCTATGAATAACCCTGCTGTCACTTAAAATGCCGTCAACAAGTTTTTGCTCTTGCGCTGAAGCTTTGCGAAAAGACAGCAGTTCGATTTCAGAAATGAACGAGATGAAGAGTTTTTTATCGAACAAAATTTCTGCAGCCGTCCGGTGACCGCGCAGAAGATAAATTAAGATATTAGTATCAACGAGAACGCTCTGACCACTCATCCCTTAATCTTTTCTGAATTTCCATAGGCTCTTCATCAATTTTGATCTTTCCTAAATACTTATAAGCCTGAAATCCTTTTTTTCCTGCATAGAGTTTTTTGAGCTTACGATCAATTGATGTTTTTGACTCTCCTTCCTTTATTGTAATCACCATCATTCAAACTTTCAACAAAAATAGCAAAAGGGATCAATGCTTAAAATGCCTGAACCCCGTAAATACCATCGCCATGCTGTGTTGGTCGCAAAAGTTGATGGAGTCTTGGTCTTTGATGGAGCCGCCCGGTTGGACCACCGCCACGATGCCCTGCTGGTGGGCGATCTCCACACAATCGGGAAAGGGAAAGAACGCATCCGATGCCATCACCGAATTTCTTAAATCAAAGCCAAACGTTTTTGCTTTCTCAATGGCCTGTTTCAGTGCGTCCACGCGGCTGGTTTGCCCCACGCCACTTGAAAGCATCTGGCCCTCAACGGCCAAGATAATCGTGTTGGATTTGGTGTGCTTGCAAACTTTGCTTGCAAAAAGTAAGGCATTGACTTCATCTGATGATGGCGCACGTTTGGTTACGGTTTTTAAATCTTCTTTTGAATCGGTGTGCAAATCCAAGTCTTGTTCGATCACCCCGTTGAGCAAACTTTTGAATTGTTTGGTAGCGGTGGGCGCTTGCTTTTGTTTTAATAAGATGCGGTTCTTTTTCGATTTCAAAAGTTCTACAGCCGATGGATCGTAGTCAGGTGCAATCAGTATTTCAAAAAAGAGTTTGTTGATTTCTTCGGCTGCGGCCAGATCAATTTTTTTGTTCGAGGCAAGCACCCCGCCAAAGGCAGAGATGGTGTCGGCTTGAAACGCTTTAAGGTACGCTTCTTTCACCGATGGTGCCGTGGCCACTCCGCAAGCGTTGGTATGCTTGATGATCACAAAGGCCGTATCTCCTTCAAACTCTTTCACCAAGTTCACTGCAGCGTCAACGTCCACCAAATTATTATAAGAAAGTTCTTTGCCGTTGAGTTGATCAAATAGTCTGTCAAGCTCGCCAAAGTAAATCCCTTTTTGATGCGGGTTCTCACCGTAACGCAATGTTTTCCCTTGCTGGTAACTTGATTTGAAGCTGGCGATATTTTGTTCGCGGTTGAAGTAATTAAAGATGGCCGAATCATACTGCGAGGTTACATCAAAAGCGAGCGCAGCAAATCTTTTTCTGTCTGATAATTCAGTCGAGCAATTTTTGTTTTTCAACAGCTCCAACACTTCCACATATTGATCGCGCGAGGAAACGATCAGCACATCGTTAAAATTTTTGGCTGCTCCGCGTATCAGCGAAATCCCTCCAATGTCAATCTTTTCAATAACCTCACCCCAACCCTCTCCGGAGGAGAGGGCTTTGGCCACGGTTTCTTCAAATGGATAAAGATCAACGATCACCAGATCGATTGGGGCAATTTTGAATTCTTGCGCTTGCAATACATCGCCAACATCCTCCCTTCGAAAAAGAATTCCACCAAACACCGCAGGGTGCAGCGTCTTCACGCGGCCACCAAAAATGGAAGGATAGCCCGTCAGCTGTTCTACAGGGACAACATGGTAACCCAGTTTTTTAATGAACACTTCTGTGCCGCCCGTAGAGACGAACGCTACATTTTGTTTGGCCAACTGATGCACGATTGCCTCCAATCCATCTTTATAATAAACCGAAATCAGGGCGCGGGCGATTTTTTTACTGCTCATTAATATAAAGGTGTGGTTAAACTTCGCGCAAATGTACTTGATTCAGGTTATTGGCCAGAAACTAGCGACCAGAATCCAGGGGTTTAACACAAATGGGTCGTATAAATATTTTCAAATGCTTCGTGGTTTTATTTGTTGGAAAGGATTTTTTCTTTTTATTTGAGCCGCAATGAAAAGCGGTCTGCTATTTTATTTTGGTTTTTACTTTTATCAATCCCTTGGGGGACTTGAGGTAAAATCGCTTTGAAAAGAAAATAACAAAACGAAAATATCAGAGAGTCTCCCGAATAAATCGGGAGACTTTTTTATTTTATGACATTATGGGGTTGCGCCAAAGTTTGGAGAGTTGGGTCAGGCTGTAAATCTGGTGCTTCGGCTGAACAGGTTCGAATCCTGTCATCCCCACTGAAGTGATTATATGAGTAAACAAGAAAAACTAAAAGTCGCGATACAAGGCATCGCCACCAGCTTTCACGAAGTGGCCGCGATGACCTATTTCAAAGGAGCCATCGAAACGGTGGAGTGCCTCACATTTCATGCGCTCTGCGAGTCGCTGAAAAAAGACGAAAGCGGCTTTGCCGTGATGGCGATCGAAAACTCCATTGCGGGCAGCATCTTGCCGAATTA
>JAYWDN010000074.1:0-31821 GCA_043780615.1 Bacteroidota bacterium | reverse complement strand
GTCAATTAGCCGATTAGCCAATGTGGAGACATAGCGAATTAAATAATTCATTGTACAGACAAATCCGCAAAGATGAAATCCGCTTTGCAGGAAATGCGCGATTGAAAATCTATGGCAAATTAAGTTGCGGTTCGGGCAAACGAATAAAAAAGGAAAATCGAGTCTTTTTCAAAAATAAATCAGAAGCGTTGCGCCTTGGCTTTCGCCCTTGCGGAAATTGTATGAAAAGATAAGTTGACGGATTTCGATTGACAATTGACAATGTGCAATTGACAAATCATTAGTTGTGCCTACACTTTGTCAACTGCTTTTTGCCAACTGTCAATTATTCAATGAATGACAATTTATGCTTAGCATTAATAGCATCCAGAATCCAAGCAATCAGCATCATTTCCCTTTCAGCTCTTCCGCAATCATCATCACAAAATCTTTTCCTTTCAAAAACCCTTTGCCCCAGTCGGCATCGTATTTGTCGGTGATGCCGAGCGCGGGGATTTCTTCCGGCTTCTTTCCCTTCTTGAGTGCAGCCGCAACCTGATCGCGGATGTCGGCCAGCTTATCTCTAAAAATCTTCACGTCTGCTTTCGTAGCCAACTCTCCGTGGCCGGGAATGATCACGGCCTTGTCATCCATGCGGGCAAGCGCCAAGTCAAGCACTTTAATAAATCCATTGACGGATCCGCCATTATTCATATCAATATAAGGGTAGCCGTAGCGCACATACATATCGCCCATGTGATAAACATTAGCATTTTTAAAATGGATGATCGCATCGCCATCGGTGTGGCTTTTAAAATTAAAATGAAATACTTCCAAATCTTCATTGTTGATATGCAACATAATGTGATCGTCAAAGGTGACCACCGGCCAGGCTGACGGATCGCGTGGAGGCGTTGCAGGCTCGCCATCATTTTTCTGTTCTTTCATCATGCGGTTCCGTACTTGCTCATGGGCAATGATCGTTACTCCATCTTTCTTAAAATTTTCATTGCTTCCGGTATGATCTCCATGAACATGCGTGTTGATCAAATATTTGATCGCGCCTTTGTCGAGTGATTGAACGGCTGCTTTTATTTTCTCAGACAGCGGAGCGAACTGATCGTCAATGATCAGGTTGCCATCTTTGCCGGTAATCAAACCAATGTTTCCACCCGCGCCTTTCAGCATGTAAATGTTTTCTTTGATCTTGACAGGCCTGATTTTAACCGTGTCTAAATCCCGCTGAGCAAATACGTCTGAGCTGATCAGCAGTAACAGAATGGAATACTTCATAGTTTTTTTTGAAAAAGTAGTGAATAACCCTCAACTCAGCAATTCATTTTACAGGATTGGATCGTCCAAGATCGGACGCCTTTATCCACCACTGAACAGTGTTATTTTGTAAATAGCCCCAAATCATCTCTAAACCAATTGGCATTACTATTGCAACATCAGAACTTTTCATTTGGAAAAAACATCTTACCGCAAAAAAACAAAAAGTTGCCATGTTCAAAAACTATCTCACCACCGCGTTTCGAAATCTGCTGCGCTCCAAGACGAGTACGCTCATCAACCTTTCTGGTTTAACTATTGGCGTGACCGCCAGCCTGATACTTTTTCTGTTGGTGCGGCATCAATCCAGTTTTGATACCTTCCATTCCAAGCGCGACAGGATTTATCGCGTGGTGACGTCATCGGATGGCAACCAAGGAAGGAACACTACCGCTGGCGTTTTTCCGGCATTGCCCGATGCGTTCAAAAATGATTTTCACGAGGCAGAGGAAGTGGTGTTTACCTCTTACCGTGCTGGCGGGCTTGTCTCCATTCCGCAGCCTCAGGGCGAGCCTAAAAAATACCAAGAGAAAAAAGGAATCGTTTATACCCAGCCTAACTTCTTCAAAATCTTTGACAGGGAAATTTTGATTGGCGATGCCGCAAAGGCATTGGATGAACCCAACGAAGCCATCCTTTCCAAAACGTCAGCGTTGAAATATTTCGGGAAAGAAGACCCGATCGGAGAAGTGTTAAGTTTTGAAAGCAAAGAATTCAAGGTAAGTGCGGTGATGGAAGATTATCCCACCAACACTGATTTTCCATTTGACATCATGCTCTCGTACATCACTATCAAAAAAGAAAAAGATGAAAACGCGTGGCAGGGCATCTGGAGCGATGAACACTGTTATTTTCTTTTGAAGAAAGGAAGCCGTGTTGCTGAGATTGAACGAAGGATGCCGGCCTTTGTAAAAAAATATTTGGGAGACCACGACCGCAGCAATTCGCATTTTGAAATACAACCCTTATCGGAAATCCATTACGATGAACGTTATGGCAACTATAACTACAGCACCACCAGCAGAGAGATGTTGACGGCCTTGGGTGTGATCGGAATATTTCTGATCATCACCGCGTGTATCAATTTTATAAACTTAGTCACTGCCGAAGCGATCAAACGATCAAAGGAAGTGGGCATTCGCAAAACATTGGGAAGCTCACGCAGTCAATTGGTAATCCAGTTCTTGGGTGAGTCAAGTTTGATCACTTTATTTGCCGTGCTGCTATCCGTTGGGCTCGCACAACTTGGCTTGAGTTTCCTCAATCCTTTTCTTGATCTAAGTCTTAAACTAAACTTTTTAAATGATGCTCCTTTGTGGATGTTCCTGATTTCTATAACTGTAATAGTGACATTACTTTCAGGGCTTTATCCTTCACTCGTGGTCTCTGGGTTTAAGCCTGTGTTTGCCATTAAGAATCAAATCAACAATAAAAACTCTTCGGGCTATATGTTGCGAAGGGGTTTGGTGGTGATGCAATTTTTTATTTCACAATTTCTTATCATCGGCACGATCGTACTCATCAGTCAAATGAATTATTTCAAAAACAAAGACCTCGGTTTTAGAAAGGATGCCATCATTACTGTTCCTATTCCCGAAAATCTGAGCGATGGTTTTCAAGATGGCACCAGTAAGATGCGAACGCTGCGCGATGAAGTTTCGCGGCTCCAGGGAATAGAGTTGGCAAGCCTCAGCACTACACCACCTTCTTCGGGCAATGTGTCATCTACCGATTTCAAGATCGCAGGAAAAGAAGAACATTATGGTACACAAGTAAAAATGATTGATAGTCATTACATCGATTTATATGAATTGAAGTTATTGGCAGGAAGTAATGTTTTGGACTTGGATACTGCGCAAGGCTTTATCGTCAATGAAAAACTAGCTGCGATGGTTGGATTCGTAAATCCACGCGACATCGTTGGCACCACAATCAAAATGTGGGGAAAGACGTTGCCCGTGGTGGGCGTAGTAAAAAATTTCCATACGGTTTCACTTCACGATCCCGTAGAAGCCACCGTTATGCTTAATCGTATCCGCGATTATGAAGTGCTTTCATTAAAAATGAATCCTGTCGACATTCAAGCTACCATCAAACGAGTTCAGCAAAAATGGGAAGCGGTGTATCCCAATTTTATTTTCTCCTATCAATTCTTGGACGAACAGATCAAAGAATTTTATGAACGCGAACAAAAAATGTCGGTACTGCTAAGTGTGTTCACTTCGCTCGCTATTTTTATCGGATGCCTGGGTTTGTTTGGGCTCGCTTCGTTCATGGCCAACCAGAAGACAAAAGAGATTGGGGTGCGCAAAGTGATGGGTGCGAGTGTGCAGAGCATCATCGTGCTATTCTCCAAAGAGTTTGTGCTACTCATTATCATTGGGTTTGCGCTGGCTGCACCGATGGCGTGGTACTTTGCTGGTCAATGGCTCAACCAGTTTGCTTACAAAATTGAAATCGGCCCAGTGGTTTTTATTGTAGGATTAGTGGCTACTTTTTTGATCGCTCTGTTCACGGTGGGGTATCGTTCATTTAAGGCGGCCACAGCTAACCCTGTAGATTCATTGAAGTATGAGTGAGGGTTGGACGCTGGTCAATGCTGAGTTACGAGTTCTTTTGTGAGCGTTGACCTGACGAGTACGTAAGTTGTGTTAGTTTGAAGCGTATCGTTTATGTATTGAAAACAATTATCTTGGGCTGCACTTTTAATCGAAGACTACCATGGAGAACCAGCCCAACAACGCCCGCCAACTTTTTTTGACTGTCGGATCAATCCTCGCTTGGTTCGCAGTTATCTTTCAATTTTATCTCAATCTCATCAACCGGACACAGAACTTAGTTGAGGCCATCATCCGTTTTTTTACTTATTTCACTATTCAAGTCAACCTCTTAGTGGCATTGTGTTTTACGGTTTTATGGCTTACTCGAAAATCGGGCCGGAGCAATTTTTTCTCAAGCCCAAAAACACAAACCGCTATTGCCGTTTACATCGGCATTGTTGGAATTACTTACAATACTATTTTGCGGTTTACCTGGAACCCGCAAGGCTGGCAGCGCGTGGTGGACGAATTGCTTCACGTTGTTGTTCCTGCCTTTTTTATTTTGTATTGGTTTCTGTTCGCGTCAAAAAACGGGTTGCAATGGAAAAATATTTTTCCGTGGCTGGCCTATCCGTTTGCGTACATCATCGTCATTCTACTTCGCGGAAGCGTCTCAGGATTTTATCCATACCCGTTCATCGATGTGGATGCCCTTGGCTACAATCGTGTGCTGATAAATTGCGGTGGAATGTTCGCTGCGTTCCTGTTGGTCTCGCTCTTGTTTGTAGCCGTTGCAAAAATGCGGGGCAACGAACCGCGCTGAACGATCATCCTACGTACATGGAACTAAATGCTCTTCCTTCGAGTTTGGTGAAGATACTTTCTTTTATTTCTCGTCCACCTTTTATAAAAATCAACCAACCACATGACTACAATCGAAACCTGTTTGCTGCAATGGGACACGTACAATCGCCTAATGCAAAAAATGATGGATGCCGTGAGCGTGCAAGATTTTAATGCCCCAGTGGTGCCCAACGGAAATTCTCCGTCATGGCTGTTCGGGCACCTTGCCGATATTGATGACAAACTGCTTGAACTTTTTGGTATTCGCAGCAGGCTATTTCCCGAGTTGGAAAAAATTTATCACCACGAGCGCGGCACAAACCAAACCGGCCATTTATCGAAAGAAGAACTTGCCACAAAATGGAAAGCCATCACCTCAGAACTTGACCGCGCCTTCAAAGCGTGGAGCGAAAGTGATTGGATGGGCAGGCATACGGCCGTATCGGAAGAAGATTTTAAAAAAGAGCCGCACCGCAACAAACTCAATGTAATACTTGGTCGTGTGTCGCACAAAGCTTCGCACTTGGGGCAGGTGGCGATGCAGGGAAAGTAATCGTCATTGCGAACGTAGTGAAGCAATCTCCAAGATTAAAAATGAATAGGGAGATTGCTTCGGTCCTCCCTCGCAAAGACGTTACTTTGTCAATTGTCAATTCTTTTTAGCGAAGGGATTTCCACCTCAATTGTGGTGAACACACCAAATTCAGATTCAACGTTGATGGTGCCGCCCAATTTGGTAATGGTTTCTTTGACGATGTACAAGCCCAGGCCTGAGCCCTTCGACTTATCGGTGGCGCGGTAAAACATATCGAATATTTTGCCGAGGTGCCTGGCCTCTATGCCAATGCCATTGTCTTTAAAAGTAATCCTTGCACTTTCTGCATGGGTTACAATGTTGACCAACAGATAGGAACTCTTGTTGACGTCTTGGTACTTGATCGAATTGGCGAACAGGTTTTTAAAAACCATACTGATGCGGCTGCTGTCGGAATAGAAAGGGGTGCGGTCATCTATTTCTATGGTAACTTTTAACTGCTCGGTGCCGCCCATGAATTTAATGTTCTCTTGTGCTTCTGCGATCAGTTCGTGAAAATTGACCCGTTCGGGCTGCACATTGAGCCTGGCGTTGCGCGAGTAGTCGAGGATATCTTTTATAAATCCATCCAAGCGGTTAGTACTGTTGCGGATGATCTCGAGGTATTGTTTTTGAGTATCCGAAGGATTTTCAAGTTCGGCAATATTCACCACGCCCAGGATAGACGCCAGCGGGGCGCGCAGGTCGTGCGAGGTGCTGTACACAAAGCGATCTAGTTCACTGTTTGTTTTTTTGAGTTCTTCGATCTGGGCCGCCAATTTTTCCTCCGCCAATTTTCGCCCTGTGATGTCTTCGATGGTGCCTTCGTAATATTGGGCCTTCCCATCAACGACATGCATTGCCTGGATGTTCACCTGCACCCAAATGCGTTCTTGATTTTTTTTCACCGCCCTCAGCTCAAGGCCAGATAGCTTCCCCTGTTTTGCAAGCTGCTCCTTCTGTTGTAGCTGTTGTTGCGGATTGTCGTAAAGCTGCGCACCGATGTTGGTGACAGACGTAATCATGTCTTCCTCCGAATCGAACCCAAACATTTTTACCATCGAAGGGTTGGCCATAAGAAACTGCCCACCGGGCGTGCTTTGAAATATCCCGTTCAATGCGTTTTCAAAAATATTGCGGTAACGCTCTTCGGCCAGTCGAAGCGATTCCTCTGCCTTTTTTTGTTTGGTAATGTCCCTGAACGACCACACCCTGCCCACAATATTTTTATGGAGTAAGAGCGGGGTCGAGTAGCGCTCAAATATCCTTCCGTCCTTGAATTGAAGAATATCAAAATCAGTTCGATCGGATTTGTACAGCTCTTGCACTTTGGAAAAAAATGCGTTGGGATCTACCAACTGATCGAGTACGTGCGCCTGCAGGGCCTGGTCCTCTTTCGAGTTCATCAATTCATTTGGAATACGCCAGAGTTCTGCAAACCGGTTATTGCTGTTGATGACTTTTCCGTTATTGCCTACCGCAAGGATACCGTCATCGGTAGAATCCAGTATGCCGCGCAGGTAGAGGTCGCTTTCACGCAGTTCTTCTTCCGTTTTTTTGCGTTCGGTAATATCGGTCATGCTCCCGATTTCCTTGATCGCTTTCCCCTGCTTGTTGTAAACGATATACGTGCGGTCATAAATCGTGAGCCAACTGCCGTCATGTGCTTTGAACCGGTATTCACCGGTCCAGATATTTTTGCCTGCGGCCTTTGTTTCTTCAATGCTTGCGGTTGTTTTTTCCTTGTCATGCGGATGGATGTGCTGCACCCATTCATTATAAAAAGAGGTTACATCCAGGAACGCTGCCCCGTAGAACTGCTTGTGCCTTTCGTTTTGCCATACCTTGCCGGTTTCGATGTCCAGCTCCATCAGCGAATCGTTGGTGGTTCGGGCAATCAATTCAAACCGTATATTTTGCTTTTCAATTTCTTCTTCGGCCTCTTTGCGTTCGGTCAGGTCTGTGGTGTTGCCAAAAAGGGAGGTCAGGTTTCTTTCCTTGTCAGTTATAACAGAATCTAAGTAAAGATCCTCAACCTTCTTGCGCGCCCACGGAGTTTTTCGAAGGAATGCCAAACTCGATTTGATGCTCGGATCGTAACGAAAGCAATTGATGGCGATGATCTCGCCCAAATCTTCCCAGCCAAAACGATCGACTAAAAATACAAGGATCGACTCCAGTGTTTTGCCGTGCAGTGGGTTGTTGAGTTGCGGTTCGTTCATGCTATGTTAAAATAAATTTCAGTTCGCGCTCATAGTCCGCCTGAATATCTTCTGGCAAGTTAGCGAAAACGCTTTCTATTTTTTTGAGTTGCTGTTGGTAGAGGTTGAAGAGCACCGTGCCCGGCTGCCGTGGAATTTTTGCTTCCCTCATTTTGGTACAAAAGAAAATGCGCACTTCCAGTTCCGTTTGCTTTTGGCCCGAGTATTTAATTTGCTTGTTGGCAAACCGCAATGCTTTGCGAAGCGATTTTTTGATCAAGTAAACATTGCTGGACGGCACAGCCGTAAAAAGTTCGCGCAATTCTTCTTTCACATTTTCGATGTACGCGTGTTCGTGATGGGCTTCAAAGAGCAGATAGTTGAGCAACTCTTTGTTTTCTTTTTTGTATTTCGCCAAGCGCATACAAAGTGCTTGCAGTTGGTCGGCATCAAGCGTGCGAAGTTCTTTTTTTATTTCTTGGAGAGAGGCGGTGGTCATTCGATGTATTTGTGTAGTCGTGCCATCACTCTAAGTGGTGGTACGACTTAGAGAGGCGGTGGTCATCATTTATTTTTTCAACATCCTATCAACCCAAATCATGAACTCACTTGCATCCAACAGCTGTTGCTATTCCTTCTGAAAGTCTTTTCAGATGACATCGGATTAAACATAGATGAAGTAAAATAACGTTACTTTATCCACTCAATTTCATCAGTTAGACTCAAACTCACTTCCACCAGCGTTGTTCAATCACCTTGAGCATTTCCGGATGGATGCCGCCTGCGGCACAGAGCTCACCTCCATACAAAAAATTATTGCCGCCTTTAAAGTCCGTGACTTTTCCGCCCGCTTGCTGCAAAATGAATGAGCCCCCAGCCACATCCCACGGTTTCAAATCGTATTCAAAAAAACCTTCGAGGCGGCCTGCCGCCACGTAGGCCAAATCAATGGCCGCGCTGCCCAGCCTGCGGATGCCGTGCGAATTTTCTAAAAAGGTTTTGATGATGTCGAGGTACACTTCTTTTTTTTCGGTGTGATAATACGGAAAGCCCGTGGCGAGCAAACTTTCGCTGAGGTGCGCGATGGGCGAAACCCGAATCTCTGTTTCGTTGCAATATGCCTTGCCTCCTTCAATGGAATGGAAGCATTCGCCATGGCTCACTTCGTGCACCACACCGAGCACCATCTGCTCCTTGCGCATCAGGCCGATGCTGATGGCAAAGATAGGAAGTCCATGCAAAAAATTGGTGGTGCCGTCCAGCGGGTCGATGATCCACTGGTATTCGTTTTCACTTTTCGAGTCCGTGCCTTCTTCGGCCAAGAAACCTGAGCCCGGAATGATTTTTTTCAGCGCGTCTACCAATTTTTTCTCCGACTCTTTATCGACATACGACACCAAGTTGCTAAACGTACCCTTCTGCTCGATGCGCGATCGGTCGAAGTTTGCGCTTTCGTTTTTAATAAAGTGCGCCACCTCGGCACACAATTCAATTACTTCTTTTTCGGTGAGAGCTAAATTCATAGATTCATTAACGTGAAAGAACCGTGTTTTGGTTTATCACGAAGTTGTTATTCTTTTTTCAATCTTCTTTCGCTTTTCTTTTCTTTGCCACTCACCACCATCACAATTTCGCCTTTCACTTCCTTCTGCTGAAAGTATAGCAAAGTCTCTGCCAACGTGCCCGTAAAAGTTTCTTCGTGTAGTTTCGTCAGCTCGCGCGAGACAGACACCTGACGATCGCTGCCAAAAAATTCGTGCATCTGCTCGAGTGTTTTAGTCAACCGGTGTGGCGACTCGTACAGCACTATGGTGCGCTCCTCTTCGGCCAATTCTTTCAACAGCGTTTGCTTTCCTTTTTTGTGTGGCAAAAATCCTTCGAACACAAAACGGTCGGTGGGGAATCCGGATTTCACCAGTGCAGGGATCAAAGCTGTTGCGCCCGGCAAACATTCAATGACTAAATTATTTTTTAAGCATTCGCGCACCAGCAAAAAACCCGGGTCAGAAATCCCCGGTGTGCCCGCATCGCTGATCAACGCCATCACTTCGCCCGCTTCCATTTTTTGAATCACCGCTTGCAGTGCTTTGTGTTCGTTGAAGATGTGAAAACTTTGCAGTGGCTTACTGATTTCATAATGCTTCAGCAAATGCCCCGAAGTGCGGGTGTCTTCGGCTAAAATAGTGTTCACCGATTTCAATACCTCCAGTGCGCGCAGCGTGATGTCGCCCAAGTTGCCGATAGGCGTAGGCACTAAGTAAAGAGAGACCTTGGTCATTCAATTATAAGTTCTTGACCATTATAAATTTTATCGATTGCCTTCGCCAGTTTCCTGTCTTTGTCGGTCACCACATCTCCCGCATCGTGGGTGGAGAGTTCGATGCTCACGCTGTTGTACACGTTCGTCCAAAACGGATGGTGATCCATTTTCTCTGCGGCCATTGCCACGCGAGCCATGAACGCGAAGGCTTCTGAGAAGTTGTTGAACTTAAACGTTTTTTTCAGGCGGTTGTTTTCTTCTGTCCACTCCATAAAAATTTGGGTTGTTATTAAAGGTAAGACAAACCACGGCAAAGGAAACATCTTGTACCACAAATTTTCTGTCATTCATTTATTTCGTCCTTACAGGGCTATGGCATTTAGGATAACCTGCTACTACTATTTCGTTCCGCTAGACTCAGTAGCAGCTAGTCACGAATTTTTTGATACTGGTAAAAGAAATCAAATCAATCCTTGTGCCTTCGCGACTTAGTGGTTAAAATCTTTACAGGATCATTAAAGCGCAATGATCCCTTCAATGCCCGACACCAAATTATAAATGTCAATCACGGCACTGCTACTCGGCATCATCATGTGCAACGTCACGCTGGCGTAGTTTTCGTTCTTCGATTTCTTCTCCACCGATTCATGTTTTGGAAAAAGTCTTTTCACGTCCTCTACCTTTTCTTGTGGCACAATAAACTTAAAAGTATAGCGTGCTGGCCAAACGTAGTGATCATCTAATTTTTCGCGTAGCGAATCAGCCCAATTCGGTTTCATAATTTTTTTGCGAATAAAAAAGTCGCCCCGACCGAAAGCCGAGGCGACTTTGTCAATGAGTTAAGGGCATCTCTAAAAACCTTCCGTTGACCACCTCAACCCCTCACCCTTCTCCAGAAGAGAAGGGTACAAGGAGTTTTTAGAGATGTCCTTAATCAATAAAATTTGTAACGCGTATCTTTGATTTTCGATCCGTCTTTGATGGCTTCGGCAATGTTCAACCCCGATTTGTTGTTGAGGGTTTTCAATAATTCATTTTTAAACATGTTGAAGTCGCCTACTTGCGGAGCGGCCGTTTTATTTTGAAGTTCCAGCACCACCACGCCATTCTCGCCCACAAAAGGTGCAGTACGTTTTCCGCTTTCCAATGAAAACACTTTACCCACAGCGATCGGGTCAAGGCCTGCACTGGGCAATGTGTTGGAGTTCATGCGCACATCGCTCGAAGAATTGACTGCGGCATCGGTGCCGAAAGCTTTGGCCATCTCCTCGAGTGTTCCTTTCTGGGCGCTCAATTTTTCTGCGATCGCTTTTCCTTTCAGCACGTTGCGCACGGCCGGGGCAATTTCATCTTTTACTTGATCAAAAGTACGGTAGCCTTCTTCGATTTCGCCCGTCATCACGGCCACGATATAGTTGTCTTCCAAGTCAACCACTTCCGAAACTTTCCCTTCGCTGGCATCGCGGAAAAGCCACGTTACCATTTTGCGCGCTTCGCCCAAGTTGCCTACACGCTGGTCGTTGGGCCTCAATTCTTTTGCTTCTAACACGTTCATTTTTTCTTTGCCTGCTTTTTCTTTGAAGGCATCCACACCCAAAAGTCCGGCCGCAAAATTTTGTGCTTTCAAGAAAGCCGCATTGTGCGTGTCGTCACTTGGCGTGATCTTCAACTCGATCGAAGCCACGGTGTACGATGAATTATCTTTCATGGCTGTCACGTCAATGATGTGGTAGCCGAATTGCGTTTCCACTAAGTCGGCAAGCACACCCGCTCTCTTGGCGTTGAACACCGCCATCTGAAAAGGCTTCACCATCTGGCCCGAATGAAACCAGCCCAAGTCGCCACCGCGCGAAGCCGTGCCATCCGTACCAAATTCGCGCGCCTTTGCAGCAAAGTCTGCGCCTGCTTTGATCTCTTTCAAAATCTTTTGTGCTTTCTCTTTAGCTATTTTTTTCTTTGGCGCAGTCACATCATCCCAGCGAATAAGAATGTGCGATGCCTTCGCGTTGTAGGTGGTGTCCGTGCCTGCCTTCACCACTTTGATGATCTTGTAATTTCCATTTTCAAGGAACGGCCCCACCACATTGCCCGTCACCAATTTGTCTTTGGTGATGGACGATGGCAAGTTGCCCACGTTGTATTTGGTGTAAGGGGTTTGCCCTTCGGTGTTGGTCACTGCGAAAACCGAATCGTCTGCAACCGTTTTAAAATCGTTGGCGATTTTTTCGGCTTCACTTTTTATTTTAGACGAGTCTTCAGACGAAGCCGTGACTAGAAATGAAACGTAGCTAAGGCTGCGCGAAAACTTCGATTTGTATTTTTCTTTGTTCTTGCTGTAGTAGTCTCTCAGTTCGCTGTCGGTTGGCTTCACACTTGAGTCGCTTACCGCGAAAAAAGGAACGAACAAAATCTTTGCTTCGGCCACATCGTTTTGATTGTGAAAGTCGCGCTCGGCTTCGGCTGTGGTTACATAATTGGTTTTGATCAACAGGTTTTCATATTTGACGCGCTCACGGCCCAGCCCCAAATCTTTGCGGAACATATCCCAACGATACTTGCTCTCTGCCCATTGATTGTATTGCTGCGGATCGGTAGGAGGAGGTGCGTTGAAATTGTTGATAAACTGCACCACGCGCTTGCGGTCAAAGTTGCCCGCAGAGTCGGTGAACGATTGCTTCACGGTAGGGTCTACATTTTTTCCCCACAGCATGTCGGTGATTTCATCGGTGGTCACCACCACGCCTGCTTTTTCAAACTGGCTGCGGATAGCGTGCTTCACGATGAGCAGATCCCAGGCTTGGTTTTGCAACGTTGGCCTCTCGCGCTCGCCCGGCTGGCGGTTCATGGAAAGGACATAATTATTTTCGCGCTCTTGCACGGCCGCCTGGTACTCTTCGCGTGCGATGTCCGTGCCGCCAATCTCGCCCACGTTGTTTTGGTTTCCACCAAAAATGGAGCGCGGGCCACTGCCAAACAAGTCGCTTCCCACGATGAAAGCCCCCAAGGCCAGTGCTACAAAGCCTACCACAAACTTCGTCATCTTCGTTCTGAGCGTGCCAATCAATGCCATAATTTCAACCGATAAGTATTTGAAAATTTATTTATGCTGATTTCTATTTTGAGAAAAACCGCAAGTCCCGCCCTCTTCCGGTTACCCGAAAAAAGGAGTGCAAATTTAAACGGATATTGGCATTCGCCAAAGGGAATAAAGAATAAGGGATCCTGACAAAGAATCTGGTTGCTGGACGGCAAGTGACCAGAATCCAGCATCCATGCATCCGTTAATGCAGTCTATACTCACCAGCCGCACTGTCTTTGTCCCAAATCATCCTCACCAAATCTATTCTTTTGTTTTCCGTTTTTTGAATAATGAAGGTGAAAGGCAAAATAGTGATGGTGTCGCCTTGCTTGGGGAAGTCTTCCGTGAAAGACAAAATCAGGCCGCCCAGTGTTTCGTATTCGCCCATAGGCAGGCTCAGCCCAAAGTGGTCATTGAGGTAATCCACTTCGAGGCGCGCGCTGAACAAAAAAGTGCGCTCATCAATTTTCTGCTCTATCAGGTCATCGCTGTCGTGTTCGTCTTCAATCTCGCCAAAAATTTCTTCGATCACATCTTCCGTGCACACCATGCCCGAGGTGCCTCCAAACTCATCCACCACCACGGCCACGCTCTTGCGTTCCTTCAAAAGTTGCACCATCAGTTCGTTGGCCATCATGGTCTCTTGCGCCAAAATGATGGGTGAGAGGATGTCTTCGATGCGCTTGGGTTTTTTGAACAACGCAGCCGAGTGGCAATAGCCAATCATGTCGTCCACGGTTTCGCGGTAAATCAAAATCTTGGAGTGGCCACTTTCCATAAAGACCTCTTTCAATTTGTCGATGCCTTCGTCTATGCCCACGGCCGAAATTTCCATGCGTGGAATCATGCAGTCGCGCACCTTCACGGTTTTAAATTCGAGCGCGTTGTTGAATATTTTTTTATCGAGTTCGATGTCTTCGTTATCGTGGCGCACTTTCATCATGTTCTTCAAATAATTGTTCAGGTCGGTGAGTCCAAACAAAGGTTTCACTTCCGAGTAATCGATCCCCAACAATTTGGTGATCACGAATTTTGAAAGCCCGACAATTGAAAAGGTGAGCGGGTACAGCAGCCAATAAAAAATATTGAATGGCACGGCCAAGGTAGCCAGCACCAAGTTGGGGTTGATCAGAAACAAACTCTTGGGCAAAAACTCGGCTGTAAAAAGGATGAAGAAGGTTGAGATAAGGGTTTCGATCACGAGGTGAACCACTTCATCGTCAAAGCCTGCTGGTAAAAAGTACAGCATTGGGTCAATGAACTCCGCCATGAAAATGCCAAAGAGCACCAATGCCACCGTGTTGCCAATCAGCGTGGTGCCGATGAATGCCGAAGGGTTCTTGGTAAACTTGGACATGATGATGCCCCACGTTTTGCCCTGTTTGCCTTGCAGCTCTATCTGCAATTTGTTGGCCGACAAAAACGCGATTTCAATGCCTGAGAAGAAAAAAGAAAAGACAAGCGTAGCGAAAATATAAGGAAGGAGACTGGTATCCATGTTTTATTTCTTTTTGAGGTAGAGGTGAAGAAAAAAACAGGCCACCGAAAGCATGATGGCCCAGTAGCCATTGCTCACTCCGTAGCGCATCATTTCATAGATGCCAATTATAACCAACGCAGCCGCCAACGAGAGCAGCAATGAGTTTATCAATTTCATGAAAGGGCAAAGATAATACGATTCGCGCAAATGGGCTTTTATTCGTTCACCTCCATGTTGCCCGAAGTATCTTTGAGCGAGTAGTTAGAGAGGTCTTGGTCGGCAAAAAGATTGGTGCCGTGGATGACATCGTTTTTTTCGGTGATGGTCACAAACTTTTCAGTGAATATTTTTTTTGTTTCGGGCTTCCAGAAAAGCTCTTCGGTGTTGAGTGTTTGTTGTTTCTCAAGGTTCACTACCACCACATTGCCCCGCCCGCGCCATTTTTTTTCTTGTTTGAAATAATAGGCCGAGTTGGCGCGCAACGTAGAATTCATGATGCCCTGCTCATTAAAAAACTCGATGTAAATCCCTTCCGGGAATTCGCGGTCGCCATTTTGAAACTCATTTACTTTCTTTGCTTTCAATACCGCTTTCATTTTTTCCTTTTCGGTATAGTGCATCACAATGTTTTCGGCCCGTTGCAGCGGCCCCTCGTACACAATCGGCTTGGCGGCTTCTTTGACACTGCAAGAAAAGAGATAAAAGTTGATCAATAAACCGCAAAGGCGCGAAGGCGCAAGGATGCTTTTGCTGAGAATATTTATTTTGTTTTCTTTCATTAATTCCATACAAAAAAAAGAAAAGGCCGGCTTCAAGGCCAGCCTTTGCAACATTCGTGCTATGTTTTTATTCTTTTTTTGCTTTTACTGTTACTGTCTCATCGATCCAGCACGTCACCTTTTTTGTTTCCCCCGTTTTCCAGTTTGCTTTCAGCAAGTCGGCAGCGGTGGGGTATTTGGCCAAGGCCTGCTCCATCTTTTCCCGGTTACCCGAGTTCTTGTACATCTGAAAGGCCGCGATGTACACGAGTTTCTCTTCGGCAGAGCCTGCTCCCTTTGAGCAGTCGGTAGTGGAGGCCGCATATAAGTCTCCAATTTTTTCGTACGCTTCTTTGCTGGCCGGGTCTGTCGTCAAGGCCAGTTTGTAAAGATCGCGCGCACCCGTCTTGTTGCCTTTTTGAAATTCCACATCGCCTTTCAAAATATCGATCCATGATTTTTCTGAAGGGGTTGTGGCCTTGGCCTGTACTTCGCCCAATAGCGGCATGGCCTTGTCGAAATTTTTATTTTGAATGTACTTCCCACAAAGTTCTTTGGTCACACCAAAGTCGGGTGTTGCCTTGTACATTGTTTCTGCTGCTTGCAACCAAACTGGTTCGTCTGTGCATTTGTCGGCTAGCATGACTTGGTATATCTTTTTTGCAAGTGCTCTATCGTTGGGGGTTGTCTTGAATTTGGGCTCAAAGTTTTTCTTCACAAAGGCACAATTTATTTTCACTGTCTTGGCCAACTTCGCATCGATGGCGGCCATTACCTTTTTGTATTTTTCAATGTCGCCACTTTTGTTTTGTTCTTCGGCACGCTTCACTTTTGAGTCGATCACTTCTGTCAACTTGTTGTAGCGCTGCATCACTTGGTCTTCGTTCAAGCTCTTCAGCAACTCCACATTATTTTTGGTTACCTCCATGTAGGCCAGCAGGTTGTTGTCCATCACATTGTTGCCGCTCACTTCATAGGTTTTGTCAAAGATGGCGAGTACCTCGGCCGTTTTTTCTTTGCTCTGCCCGTTGTATTTGTTGGCCGATATTGCCTTGCGATTGAGTACGTTCATCTCATCGCCACAATTTTTGATGCGCATGTCGTAAATGATCATCAGCGAATCTACATAGCCTTGCTTTGTTCCTGGATCTAATTCCTGACCTGCCAGTTTATCGTACGTTTCAATGGCTGCCACATACAAATCATTGTGCCACTGTGGTGCGTTGGCCAGCATCCATTGAATACCTCCCGTTGCTGCTTTGTAATTTTGATCTTTGATGGCAGCTTTAAAGCCGTCCACCAATTTTTCTGCTTTGGCCTGATCTTGTGGCCATTTGTACTCGGTGCATTGCGCCATCGCACCCATTGAAACAATCAACGAAGCCAATACCAATACTACTTGTTTACTTTTCATGTTTGTAAAATGTTTATTCAAATTTTCGTTTAATGAACCAATAATCGTTAAAAGTCACGCCAAAATATATCCTAAAATAATTTTCTTCAATAGAATTTTGATAAACGGTACCTCGCCTTCCAATCTTAACCCCCAAGTCAATCAATGAAAAGCGACTTACTGGTAACGAAAAGCCAAACGTGCCGCCTATGTCTGTCAGCGGATTTCCATTTACCAAAATGGGGGATTTTTCATAAGTCGCCCCCAATCGGTACGTAACTCGGTTGAAGTAGCTGGTAAAGTCTTCAGGTTTTGGGGTGATCTCAAAGCCCAAAGCCGAACGATAGCCCACCGTTGGGTCGCCCAGTGAATTGGTAAACCCAACATAATTTTTGTAGTTGAGGTACGTGAAGTCTGCACCGACCGTCCATCGCTCCACTCTTCCAAATGAAATCCCAACACCAAAATTGTAAGGGATGTGTGCCGTGCTTGCTTTGTTCGAGATAATCGTGAGCGAGTCGATGATCACACCGCGAGAGCTTAAGACATCAATACGCTGGGTGTGGAGAGCTTTCAGCTCGTTGCCAATGTTTAAAATACCGCCCACGTTGATCCGGTAATTTTTTTTGAACAACGAATCCTTGTGAAAGGAAATTCCCCCATTCAAATTTAGGCCATTGAAATAGTCTCTGGTGTAGATTGAAGTATTGGTGATCGAATTAGAGAGCGTGTTGCCCGCTTGTGTGATGATCGACCCAAAAAGATAAGTTGCTTTCACGCCCAGCGAAAGATATCGGTTTACCGCAAAACCATTGGCCCAATAAAATTGGTTGATACCACCTTTGCCTGTTTGCTGAATCGTAACGGGCACGTAGCTACCACTGGCAATATCTTGGTAACTGATGTTATAGTTTACGCTGGAATAAGGCGTGAGCCCAATGGAAGTAGTCCACTTGTCTATTTTTATGGGTAACGCCAAGGTGAGGTAACTCAAATTTCCATTTTGAAAGCTCTGCGATTTGATGCCATCGGTGGCGGTGCGTTTTTCTATTTGCAGTCCCGCCTGAAAAACTGTCCAGCGATTGAACACCAATAGTGCAGGGTTTTGGCTATTCAAATACCAAACGTTGGGGTTGCTGATGCCAATGCCGCCCATGCCTTGGCTTTGCACCAGCCCATTGTTGTACAAGTTGCCAATTCCAAACTCAGAAAATGGGCTTGATGCAACTTGTCCTTTTGCGGCAAGCGCAACAAAAAGAAAAATCAACAGGGCTGGGGGAATCTTTCTACAACGAAGCATGATGAAGCATAATCCGGTTCAAACCGCTCAACACGAGATCGGGGGCTGCAAATATGGGAGGTTTCAAGTTGTTTTCAAAAAACAACGTGTCGCCCCCGCACAAAACCACACCCACCTCGGGGTACAAATTTTTATATTTTTTTATAATCCCTTCCATTTCTGCAATCGCACCATTCAAAACTCCACTGCGAATACTGCTTTCTGTGCTATCGCCAATCAGCGCGGCCGTTGCCGTTGCCTGCACTAACGGCAGTCGTTTGGTAAACGTATGCAGTGCCTCAAAGCGCATGCCGATGCCCGGGGCAATAGCACCCCCAAAATATTTTTTGTGGCGGTCCAGAAAATCATAAGTGATGCACGTGCCCGCATCGATCACCAGCACCTCCCTTTCGGGGAAAATATCAAGCGCGCCACACACCGCAGCAATGCGGTCGACCCCCAACGTTGCGGGTGTTTTGTATTCAATGTGGATTGGAAGTGGAAGTGTGTGTGTCAACAATAATCTCTTCGTGGTATTTACCCAACTTAAAATCTCTTGGCCATCCACACTCACCGAGCTTACGATGGCGCAATCAAAGGGTTGATGATTCAAAAAGTTTTTTAGTTCTGCTTCGTTTGAAAAAGTATTTTTCTCTTCCAACAGGTTGCCCAAAAAAGTGGCCGTTTTAAAACGTGTATTGCCACAGTCGATTGCTATATTCATCGTGTTCAATGATTACTTTCGTGGAGTAGAGCCAATATGAAAACTGAAACCATTCGCAAATATAATGTGATCGGCCTGATGTCGGGCACTTCGCTCGATGGCGTAGATATTGCACATTGCCAATTTGTATTGACCAAAGGGAAATGGGTTTTTTCGATTGAAGCCGCAAAAATATTTCCTTATACTACTCCGTGGAAAACCCTGCTCGCATCGGCACACCACCTTTCGTCAGAAAAACTTATGCAACTGCATGCCTATTATGGAAATTTTTTGGGCGGGCTGTGCCTTCAGTTCATCCAAAAAAACAAAATCAAAAAAATAGAGTTGATCGCCTCGCATGGGCACACCATTTTTCATCAGCCCAAAAATAAATTCACCTTTCAGTTGGGCGATGGAAATGCGCTGCACGCCATCACTGGCTTGCCGGTGGTGTTTGATTTCCGCAGCCTTGATGTAGCCCTTGGGGGAGAAGGTGCACCGCTCGTCCCGATTGGCGACCAACTTCTTTTTTCTGATTACGGTGCGTGTTTAAACCTTGGCGGGATCGCCAATCTTTCGATGGACGCCAAAGGCAAAAGAAGGGCGTTCGATGTTTGTTTTTGCAACATGGCCTTGAATCATCTCGCTGCCAAAGCGGGAAAAGATTTTGATGAAAACGGAATGCTCGCCAAGAAAGGATCGGTCAACCAACGGCTTTTAAGATCAGTGGATAGAATTTATCAAGCCAGGCGAAAGAAAAACCCCTCGCTGGGGCGCGAAGGTTTTGAAGAGGATTTTCAAACGCTGCTCGATGACGAATCCATTGCGTTGAACGATCGCCAGCGCACGGTGTGCGAATCCATCGCCAATGAAATTGCTCTTGCCGTTGGGCAACAGAAACAAAAACTGCTCGCCACAGGCGGTGGTGCATTCAATTCCTTTTTAATTGAATTGATTCAAAGCAAAATCTCATCGCACACAAAAATTATTGTTCCCAATAAAACCATCATCAATTTTAAAGAAGCATTGGTCTTTGCTTTTCTCGGTGTGCTGCGCTTGCGTGGCGAAATCAACGTGTTGAAAAGTGTAACGGGTGCGGTGCGAAATTCTTGTTCGGGTGTTTTAATCGGATAGTGTTACACGTCATCGCGAACACCAGCGTAGGGATTTGGGGAGGGTGAAGCGATCCCCAGAAAGGAGACTCTTTTTTGGAGACTGCTTCGCTCCTCGCACCATCTTTAGTGGTACTCGCAGTGACGATAAATTCTTAAGTTTACGCCTCTAAAATCGTAAATCTTTTATGAAAGACCTTCTCGAAAAATTTGAAACCAAACGGCCAGAAATTGTTTTTGAATGGAAAGATTCTGAAACCGAGGCCGAGGGTTGGGTGGTGATCAACTCGCTGCGCGGTGGTGCCGCAGGCGGTGGCACGCGCATGCGCAAAGGCCTCGATAAGCGTGAAGTAGAGTCGTTGGCCAAAACCATGGAAGTAAAATTTACCGTGTCGGGCCCGCCCATTGGTGGCGCAAAGTCAGGAATCAATTTCGACCCCAACGATCCGCGAAAAGCGGGCGTGCTTCATCGCTGGTATTTGGCGGTGATGCCGTTGCTCAAATATTATTACGGCACCGGGGGCGATTTGAACGTGGACGAAATTCACGAAGTGATCCCGCACACGGAAGACGTAGGCATTTGGCATCCGCAAGAGGGCGTGTTCACCGGGCATTTCAAGCCGAGCGAGCCGCAAAAAGTAAACCGCATTGGGCAGTTGCGACAAGGTGTGGTAAAAGTGATTGAAGATAAAACATTTACCCCTGCATTAGAAAAAAAATATACGATTGCTGACATGTGCACAGGCTATGGCGTTGCGCAAGCGGTTCGTCATTACTATGATTTATGGGATGGAAGTTTGAAGGGCAAACGGGTGGTGGTGCAAGGCTGGGGCAATGTGGGCGCGGCCGCAGGGTTTTATCTGAGCCAGATGGGCGTGAAAGTAGTGGGCATTTTAACCCGCGAGGGCGGACTGATCAACCAAGCGGGTTTCACGCACGAAGAGATTTGCAAATTGGTGATCGATCGTGAAGGAAACCGCTTGGTGACAGATGATCTGCTTTCATTTGAAATTGTAAACCAAAAAATTTGGGATTTGGAATTTGAAATTTTTATTCCGGCTGCTGCTTCGCGCTTGGTAACGAAACAGCAAGTGGACAAAATGATTGGCTCGGGGGTGGAAGTATTTTCGTGCGGAGCGAATGTGCCTTTTGCCGATCCTGAGATTTTCTTCGGTCCTACCGGCCTTGATGCCGATGAAAAAATTTCTATCCTCCCTGATTTTATTGCTAACTGCGGCATGGCGCGTGTGTTTGCCTACTTCATGGAGAGCGAAGCGAGCATGGACGATGCCTCGATCTTCAACGACATTTCTTTGACCATCAAAAAGGCGTTGGAAAAAACAAAAAAGGTGAACCCTTCAAAAACAAAAATTGCACAAAAGTCTTTTGAAATTGCGCTGAAGCAACTCGTTAATAAATAAAAGGAACTTAGTTTGTGATTTAAATGGAGGACAAGGGAGACGATAGCAGCAGCAACGGAGTTGATTACGAATGATGAAGCGAAGAAGAAACTGTGGGTGGGGTTGAAGGTGATGTTTTCGTAAAAGTGGTTTTTTAGTTAACTTAGCTCATTAGTCTTATTGGAGAAAAACTCCAACAAAGGCGAACAAGGACGAGGGCGGCAAATCTATTTAAGTTATGAAAGCGTTGCGGCAAATCATTATCATCGGCATTTTCTTAGGGATGGTTACATGCTCTAAAGATAATCCATCTAGGGGTTCAATTAAAATTGTTCCCATCCCTGCGAGTTCAAAAATAATATTCCATAAGGATAATTTTATATTCGTCATGGACGAAGACGGTGGAAACGTGACACAAATCACTTTCGACAACTCCCGCCATCTGGAGCATATCGCTCTTTCTTTTGACCGCACAAAAATAATTGCCAATTACTTTTCCGATCCTTCCGTTGGTGGTTTATCCTCAAAAATGTTGTTGTACGATATTACTGCCAAAACTGTAACTCAACTACTCACCGATTTTGAGATGGCTGGAAATGGAGGCGTTGATTCTGACATCAATGGCTACATTTACTTTACAGGAATTTCTTCATTGCCATTTAGAAGCCCCAGTACGCAGCAAGAGTTTTTGGCCAACTTAGCAGCAAACGATATTTACAAAATGAAATTTGATGGCTCTGGTTTGCAAAACCTCACTAACACTACCGATCGCGGAGAGGTTGATGTGTCCGTATCTCCGAATGGTGAATATGTTTCGTACATCGCCACTAATTTAACTGATCCGAACAATAACTTCACCGAAATTTGGAGAAGGGAAGTGGCAGGCACCAATCCTAAGCTGATCTATGTTGGAGGGAAACCCAGGGTTTCCAGTGTGCATGATCCGGAGATATCCCCCGATGGAAATTATATTGTTTGTAGCCGAGTAAACAGTAATGTACCCCCCGTCTATCCCAACGACCCCAATGCCAACACCGCCCATGATATAATCAAAGTCAATGTTAACGATGCTACCGATGTGGTGGTGATCACACAGCCTGGCCCCATCTCTATTGTTCCTGATTGGCGGGCTAACAAAATCCTATTTCTAGAAATAACAGATAAAACAAACCCGCCTCACGCTGGACTGGCAACTATTAATGTTGACGGCACAGGGTATCAACTCATTAACAACGGTGCAAATATTGGGAAATGGATTCCGGATTAGGTAATTGTAGTTAGAGGACGATGCCTCGATCTTCAACGACATTTCTTCGACCATTAAAATGGCGTTAGAAAAAACAAAGAAGGTGAACCCTTCAAAACAAAAATTGCACAAGCCTCTTTTGAAATTGCGCTGAAGCAATTGGTGGGGAAGTGATTTTTATTTTATAAGTTTCTGAAGAGCCAAATCGCAAATAACAACTTCATCTTCCAAGTCAAGATACGCAACAGCGTATTTCTTTTTGAAATCTGCACAACGGTATCCCTGCACAGCCCAAATGATATTTTTGCACAATCTATATTTTATCTTAATGTTTCCCAATTTGTCAAAGAATATAGAAACAATCGTCAACAAAATTTTTAGAAGTAGCTGGCAATCCCTTAGATTCGATAAAATAAGCTACGTGTGCTACTTCTTCTGAGGCCTTACTTAATATACTTACTTTTCGTTGTGCCATTTGTCAATAAGTGCATACGCTAACTTCTTCCCCTCTGCAAGGCTTAGCTTTCGATAGGAAGGTTCTTTAGAGGCTGCCTTCTCTATTAATTTACTGTATTCTTTTTGCTCGACCACAACGTATTTCTTTTTGTTAAGCATCAACGTGTTCATGGCATTTCAATTTATCATTTCAAATGACAAAGATGATCGTAAGATTACCCAGTAGCCCCTGCCAACAAATACAACACGGCCATCCTCACCGCCACTCCATTTTCAACTTGATCCATGATGATCGAGTGCTGCGAGTCGGCTGCATCGCTGGTGAGTTCTACCCCACGGTTGATAGGCCCAGGGTGCATCAATACAATTTTCTTTTTCAGGTCATCAAGCATTTTTTTGTTGATGCCATAGTACAACGTGTACTCGCGCAGGGAAGGAAAATATTTCAGTTGCTGCCGCTCGAGTTGAATGCGCAGCACGTTGGCCACATCACACCAGTCGAGGGCTTTCTTTACATCGAATTCAATTTGAACCCCCAGCGATGCAATGTATTTTGGCAACAGCGTAGGCGGGCCACAGACCATCACCTCAGCGCCCAATTTTTTCAAGGCAAAAATATTTGATAGCGCTACTCGCGAATGTAAAATATCGCCAATGATGGCAATCTTTTTTCCGTCCACACCTCCTAATTTTTCGCGGATGGAAAAGGCATCGAGCAAGGCTTGGGTGGGGTGCTCGTGGGTGCCATCTCCGGCATTGACAATATTTGCCTTGATGTGTTTCGATAAAAAATGTGGAGCACCCGCGCTGGCATGGCGCATCACCACCATGTCCACCTTCATGGCCAAAATATTGTTGACGGTATCCAACAGTGTTTCACCTTTTTTTACGCTGCTCCCCGAGGCAGAAAAATTAATGACATCTGCAGAAAGACGCTTCTCGGCCAGCTCGAAGGAAAGTTTGGTGCGGGTGGAGTTTTCAAAAAATATATTGGCGATGGTGACATCGCGAAGGGACGGGACTTTTTTAATCGGGCGGTTGATGACGTCTTTAAAATTATCGGCCGTTTCAAAAATAAGTTCAATATCCTGATGGGTGATGTCTTTGATTCCGAGCAGGTGCCGTTGGCTTAGTTTTGACATACTACTTCGCTTAGGTTAGTTGAAGTTTTTATATGCGTCATCCAAAACGGAGATTGCTTCGCGCCATCGCACCATCCTTTCGCGGTGGCTCGCAATGACGTTTCCATTTTTTTCTCAGGTCTTATCTTCATGTGCCTTTGTCTTTATTGATTAACCAAATCTTGTTTTGTTTGTGGCCGTGAGCTTGTAACTCTACCAATACTTTTTGTGTGTCGTGCGTGTCCACATATTTCCCTACATAGTCGGCAGCAATGGGCAAGTCGCGGGTAGCCTTGCGATCAACAAGCACGAGCAACTCTACTTTTGCAGGCCTTCCGAACGAAATCATCGCATCGAGGGCGGCCCGAACAGTTCTTCCTGTGAAGAGCACATCATCAATCAGCACCACATTTTTTCCTTCAATGGCAAACGGGATCCTTGTTTCACTGGCCTTAGCTGGGGTATCGCGCCTGCGAAAGTCATCGCGATGAAAAGTGGCATCGAGGTAGCCAAGGGGTACATTTACTTTCAAAGATTTTAATTTCTGATGAATAAGTTCCGCAAGAAAAATCCCACGAGGCTGAAGGCCGAGCAAGACACAGTTGCTAAAATCGGAATGGTTTTCGATGAGTTGCTGGCAAAGGCGGTTGAGGGTGATGTCGAGGTGCTTGGAATCGAGGATCAGTTTTTTCTGCATGCCAACGCGAAAATACGGGAAATTAGTCGATAGTCCATAGTTGACAGTCCACAGTCGACAGCAAATTGCGGGAAAGATGTAAAGTGAAGCCGGCATGGGCAGAAATATTTGGGGCTTGCTTGTATAATTCCTTGTTTTCCCGATATTTGCACTCCCTTTTTAAGGAAAGGACTCATTTAAAACGATTTATATGGCAAGGGTTTGTGAAGTTTCAGGCAAAAGGCCGCAGGCGGGCAACAAAGTGTCGCACGCCAACAACAAAACGAAGCGCAAGTTTTTTCCAAACCTTCATACCAAGAGGTTTTTTGTGACGGAAGAAAACAAGTGGATTACGCTGAAAGTATCTACCAAAGTGATCAAGACTATCAACCTAAAGGGCATCAGTGCCGTGCTGAAAGACGCACGTAAAAAAGGAACACTGACCGCCACTATTTAAAAATTAACGACCATGGCAAAGAAAGGAAACCGCATTCAGGTGATTTTGGAATGCACCGAGCACAAAACTACGGGCATGCCCGGCATGAGCCGCTACATCACCACCAAAAACCGCAAGAACACCACCGAGCGCATTGAACTGAAAAAGTACAACTCGGTGTTGAAAAAAATGACCCTTCACAAAGAAATCAAGTAACGTTATTAGTGAATGGTTAAAAGTTAATGGTAACTGATAACCAACTCTTAACCGATAATATTTAACTATTAACCTGAAAAAGAATGGCAAAGAAAGTAGTTGCATCGCTCAAGAAAACAGACGGCAAGAACTATGCAAAAGTGATCCGTGCTGTGAGGTCAGAAAGAACTGGCGCATATATCTTCAAAGAAGAGATTGTGGCCACTGACTTGGTGAAAGAAACACTGGCCAAAAAAGGCTAAGCCTTTGGCTTTATAAATTTGGAAAGTCCCCAAGCGGGACTTTTTTTATTTTTGGAATACAAGTCGTGCCACCACTCAAAGCGGTGGCACGACTGAATAAATTTACAAACTGAAAATGTCTTTTCTCGGAAATCTATTCTCAAAAGAAAATAAAGATTCCCTCGATCAAGGATTACAAAAGTCCAAAGAGAGCTTCTTTGGCAAGCTGGGGAAAGCGTTGATTGGTAAATCATCGGTGGATGACGAAGTGCTCGACCATCTCGAAGAGATCTTAATTTCATCGGATGTTGGTGTTGACACCACGCTGAAAATCGTAAAGCTCATTCAATCGCGCGTGGCCCGCGACAGCTATTTGGGCATTGCCGAACTGGACAAAATATTGAAAGAAGAAGTAGCCTCGCTCCTATCGGAAAGCAATTCGGTTTCAGAAAATGATTTTGAAACGCCCAAGGAAACAAAACCCTATGTGTTGATGGTGGTGGGCGTGAATGGCGTAGGCAAGACGACCACTATTGGCAAACTTGCGGCACAGTTTAAAAAGAAAGGCAAGAGCGTAGTGCTTGGCGCTGCCGATACGTTTCGGGCTGCGGCAGTTGAGCAACTGAAACTTTGGGGCGAGCGGACGGGCGTGCCCGTTATTTCAAAAGGTATGAATACCGATCCATCAGCCGTGGCCTTTGAAGCGGTGCAAAAAGGAATGGAGTTGGGTGCGGATGTGATCATCATCGATACGGCCGGGAGGCTGCACACCAAAACCAATTTGATGAACGAGCTTTCAAAAATAAAACGCTCGATTGAAAAAGTTTTGCCGGGCGCACCACACGATGTGCTTTTGGTTTTGGATGGAAGCACTGGACAAAATGCAGTGATTCAAGCCAGGGAATTCACCAAAGCTACAGAAGTCACTTGCCTCGCTATTACCAAACTGGACGGCACAGCAAAAGGAGGTGTCGTGATCGGTATCTCCGATGAATTTAAAATACCTGTAAAATATATTGGTGTTGGCGAGAAAGTAGAGGACCTGCTGGTATTCAATAAAAAAGAATTTGTTGATTCGTTGTTTATGAAAAGTTAGCCACGGAATACAGAGGTTTTTTATCAATGACCACGGAGAAACCGAAAAAAAGTGTGATAAAAAAACTTCTGTGCTGATCCGTGAAATCAGTGGCTTACTTTTTAACCGCAGGCAGTTTCGGTTGCTTCCATCCGAACCTCCAAAAAACCTGATAGTTAAATCCCCACCAAATTTTATTTGATACGATGCCATAGCCGGGCATATCGTAGGGCAAAAAATTGGGGTCGTTGCCATGCGTGCTTGGCGCAAACTTCATGCGGGCGGTGTAGCCCATCCACAGGCCTTTCCAAACTTTTACGCGCAGGCCGGTGGTGAACTCGCCCCAGCCGCCACTCACCCTACTGTTATTAACTGAGTTGAGTGCTGGCGTAAACAAAGGTGAGGTGGCCTGATAGGTGAGCGACTCATTGAACAACGATCTTCCCACGCGAAAGCCAATGAAGAACATATTCCTATCGGGATCCTTGCCGAGAAAATTTACATCAACGCCCGCACGAAAATAATTTCCAGCGTTGTGATAGTTGCCGTTGCCCAGCGTGATGTCTTTCGCCCAAGAGCCGATGTCAACGGCTACATAGTATTTAGAAAAGTCAATGTCGCCATTGAGTTCCCATCCACGAAAAGTTTTTCCTGATGAAGTCTTCACAAGGCTGATCACGTCTGTGCCCACACGAATGCCTGTGGGTGAGTAATCAATTTTTGGTGCAGTTATTTTTTTGACGGGCGCTGCGTTCTTTTTTTCTTGTGCCTGCACAAGGGCGCACAGAAAAAAAGCAACGCAAATGCTAATAGTATATCTGAAAATTGACGGCATAGGCAGACGGCCCCGAACCAGTGGGGTCTTTTAATAAACTAGTACTGATGATTTTGCTTTGCAAATTCGTTTGGATGATTTTCAAATTTTGATAAAAGGTGTAGGCTCCGCAATCGCGGGTGATGACTTTGGTCTGCTTGGTGTAGCTCACCTGCAAAGTGTCGGTGGCGGTGACGGAGCTATCGGCTGTGTTGATGCGATGAAATATGAGTTTGGTGAAAGTATTGTGGATGTCTGCTGGGATCAGAATTTCTTTTACCAATGATTTAAAAACCACAATAGAATCCGAGCCGGAAACAGAAATGCCCGTGAAGGCAATGGTGGTATCGAGGGCGTGGTTCGATTTCTTTTTGAATTGGATGTGCAGCTTGTTGGTGGCACTGATCAAGCAGTCGCCCTCGGAAAAGCAGCTGGCAAGGAGGAGCACAATAAAAACAAGAGGCACAAACTTGATAATGGTTCGTGAGGACACGAACCACGGCTTTAGGCTTGCTAAAATGATTGTAATAAATAAAGGAAGGGTGAATTTCATTGCTGGCTGCAAATATAAGATTGTGCGGCAACTTGTGAAGTGGTTTCGGCCAGGGATGGCAGCGGAAAGCCCGCAGTGTGATGGTGGGTGGGTAGGCGGACTTGCAGCGAACAGCCCGATGGCCTTGCGTTTCGCTTGGCCAGGCCGCCAACTATTTTTTTGTTACTTTTGCCTCTCATTTTTTCTGATGAAAACCAAAGGTCTCCGCAAGAATAAAGTCAATATTGTAACGCTCGGCTGCTCTAAAAACTTGGTGGACAGCGAGGTGCTGCTCACGCAACTCAAGGGCAACCAAATTGAGGTGACGCACGAGGCGAAAAATGATGAGGCGAACATTGTGGTGATCAACACGTGTGGGTTTATCGACAATGCCAAGCAGGAATCGATCGATACTATTCTCCGCTATGTGGACGCGAAGGAAGAAGGCTTGATTGAAAAAGTCTATGTTACCGGCTGCCTCTCGCAGCGCTACAAAGACGACCTTGAAAAGGAAATCCCGTTGGTGGATGCGTGGTTTGGCACACGCGATCTTTCGCGGCTACTGAAACAACTCAATGCAAATTATAAACAAGAATTGGTGGGCGAGCGCATCCTCACCAACCCCAGTCATTTTGCGTACTTAAAAATTTCGGAAGGTTGCGACCGGCCTTGTTCGTTTTGCGCCATCCCGTTGATGCGCGGCAACCATATTTCGAGGCCGATGGAAGAGCTGGTGCTCGAAGCAAAAAATCTGGCGAAGAACGGAACGAAGGAGTTGCTGCTCATCGCGCAAGACTCCACTTATTATGGGCTTGATCTTTACAAAAAAAGAAACCTGGCAGAACTCCTTCAACGGCTTTCGGATGTGGAAGGCATTGTGTGGATACGGTTGCATTATGCTTTCCCCACAGGCTTCCCGATGGATGCGCTCGATGTGATGGCCGAGCGAAAAAATATTTGCAAGTACCTTGATATTCCGTTGCAGCACGGCTCTACGGAGATGCTGCAACTGATGAGGCGCGGTACTACGCGGGAAAAAACGGAAGCGTTATTAAAAACTATCCGCGAAAAAGTGCCGGGCATCGCCATCCGCACTACGCTGATTGCCGGCCACCCGGGGGAGACTCAAAAACATTTTGATGAGATGATGACCTTTGTAGAGCGTTCGCGTTTTGACAGATTGGGCGTGTTCACTTATTCGCATGAAGAAAATACTCATTCGCATTCCATGGACGACAATGTTCCTGCCAAAACAAAACAAGAACGAGTCGATCAGCTAATGGAACTTCAACAGGGAATATCGTTGGAGTTGAACCAAGCCAAAGTGGGAAAGATTTTTAACGTGTTGGTAGACCGCAAAGAAGAAGGGCTGTTCATTGGCCGCACCGAGTTTGATTCGCCCGAGGTGGACAATGAAGTAATCTTAAAAAGCACGGACTACCTGAGGTTGGGCGATTTTGTGAACGCCAAGGTGACCAGCGCTAGCGAGTTTGATTTGATGGCGGAAGTAATATAATGTCATGGTATGCACATGAAAATAATTGACAATTGACAAAAACCAGTTGACAAGTCTCGCAAAACGAATGTTTGTCAATTGCACCTTGTCAACTGTCAATTAAAACTCTTCACTTTAAAATTCCGTTATTCGCTTCATGATTTACCTCAACCTTTCTTGTTGTTGATATGCAGCTTCACAAAATTGATCTGACCGACACGCATTCGTTCACTCCGTTTTTCCTCGATTACATTTCTCAAAAAGAAACGTTAAAAAAATTCTATCATCGGTTTCCGTTGATTCAAAACTTTTTAGAGCAGATCAAAGAGAAAAGCAGTTCATTTCCGTTGGCCAACCGTCAAGTGTTGGTGGAGGTGCTGAAGCAACAATACGAAGGAATAAAAACCAGCGAGATCGTTACCCATAACGTAAATGCGCTTGGCGACAACAAAACATTTACGGTAACCACAGGCCACCAACTGAACATCTTCACGGGGCCATTGTATTTCATTTACAAAATTGTTACTACCATCAACACGTGCAAAAAACTGAAAGAGCATTATCCTCAATTCAATTTTGTGCCCGTGTATTGGATGGCGAGCGAAGACCACGACTATGACGAGATCAAATCATTTCGCTTGTATGGGAAAAAATATACTTGGCAAACCGAGCAGACCGGGGCCGTGGGCAGGTTCGATCCGAAAAGTTTATCTGCTTTGATCGATGAATTGCCAGGCGATGTTTTGATTTTTAAAAACGCTTACTCCAAAAGCAAATCACTGGCTGCGGCTACTCGCCAGTATGTCAATGAACTTTTTGGAAGTGAAGGCTTGGTGATTTTAGATGCCAATGACAGAAAACTAAAATCATTGTTTGCAACCGTTATCCACGATGATTTGTTTGAACATTCGGCAAAGAAATTAGTAGAAGAAAAAAACCAACAGTTGGAATCGTTGGGCTATCACCCGCAAGTTTTTGCCCGTGGAATCAATTTTTTTTATTTAGATAAAAACATCAGGCAACGAATAGAAAAAAGTGAAGATGGGTTTGCGGTTGTCGATTCGCCATTAAAATTCACTGGCGCAGAGATTAAAAAATTGATTCAATCAGAGCCAGAGAAATTCAGCCCGAATGTAATTTTGCGTCCGCTCTACCAAGAAATAATTCTTCCCAACCTTGCCTACGTTGGTGGCCCAGCCGAAGTGGTTTATTGGTTGCAACTAAAAGGCGTGTTCGATCATTTCAAAATGCCTTTTCCAATTTTGATGCCCCGCAATTTTGCTGCCGTGCTGGACGAGCCCACACAAAAGAAATTTGAAAAGACTGGATTAGTGTTGAAAGATTTTTTTGAAGAGAAAAATTATTTGTTCAACCATTGGATTTCGCAAAACTCGAAAGCAAATCTTTCCTTGGGAAAGGAAATCAAAGAAGTGGAATCAATTTTTGAAAAAGTCAAAGCGCATGCTTCCGCCATCGACCCAACACTTTCAAAACATGCCGAGGCACAAACCAAGCGAATGGCCAAATCGCTTACCGTGATCGAGCAGAAGATGGCACGCGCAGAAAAACGAAAACAGGCCGACAAGCTAAAGCAACTGGAGGCAGTCAAAGATTTTCTTTTTCCTAATGGCAGTCCTCAGGAGCGCACCGACAATTTTTTGAATTTCTATCAGCAGGATACTCAGTTCATTCAAAAGCTCATCCACCATTTTGATCCGCTGGACTTTAGGTTTAATGTGATGGTGCCGTGAAGAGCAAACAAGAGATACGTAGTGAATATCTAAAGCTAAGGCAGAGGCTGACCTTACTAGAATATGAACAACTCAACAAAAAACTTTGCTCACTTTTTTTTTCGTTCGTTGACTTATCAGCCGTCAAGTGCCTCCACATTTTTCTCCCGATCGTTTCCAAAAAAGAACCCAACACTTGGTTGATTATTGATCGGTTAAAAAAAGATTTTTTGCACGTTCGTATTTCCATTCCAAAGATAGATGGTGAAGACCGTTTGATCAGCTTTTACTTTGAAGGCAAACAGCAAATTGCAGAGAACCAATGGGGCATACCCGAGCCGAAATTCGGAAAGGAAACGCCAACGCAAGAAATTGATTTAGTGATCGTGCCCTTGCTAGCCTTCGATAAAAAGGGACATCGAGTTGGGTATGGCAAGGGATATTATGATCGGTTCATCGCACAGTGCCGCCCCGATTGCAAAAAAGTCGGGCTTTCATTTTTTGAGTCTGCTGACCTCATTCCTTCAACCAAACACGACATCGCACTCAACTATGTAGTCACTCCTTCACAAGTCCATGTTTTTAATCCTTGAAAATTAATTCCCGGCAAATTTTACGCTGAATGGATGTTCAGAATAAAACGGCACACCATCATCGGTGATCCCTGAGATTTGGATTTTGAAATCCCCCACATCGTCTGAAGTAGTAAACGAAAGCTCTTCGTTTCCTTTGATCACCATCTTGGGCGACCAGAACAAGCACGATTTCAGGTTGGGTAATTGAGGATTGGCGTTGGGCGAAGAAGAAATGCGTGACTCCGGCAACAGTCCTGAAAAATCAATCATGTGTTTTTCCTTGATCTGGGCAGAG
>JAYWDN010000073.1:0-31904 GCA_043780615.1 Bacteroidota bacterium | reverse complement strand
AGCCCACCAGCGCTGATGGTACTAGGGTAAGACCCGGGAGAGTAAGTCGTTGCCTGACTTTTTATAAAATGCCCCCAGCGAAAGCCGGGGGCATTTTTATTGACCGAAGGGATGAGGACAACAAGTGTGCAGAATTCAATATAGAATTAACCTACCGTGACTTCGAACAGATCATCGATGCTCAAGTATTTTTGAGATGTTGTTTGTAATGCAGATAGACTTACAGCTTGCACCGAACTAAAAAGATTTTGATAATAACCTTCGCTCAATTGATTGAGTCTTAAATTTTTTATTTTATCGAAGGAAGTAAAAGGATTGGCCACTTCTAATTGCAAGCTTCCGAGCAAATGATTCTTAGAAATAATGAGTTCGTTTTCTGGAA
Source organism: Bacteroidota bacterium (assembly GCA_043780615.1). Classification (GTDB taxonomy): domain Bacteria; phylum Bacteroidota; class Bacteroidia; order Cytophagales; family Cyclobacteriaceae; genus ELB16-189. The sequence continues at coordinate 31,522 of JAYWDN010000073.1, read as the reverse complement.
TCAACTTTTGCGAGAGCGACTCTAATTCTTTTTTTATTTCACTGATCGTCAGTTCCAGTTTGTCTTTGTTGACATCGGCACCGATAGAAAACATACAGTCGTTTTTGAATGGATTGATGGAAGAATATATTCCGTAAGTTAATCCTTTTGCTTCGCGTATGTTTTTCATTAGGCGTGAGCCGAAGTAGCCACCCAAAATATGGTTGAGCAGCAACAAGGCAAAGTAATCGGGATGAGCTCTGTTTATAACAGGCTTGCCGAGCCGGATAGAACTTTGTACACTATCAAGTGTAGTTACGTTTTGAATTACAACTTGATTTTGAATGGCAAATTCGTGATTGACATGAACGGAATCTTTCTTCAGTAAATGAAGCTCAGTCACAAGCCATTGAACTTGCGATGAATCAAAATTCCCGATCAAATAGATTTCGTGAGCAGAAAAATAATTAGTGAAATAACCCTGAAGATTCTCTTGACTTAAATTAAGCACATCGGTTTTCTCAATTGAATTCCCATAAGGATGTGCCCCACCAAAAATATTTTTACGTATTAACTTTGATGCCACCGCGCTATTTTTTTTGTTGCTTACCTCTAGTTGCTGGATAAATATTCCCTTTTGTAAATCCAATTCGTTTTGAGGAAGAGATGGAGTAGTAAGTATTTCGATAAACACGGGGAGCAATTCACGAAAGTGTTTCGTTAAGCCGTACAATGAAACAGACACAAAATCGTAGCCGGGTGAAATTTCTATTTGTGCTCCGTGGTAATCAAACAGTTCGGCAATTTGCTTAGAAGATTTTTGAGCCGTGCCCTTGTCGAGCATGACCGAAGTGAAATGCGAAACGCCAGGCTTGGTCTCGTACCATTTCCCCGCCTTGAAAATTATTTCAAGCTTGAAAACATCTTGCTGGAGATTTCCTAAAAAAACAAGATCAAGATTATCGTGTAGTTTGATGACCTCTGGCCGAGGGAGATCGAAAGAATTTTTTTTAGAAAAAGCAGGAGCAAGAGAGCGATCCAACATTTAAAATCAATCGGTTACTGATTCCGTTTGTTTCACTTCCTTGACGGGGAGCACATAAAACAAGGTGAAGCGGATGGTTTCGGCCAACGCATTTTGACCTACCGTGGTGGGCACCATGTATGCGATGTCAAGGCCAAAGAGATCGCGGTTGACACTTTCATAACGGAAGCCGACCCCAGCGGTAATGTATTTTCTATTGCCTTTGTCTTTGGCTTCGAAAAAATAACCAAGGCGGGCCGCAAGGAAATTGTCGTACCAATATTCCATTCCCGAAGCGATAGAAATCTCTCGTAGTTCTTCAGAGAAGCCGCCACGGGCATCAGAGAAAGATCCAAAAATTCCGTTGAGTAAAGGTTTTGAACTACTTCCCGGATTTCGGCTGGGCACCATTAGCTTATTGAAGTCCAATGCAAACGTCAGGTTGCTTTTTGGATCGAGTTCAGTTTTGTAGGCACCACCGATCCGCAGATTGGTTGGAATGAAATCTTTATTGGCAGCACTTGTGTAAGTCATTTTAGACCCGATGTTGGTGATTGATGCGCCCAACGAGAGCGAGGCATTGCGTGAAGCAAATTGCTTTGTGTAATACCCACCGATGTCCACTGCGACTGAATTGCCGGCACGCGCATCGGGGAAACTTGGGTTAGCTCCCGTCAAGTTCGAGCGCACATAGCGCAGTGTTCCACCCAAACTAAAATGCTCGGTCAGCAACCGCGAGTAGGTCACATCAAAAGCAAATTCGCGCGGGTTGTAGCGGCCGTTTTCAATATTGCTTGCGGTTCTAAAATCAATATTGCCCATATCAAAATACTTGAGGGAGGCAGACACCGCTTGCTCATGGTCGATCTTGTAGAACCCCGTGAGGTACAAAAGTTTCATGTCGTTAATAATCTTGGCAAGCCAAGGCGTGTACGAAGTAGAAAAGCCAAAACCCTTTTCGATGAAAGCAAGTTTGCCCGGGTTCCAATAGCTCGAGTTGGCATCGGCCGAGGTGGCCACACCTACATCGCCCATGCCAGCCGCGCGCGAATCGGGGGTGATGGTAAGAAAGGGAACAGCGGTGGTGATCACATGGTTTGTAGAATCTTGGCCAATCACACTTCCGTTAATTTGTGCTTTCACGCACACCACTGTCAAGACGATTAATAGCCCACTAAATACAATTTTTTTCATAAGATGTTTCCAGCTTTAAAGGTAATCAATTCAATATAATAAGTTTAACGGCACGCTCATTTTGTGCGCCATCGGCAAGTGAACGAACCGAGAGCCTTGCTACGTATATCCCCGCTCTAAATTTTATTCCTTCTGTGGTCTCTCCTTTCCACGGTTCCAATTCTACTTGATAGGGACTTGATGGAACGGAGTAACCGACTGTGGCCAACGGCTGTCCAGTAAGATCATAAACTGTCAAAGTCGCCTCAAGGTCTTCGCCAGCACGGGTATGGGTAAAATAGAAAGTGGTGCTTTCTCGCGTGGAGTAAAATGGATTGGGGAAATTGCCAAAGTCATTGATGATAATGTTTGTGCCATCGGTCACATAAAAATTAATTGATAGGGTAGATCGGTTGTTATACGTATCGGATACCGAAAGTGAGAGTTGGTGTTTCCCTTTTTTCAATGTGTCTAACGGATAAACGACCGTGCCTTTTTGAAAATTATTTTTGTCGGTTGAATAAAAATCATTCACTACATAATTCCATTTGCCATCGAGTGTGGCAACCATATCGTTTTGCGGATTGACCGATGCCGTGCTGATGCCACTGTTGTCGGCAAGCAGGGCTACCAATTGCGTGTTGTGCCCCACCGTGCCCCCTTCCACGAAAGTGGTGTCGCTCACGAAAAGTTTTATTGCAGGTGGCGTTGTGTCGGGCGATGGCGATAGCTCCTTCCCTCCTACCACAAAATTAATTTCTTTGCCAGTGGCTTCGGTGGCATCGGTGGCACTGGCATATAAATTTAATTTTCCTTTGCCATAATTGGCGATCAAATTATCAGGCACAATAAAATCAAATTGAAAAGTTCCTTGAGTAACCGAGACCGAACCTTGAAATAATTTATTGGTACGCTGCGTAAAATGATAAGGGGGTGATGGGGCGTTCACCTTTTCGTCTGGGTCGCCACGCGTTACAAAATTTTGAAGCTGGTCGTACACCGATGCGTACGCGGTGCCACTAAAGTTCGCGAGCCTGCTTCCGTTGCGTTGCACTTCTCCAAGTATCGCCACGCGCGACAAAGCCTTGAGTGAATCTGTACCCGCAGTAGTCTTAATCTGTGTAGCCACTACTTGATTATCCGCGAAAGCGAGCTTCATGGAGGGATCGCCCAGCAACGAAAAATTTCGGTTGGCCACTCCGTTCACGCTGTTGTTTTTGGTGTTGCGCATGATGTCGCCCAACCGTTGGAAAATATTGTTCGATTTGGTAAACAGGGCTTGATAGAAGGCTTGGTTCAATTGAAAATTGGTGCTCGAGTTTACCGGCCTTGCCGTGGTGACCATCCCGATGGCGCCTCCATTCTTTTGCAACACGGCCACTTCTGCTGAAGAAATAATGGACGGGTCGTCATTGCGGCCAAACTCGCACGTGGCCGTAACAAACAAAGGATACCTTGGCGCGTTCTTCCAGCTTTGAACTAATTCAGGGGTGAGGATTTGCTCTTGTGTCCATACGTATTCCGATCCGTGCCCCGTATAATTTACCAACGCCACCCCTTCGCGCACCGCCAAGTCGAGTACCTTGCTCGCCTCCGGACTAAACTGCCCAGTGGGCTTCAATATTTGTTTGTAATAATCCAAAAAAAGTTTTTTTGCATTGAACTCCGGGTGCGTCAGCTCTACATTGTCGGCCAATTGATCGGCTTGATTTTGGTGAATATTAAAGTCACCATCATCGGCCACAAAAAGTATATCGCTGCGCCACGGACCGAAACGCTTTGGGTTAGTATCGTAGTCGATCAATTTGTCAACGACAATTTTTGATTCTGTCAAATTTTTTGCGGGGATGCGGCCAATGCCAATGTCGAGCGAATAGTTCACTGCCGGGTTTTCGGGCCACGCCCCTTCGGTGTCTTCGAGAAACCCAAAGTAGTCATCAGACGAATACGTAGAAAGTGGATCAAGGGAATTGTACGATTCGTAGATCGGCACCAGGTTGGTGTTTTCGTAAACACGGGCTTTGTAATCGTACGAACCACGGCCGAAGAGCAACGCATATTTTAATTGGCCATTTGATTTTTTATAAACATCGCGAATGAAATCGCGAATGGCCGTGAGATCGGGCTTGCCGCCAGCGTACTCGTTGTAGATGGCATCGGTCGTAGCTACTACACAAATTAATTGGTCGTGACTTTGCCGATGCGCTGCCAACCGCTGCGCCTGACTTAATAAAGAAGGGTGCGCAATGATCAGCAAATCGGCTGAAGTAACCCCATGAAGATTTTGGTTGACCACTTTTGATTCAAAAACAACGAGCGGAATTTTTGACGGGTCGAATACGATGAATTTTTTCAACGAGTCGGTGGTGGTAGAAAATGTAAACACATTACTGCTCCATTGCACCGTTTGATTTTTAATTTGAATAGGATCGGTCACATCCCAAACCAAAGAAGAGGAAGCCACCGAATTGATTTGAAAAGTAGAGGTCGCATTGGCCGTGCTGGCGGCAGAGACAAAAATAGTTTCGTTGCCATACAGGGCCAGTGTTCTTTGCATGCTGAACAGCACATAATCCAGGTAGCCGATAGAAATGCCAGGCCCCCCTTTGTTGAACTGATATTTTATTTGTTGTGCCGTCTGCGAGGCAGCATTGACAGCAGCCTCGTTGATTAAGAGCGTGTCGGCTACCACATTGCCTTTGGTGGCATACGGTGTGTTGACAACGGCTGGCACAAGTTGTGTGAGCACCGCGCTGTTATTGAACAAAACATTGAACGAGCAGTTGGTGATGGACTGCGCCATCACATGGCTTACTAATTTGATCGTGGAGCTGGGCACTATGCCCGCCACATCAAACTGGATAATGAGTGTGGATGATTGATCGAACTGTTCGCCAAACCATTGCCGGCCCGAGTGCAGCAGATTGTATTTTTCGGTTTCATAAAAAGCAAAGTCATCGAACTGATTGATGACGGGAAAATTCCCCGCAAGGTTGCTGCGCGAAGAAAGTCTTTTGCCAGGCGAAGTGGAAACAGTGAGAAAGTAAAAATTTTTGTCGGAGTACAAATTGTTTTGATAGCCGAACGAATTGCTTTTCGGATCAAACCCAAAGGCATCGACCCCTTGCCCATAAAATAAAATATAGTCGCCAGTATTAAATTTCCCATCGGCTTCGCCCACCACCATAATTGCCACTTCGGCAAGATCCGCAATGCGTGGTGCGCTATTGGGCTGTGGCAACATGCCAGGCTGGCCAGTAAACAAGCTGATATTTTTTGGATTGATCTTGCTTGGATCGATGCCTGCTTTTTGCAACGTAGCATAATCAATTCGATACGCGCCTTCGGTGGTCACCGAAAATTTAGACCAACTGCCCGAGCTTAAAACGGAAGACTGCGCGAACGTTTGACAGACGATCGCCATGGTGAAAATAAAACTGAGGTTTTTTTTAAACACGGAGAAAAATATAATCCTTAGCCTTTCAAGTTCACTATTTTTCCTGCTAACGAAAATGCGATATAAGTTAGTATGATTAGCGGCAGCGCAGGTTTGCCCAACACCATTAGGAGTAATACCGCGCAGGCCAAAAAAGTAAATCGCAGTTTATTGTGCTGCCACGAAAAGTCTTTGAACTTGAAGGCTAGCATATCGAGGCGCGATACGAGCAGCAGAGAAAATATAACCGTGATCGAAACCAATACCCAATCGCGTTGAACGAGTGATCCAACCGCGCCCGATAAAAATGAAAGAGAAGTGATGAAGATCGTGTTGGCTGGGGTGTTCAACCCTTTGAACGAATCGTGTTGTGCCTCGTCCACATTAAAAATAGCGAGCCGCAAGGCAGAGCAAACGGCAATCATAAACGCAATGAAAGGGAGATAAACATTGACGGATGAAGCGGCCATCATTTTGTACATCACCAACGCAGGCAGCACACCAAAGCTCACCATGTCGGCCAGCGAGTCGAGCTCCTTGCCGATGGGCGAAGTCACTTTGAGCCAACGTGCGGCAAAGCCATCGAAGAAATCAAACACCCCGGCAGCCCAAACAAAATACGCAATGGGCACATCGCGGCCTTCGAGGCAATAGACGATGCCGAGACAACCGCAAAGCAAGTTGCCACAGGTGAGCGCGTTGGGCAGGTGCCTGAGCAGTTTCATCGGATCAAACTTAAAGCGCAATATGGATTGGAAATTTTCTCTTCGCCCAATGTAGTGGTGGGGCCGTGGCCGGGATAAACCAACACGTCATCGGGGAGTGTGAATAATTTTTGATGGATGCTTTGAATGAGCGTATCAAAATTGCCACCGGGCAAGTCGGTGCGGCCAATGCTGTTGGCGAAAAGCACATCGCCACTAAAAATTATTTTTTCTCTTTCGTCATAAAATCCGATGTGCCCGGGCGCATGACCGGGGAGAAATAAAATTTTCCACGTAGTGTTGCCAAACGTGATCGTGTCTTTTTCGGTAATGAATTGATCGGGCGTGGCCTCGCGGTAGCCATCAAATCCATAAACGGGCGCGTAGTTTTTTACGGCTTTCAACACCGCTTCTTCAATGGGGTGGACCAGCAGCGGGGCGTGGTATTTATCTTTTGCAAAATCATTGCCCAGCACATGGTCGATATGGCAATGCGTGTTGAGAACGAATTTTACTTTTAGTTTTTTTGCTTCGATGTGCGCACTCAGTTCTTCTTGCTCTTCGCGCCCGTAGCAGCCCGGGTCGATGATGACGGCCTCGCGTGTTTCGTCATGGACTACATACGTGTTTTCAGAAAAGGCGTTGAACGTAAAAGTTTGAACAGAAAGCATCGGGCAAAGGTAAGGTGTTTTAACGAATGGATAATCCCATCTTGATAAATCCCAAATGAATCGGCACTTTTGCCCGTTCAAAAAAAATGTATGTACTACACACGTCTCCGAGTAGTCTGCGATTTAGCGTTTGCTGAAATCCTCATGGCCGAAATTGCCGAAGCCGGTTTTGATACGTTCATGGAAACCGACCAAGGGTTTGAAGCGTATGGCGAAGAAGAAAAAGTTGATGGGTCTGTCATCGCGTTGGTCAAAGAGAAATACCATCATGTTTCTCCGTTGTCTTTTTTGGAAGACAAAGTCCCAAAAGAAAACTGGAACGAAGAGTGGGAAAAAAATGTGGAGCCGATCTTTGTAGAAAATCAATGCTTGGTGCGCGCAGCGTTTCATAAAATAGAAAATAAATTCCCGTACGAGATCATCATCACGCCCAAGATGTCGTTTGGCACAGGCCACCATCAGACCACGTACCTGATGTTGAAAAACCAAATGCGGTTAGACCATCGCGACAAACACGTGATGGATGCAGGGTGCGGCACGGCCATCCTCGCCATCATGGCGAGCAAGCTGGGCGCAAAGCATATCGAGGCTTTTGATATTGACGAATGGAGCGTGCCAAATGGAAAAGAGAATGTGGAGATCAATCATTGCCACAATATCCGCATCCGCCAAGGAAAAATTACGGAACTAAAATTTGAAAATAAATTTGAGATTGTGCTGGCCAACATCAATCGCAATATTTTGTTGAATGAAATGAAAAATTATGCCGAGGCACTTTTGCCACACGGCCATTTGTTGTTGAGTGGATTTTATGAAAAAGATATTGCCGACCTGAGCATGCACGCATCAGCATTCGGCTTGACCGAAATATCGAGCGATGTGCGCGAGACATGGGCTTGTGTGTTGCTGAAGAAAACCATTTGAAAGAGCCGCAGAATTATTGTTAGTTTTGTATAACCATGAATTGAAATGGATGCGATTATCAAAATTCCTTCTTCTGAATTCAATGAGGAGTTGTTCAAAAAAATAAGGGCTTTATTGAAAGATAGAAATGCCGATGTGACCATTGCGGTTCATGATCTTGATGATCGCAAAGAGAGCAATGAAGAATATTGGAATAGAGTACAGAAGTCTATTGCCGACATTGAATCTGGAAAGGGAGTGACCTTCACGATGACCGAGTTAGAAGAATTCATTAAGGGGTAGTTGGTCAATGAAAAAAGTGACCTTTGCTCCTGATGCTATTGCGGATATGAGACGCTACAAGTCGGGCAATCAAAATTTAGCTTTTAAAGTCTTTGAGTTGATCAATGATATTCAAACAAATCCATTTCAAGGAATAGGAAAACCCGAACCGCTAAAAGGAAATTATACTGCTTTTGGTCAAGAAGGATCAATGACGAGCATCGGTTGATTTACAAAGTAACAGAAGAGGCCGTCATTATTCATTCTTGTTTTGGCCATTATTGATTATAGCCATCTTGTTCAAAAAATAATTCATAACCTTTCATCGTTTGCCTTTCATAGCCCAGCAGGGTTAGAACTTTCGCCATTTATTTCCGAACTTTCAAGCCTTTGTGGCGTGAAAAAAAAACTGACATACCTCTTCGCTTTCTTTGCTTGGTGCGGCACTGCGCAAGCGCAAACCGACCAGCCTGTGCAACTTGCTTTTCAAGACAGTGTGCGCATTGCATTGGAGAATACCAAAGGCATTGACGCTTCTTCTATTGGTGCTTCGTTTGGCGGGACGTGGATCAACCTTGGCCCCGACCAGCAGACGATGATTAAAAGACAGGCGCGGTTGATGAAAAAAAAGGGCTACCGGGTGCAGCCGCATTTTGTCAATTATTATGGAGCGATTGTGGCCGCAGTGGACATTGAAAAAATAGAAGCACAACGGCTTTCGGCTTTCATCACCGTGGCGGGCAAGGCCATCGAAAAAAACACCATTAACCAAACCAATATTTTCCTTCATCAGTCGCGCGATTTTTTTGAACACCATGCGCTCAACTATGAAAAATATTTTCGATTGCGCGCCAGCGAAGATGAGTACACGTTTGATTTTTTTGAACGTGCCGCTCCCGACACTACGCAAGTGGTGTACGACCCGAAAGCGGACTCCATTGCAGCCACATTGCCCAACTGGCAGCGGCCGATCATACAGCCCAAGCTGCTCGGGCCTGTCATTGTTTTCAAAAGTGTGTCACTTAATTTTATCACCCCTTACGATTCTGCTTTTATAAAAAATACGAGAGGGACATTCTCACTTCGCGATCGGGTTTTTGTTGGCGAGGGTGGCAAGTTCGATTGGTCTCCTGCGGGGCTCGGAGCCGACTCCGTGTATTACGAATTCAATCAATATAATTTTAAAACGGCACAGGCCTCATTGAATGCGGTGCAAGGCAAAATAACTTACGTAGGTCGCTTGCCCGGAAAAGTGCAGGGCGTTTTTGAATTTCGGAGCATCAAGCACAACGGAAAAAAATCAGCCGCTTTCCCTCGGTTCAAGTCCTACGAAAATAATGTTACGATCCTTGGCCTCGGATCAGACCAATTGAAATACGCGGGCGGTTTTGGATTGGAAGGCGCTGTGATGACGAGCAGTTCGGTGGGCGGCAAGCCTGCCACTATTGAGGTCAGCAGCGAATCGGATAGAAAATTCAAAGCGGTATCAACTTCGTTTGTGTTTAAAGATTCGTTGATCCTTGCCAACAGTGCGCGCATGGTGATCTTTCAAGGCAACGACACCCTCGTGCATCCTTCCATGCAGATGCGCTACCACACGGGCAAGCAGCGGCTCACGCTCACCAAAGACAAAACGCCATTGCGCAAAGCACCTTTCTCGTCTTCTTATTTTGGAATTGATTTCACAGCCGATGTAGTGCGGTGGGATTTAAAATCGGACAGCATGGATTTGTTTGTAGCAGGCAGTGCGCACGTGTCGCCCATGATCATCGAGTCGCATGATTTTTATGATCCCGAAGATTTCCGACAACTGCGCGAGCAGAGTTTTGATTTTCATCCGTTGGCGCTGATGGTCAATTATGCCGTCCGGTCGAACACCCAAGATTTTTCGGTTTATGAACTGACCGATGCCAAGCGAAGTGTAGGCACTGCGCGCATGGCCGCTGATTTCCTTTCGCAAAAAGGGATGATCGACTACGATGCGCGCACAGGCAAGATCCATGTGAAGGACAAGGCCATGCATTTTTTGGAAGCCGCCAAAGGCAAAGCAGACTATGACAACATGAAGATCCATTCGCTGGCCGATACGGTTGCCAACGCCACGATCAATTTCAAAAAAAATACCATGACAGTGCATGGTGTAGAAGAATTTAAAGTGAGCGACTCGCTCAATGTGGTGGTGAAGCCTGATAGCAGCGTCATCACGTTTTTGCACAACCGCGATTTGAAATTTAAAGGAACCATCAACGCAGGCAACTTTGAAATTACCGGAAAGGATTTTACGCTGAAGTACGATAGTTTTTTTGTAAACCTCAACCACATCGACTCCATTCGATTTTATGTAAATGAAAAAGATGGCACCCGTAGGCGCGTGAACAACTCCATGGTGGGAGCAGACTCTACCGCGGCCGCAGCAGGTGGGCTGCAAGCATCGGCCAACAAAACTTCGGGCACTCTATATATCAATCGGCCCGATAACAAATCGGGGAAAATAAAATATCCAAACTTTCCACGATTGGATGCGAGCGCAGGCGGTGTGATCTACTTCGACCGCAAAGAAGTACTCAACGGTGCATATGATCGCTCGGTGTTTTTTGTGGTGCCGCCTTTTAAGTTGGACAGCTTGAACGATGCCGACCCCGGTTCGATCAACTTTGAAGGCACGTTTGTGTCGAGCGGCATGGTCCCCAGCTTCAAAGAAAAATTGCACACCATGTCCGACAAGTCGCTGGGCTTTACACACGTGGTGCCCAAGCAAGGCTACAATTTATTTTTGGGCGAGGGAAAATTATTTGGCGCGATAAACATGGACAACGCGGGCATCCGTGCCGTTGGAAAAATTGATTACCTCGCAGCCTCCGTTGAGTCGAATGATTTTGTGATGTACCCCGACTCCGTACTAGCCAAGGGAAATGTTGGCGAAATCAAGGACAAGCAAATAGGCGCAGTGAATTTTCCGCAAATGACTTTTACTGATTATCAGATGAAGTGGTTTCCGAAGCAAGACAAATTCAAAGTGAAAAATTTGAAAGAGCCATTTTCACTCTATCAAAAAACGGCCACCCTTAGCGGCAATCTTGTGGTTTCAAAAAAAGGAGTGAGCGGCAGTGGACGCATCAGCACGCGCGGCTCTGAGGTGGTGAGCCGCGAGCTGAATTTTTCGTCCAAAGATTTTGGCGCACGCCATGCCCGCTTTGAAGTGAAGACGGGCAACCCCGACAAGCCTGCGCTAGCTGGCAATGATGTGCGATTGAAGTTTGATCTCGCACAAAATTTTGCTACGATCAGCCCTGAGGTGGAGGGCGTGGCCGCGATAGAATTTCCGTACGCTCAATTCAAAACGTCTATTCCGCAAGCGCGCTGGGATTTGACTACGCAAAAAATTGTAATGACCAAGGCAGCCAATGTGCCAATCGAAAACTCGTATTTCTATACCACACGCAAAGACCTCGACTCCCTGCGCTTCAGTGCAGAGAAAGCGGAGTACGACATTCGTGCACAGCAATTGAAAGTGAGCGGCATTCCGTACATCATTGTGGCCGATGCGAAGATCACTCCTGAAAACAATGAGATCTTAATTTTGGAAAACTCCAAGATCGGCCAGCTAAAAAATACGGTGATCGTGCTCGATACGCTCAACGGCTATCACCGCCTCACCCACGGTGTGGTGGACATTATTTCGCGAAAAGAATTTTCGGGTTATGCCACCTATCAGTATGTGAATGCTGCCAGCGACACGTTTGCCATCAAGATGACCGACTTTCACTTGGAGCCGATTGCCGAAGAAGCCAAAAAGAAAAGAAGCAAACTGCAAGCTTCGATGCAGACGGTGGCCAATGGTGCGGTGGCTGACAAAGACAAAATATTGGCCGCCCCCCGCATCTTCTATAAAGGCGACATGGTGATGTACGCCACACGCCCGGCCTTGCAACTCAAAGGTTTTGTGAAATTGGATTTGCGCAAAATAAAAAACTACGACACCTGGCTGGCCTACGATCAGAGCGGTGATGAAAAAGAAATTTACCTCGACTTCGACAAGGCTCTCACCGAAGGCGGGCGCAGAGCAGAGGCGGGATTGCATTATGCTTCTGATAATAGTTTATACATCTCTTTTGTATCCGATAAAAAAGATGAAAACGATGAGGACTTCTTTTTGCCCAGTGGCACATTGCATTTCGATAAAGAGAGCGGTGAGTTTAAGATAGAAGACCGACAGAAAGCGGCAGGCGAAAAATTATCTGGAAAAGTTTTTAATTATAACGAAGACAAACAAGAAGTTCACTTTGAAGGGCCAGTCACTTTTTTTAAAAGCTCCAAAGATTTCAGCATCACGGCCAGCGCGATTGGCTCTGGAAATTTAGAAACGAACGACATCAAAATGAATTCGCTTCTCTTGGCCGACATGAACTTGCCTGCGGCTGCTTATCAGATGATGGCCTTGAACTTGCAAGAGGTGATCAAGAATGAAGGTGCCAGCGATGGGCTGGGCGATCAAACTGAATTGCTTTATAAAATCGCCAACATCGTAGGCGAAAAAGTGGCGAAAGACTACGAGCAGAAATCACAACAGAGCTATACTTCGTTGGCCACCGTGCCGCAACTTGCCGCGCCCATTGTGTTCTCGAATGTGAATTTCAAATGGTCGCAAGCGAAGAAGGCATTTTACAGCGAAGGCGCGATTGGCGTGAGCAACATTGGTCGCAACGACATCAACGGAGGCTTTGAAGGGGTTATGGAAATTCGCAAGAACGAAGACGGTGCGCCCGTCTTTCATGTGTTCTTCAAAGCTTCGCCTGAGGCGTGGTATTATTTCGGCTACGAAGACAACCGGCTGATGGTGCAGTCGTCCAATCAATTGTTCAATGACTTGATCACAAAAAAAACAAATGCAAGCAAAGCTAAAGTGGGCGAGCTCGTGTTCATCCCGGGCAGCAATGACGAGACACTGGCGTGGATCAACAAATTCCGATTGAACTACTACGGCCTCGAAGCTCCTTATGATTTAGCTAGTGGAACTTCTGCTGCCAAAAAGAAAGACAAGAAAGAGGAGAAGAAAAAAGAGGACGATGGGTTTTGAAACCTCACCCCTGCCCACCCCGAAGGATGAGGGGGTTAAAAGCAATTGAACTTTAACTATTATATTTTTTTGAATTCCCATGAACAAAAAAGTTTTATTAATGATCCTCGATGGATGGGGCATTGCAAAAAATTTAAAAGTGTCAGCCATTGATGCGGCCAAAACTCCATACATCAATTCGCTGTACAAAAAATATCCACACAGCAAATTGCAAGCATCGGGCTTGGCGGTGGGCTTGCCCGAAGGCCAGATGGGCAACAGCGAAGTGGGCCACATGAACATCGGGGCGGGCCGCGTGGTTTACCAAGATTTGGTGCGCATCAACAAAGCTGTGGAAGAAAAAGTGCTCGACAGCAATCCGGTATTGCTTGGTGCGTTTGCTTACGCGAAAGAAAAAAACAAAGCCATTCATTTGATCGGGCTGGTTTCTGATGGAGGTGTACACTCGCACATCGATCACTTGAAAGGAATCTGCACCATTGCAAAGAACAACTCGGTAAAAAACCTTTTTATTCATGCTTTTACCGATGGCCGCGATACGGATCCGAAAGGCGCATTGGCCTTCGTTAACGATTTGCAAAACCATTTGAGTAAAACAACGGGGCAGCTGGCGAGCATCGTGGGGCGCTACTATGCGATGGACCGCGACAAGCGATGGGAACGTGTGAAGCTCGCTTACAATGTGATGGTGAAAGGCGAAGGCAAAAGATCAACGGATGCATGGAAGGCTATTCAAGAATCGTACGATGAAGGAGTGACGGATGAGTTCATCAAGCCAATGGTGATGGTCAATGAATCGGGCAGCCCGGTGGCGATGATCAACGAGGGCGATGTGGTGATCTGTTTCAACTTTCGCACCGATCGTGGCCGCGAGATCACCGTGGCACTCACTCAAAATGATTTTCCCGAACAGGGAATGAAAAAAATGAGATTGTATTATGTCACGATGGCCAACTACGATAATTCTTTTCAGGAGGTGAAAGTGATTTTTGACAAGGACAACTTAAACAACACACTGGGCGAGATCGTATCGAAGGCGGGCAAGAAACAAATCCGAATTGCGGAGACAGAAAAATACCCGCACGTGACCTTCTTTTTTTCTGGAGGGCGCGAAGAAGTTTTTGCGGGCGAGTCGCGCATCATGTGCCCTTCGCCCAAAGTGGCCACGTATGATTTGCAACCCGAGATGAGTGCCTTTGATATTCGCGATAAAATTATTCCTGAATTGCAAAAAAGAGAAGCCGATTTTATCTGTTTGAATTTTGCCAACCCCGACATGGTGGGCCATACGGGTGTTTTTGCAGCGGCTGTCAAAGCATGTGAAATTGTTGATCAGTGCAACGAAGCAGTGACAGAAGTTGCGCGCCAAAACGGATACGCCACCATTATTATTGCCGATCATGGCAATGCCGACATGATGATCAATGCCGATGGCACACCCAACACCGCACACACCACCAACTTGGTGCCGTGTATTTTGGTGGACGATAATTATCACGGCAAAATTAATGACGGCAAGCTGGGCGATCTTGCGCCCACGATCCTCGCGCTGATGGGCATTGCCATCCCGAAAGAAATGACCGGCCAAGGGTTGATCGAACAATAGTTATGAAAAAATTATTTTTACTTCTGACCGTAGCCATGTTGCTGGCTTCGTGCAACAACAAAAATTTAAAATACGACAAACCCTATTTTGACTTTGACAGTTTGGTGCAGGCGCAGATTGTAAAACTGAGCAACGCCAAAGTGGCGGTCATAAAAAAAACCTCGTTGGGCAAAGTACGCGATTCGGTTGCCATCTCACCCGATACGACACAATGGAAACACGAACTGGATGCGTTTCAGCAATTGGATGTGATCAACAAACCGTTGTACAAAGATGCGTATCAGCTTGAAATAAGTAAGGACACACACAGCAATTTGTGGGTGAGAACGTACACCACGAAAATGAAATCGCCCGTGCGGGTGGTCAAGTTTTTTTACCAAGAAGATTTTAAAAAACTAAAACGGATTGAATCTTCATTCGAAGAAAAAAACTTGATGTACGCTACTTCGCGAAAGCTCACCCTTACCTTTGACGAGCGACAGGGGCTGTCATTGCTTTCAAGTTATCGGGTGGAGGGAACCCAAAAAATGATATTGAGTAAAAGCGTTGCGTTTACGATGGAGGGCAAAATCAAGTTTTAAAAAGCCTTCGTCCTTCAAAATACTTTTTGATTAATTTCGTTTCTCCTACAGATGAGAAAATTTTTGTTCCTTTTGTTAGCACCGGCTTATTGCTTTGCGCAAGGCAACGAGCCGCGCGTACAAGAGGGACAATTCACTTTTGATACCGACAAGCCTTTCAAACTGCTCACACTCGAAGAAAAAATTGATGAGCCCATTGCCACCAAAAAGAAAAAACCAAAGCGTAAAACTTTTTATGGGATCAAAACCAAAAAAGGATTTACCCGAAAGGGCTTTGGCGACAAGATGGTGCTGGAACTTTTTTATGTGCTGAAAAAGAAAGACGAAAAGTTTACTGGCTTTGCCCGCGATATTTATTGGTACGATTATACCCGTAGGGAAGTTCGTAAGTCCTCTTCGTTCGACCCCAAGAAGGGAGTGCTGCTGCATGGCCCTTACAAAAAACTAAGTGGCCCGGTGGTAGTAGAAGAAGGGATTTTTTACAAAGGTGCTAAGCACGGACGGTGGATGCGTTTCAATCGGCAAGACTTGGTAGAAGACAAATCCAAATTTTATAAAGGTTGGCCGAAAGATTCATACGTGACCTATTACGATCCCAACGAGCGCAAGCATTTAAAGGAAGTCACGCCCATTGAGTACAATGAAAAAGACGGCTACTACTACATGCTGCACGAAAACGGAACGGTGGCCGTGCAAGGCGAATATCAATGGAATGAAAAAATTGGCGACTGGATAGAAAATTACCCAAACGGCAAACGCAAGCGCATCATCGCTTACTCAAAAGAACCTTTCGATAAAGATTTCAAGCCCCACATTCGCAAAGAGTGGGACAACAAAGGGCAGGAGATTTATTCCAAATAGTTTGCGCGGAGCAAAACATTATAGACATTGCGCTGCAAATCCAAAAACCATGAAATTTTTATACGCATTTTTTTTGACTGTCATTGCGTTGCCCTCCATCGCACAAGTTAATCCCAAGCTGCAAACTAAACTCGATCAGCAGGCGAAAGACATGGAACAAAAAGTGATTGAGTGGCGCAGGCATTTTCACCAATACCCGGAGCTATCCAACCAAGAAAATAAAACGGCTGCCTACATCGCGGCCCACCTACAAACCCTTGGACTGAAAGTGCAGACGGGCGTTGCCAAGACAGGCGTGGTGGCATTGTTGGAAACCGGAAAGCCGGGACCCGTGATCGCTTTGCGTGCCGACATCGATGCGCTGCCCGTGACGGAACGCAACAGCTTGCCTTTCGCCTCCAAAGAAAAAACAATTTACAACGGGCAAGAGACCGGGGTGATGCACGCTTGTGGCCACGACTCGCACATTTCTATTTTAATGGCCGTAGCCGAAATACTTTCAAAAAATAAAAACGAGTTGAAGGGCACGGTGAAATTTATTTTTCAACCGGCCGAGGAGGGCGCACCGGTTGGCGAAGAAGGTGGAGCTGCGCTGATGGTAAAAGAAGGCGTGCTCGAAAACCCAAAAGTAGAGGTGGTTTTTGGGTTGCACATTCAATCGCTCATCCCGGTGGGTTCGATTTCGTATCGACCCGGTGCGATGATGGCCGCCTCGGATTGGTTTACAATAAAAGTAAAAGGCAGGCAAGCACACGGCTCTTCTCCGTGGATGGGCATCGACCCCATTGTGGCGAGTGCCCAGATTATTACAGGACTACAAACAATCATCAGCCGACAAACAGAGTTGACCAAAGAAGCTGCCGTGATCACGGTGGGAAGGATTCAATCGGGCATTCGTGAAAACATCATCCCTGAAGAAGCAACTTTCGCTGGCACTGTCCGCACATTGGACAACGGCATGCGAGAAAAAATTCAAGAGAAGATAAAACTCACGGCCACAAAAATTGCAGAAAGTGCCGGGGCCACTGCCGAAGTTTCGTTTGAACGAAAAACGCCCATCACCTACAACGATCCCGCCCTCGCTGCGAAAATGCTGCCGAGTTTAAAACTCGCCACCAACGGAAATGTGAATGAGGAGCATGCGGTGACAGGCGCAGAAGATTTTGCTTTCTTCCAAGAAAAAGTGCCGGGCCTTTATTTTTTTGTGGGCGCAAAACCATCCGACATCGACCCCGCAAAAATGCCTTCGCACCACACCCCCGATTTTATGATTGACGAACGCGGCTTTCTCACGGGGCTGAAGGCCATGCTCGATGTGACCACGGGGTATATGTTTTTGAAAAAGTGAAACAAACTATTCCTGAGTTTATAAATCAGCGTACGCCCAACAGCCGAAAGGGCAGCATCAATATAGTGCCGATCAATTTGAAAACGACATCGAGTGTGAATCCAATAATCCTGAATGGCAACAGCAGCAACCAAAGTACTGGCAGCAAAAATAGCAGCACCAATGCAAACGGCCAGCAGAGCACAAGCAAGATGCACCAGAGAATAATGGCGATGAATGTTTTCATAATTGGAAATTGAAACGATGACTGCAAAGAGTGAGCCAATTGTAAAAAGTGTGCTTGCTTACAGCTTGCATAAAGTTGAATGGATATTAATTCGCTTGTGAACATTTCGGTGAACGAAAATGCACACTATCAAAATCACAGCACATTAAGCCAATCGAGCAATCGGTTGGCGTAGCCCCACTCATTGTCAAACCAAGCGAGCAGCTTGAGGTGGTTGCCGTTGGTCACTCGGGTGAGTGGGCCATCGAGCGTGCCAGAGTGTGGGTTGTTCAAAATATCAGAAGAGACGATCGGTTCAAAAGTGATGGCCGTAATGTTTTTCAGCTCCCCGGCTGACGCCTCTGAAAAAATTGAATTCACTTCTTCCGCATTGGTAGGCTTACTGAGAACCATAGAGATATCGGCCAGCGCACCACACGTCACGGGCACACGCGTGGACAGGGATTCGATTTTGTTTTTCAACGATGGAAAAATTGTTTCGAGAACGGGAGCAATATTTACTTCGAATGGAATAATAGAATGACCTGCTGCTCTTCCTCTTCGCAACCCTTTGTAGGGGCTGTCCAATAATTCTTGCCGAGTGGTGTACGCTTGGATCACGTTGATGTGGAGTGACTTGACCTCAAAATTTTTGTGCACCACATCAATCAAGGGCGCAGTGCAGTTGAGGGTGCAATCGCCCGGTGAAATTATTTTGGTATCGCGATTAACGGTTGAATGATTGACTCCCCAAACAGTAGAAGGAATGTCTTTACTGTACGTAGAAAGAAGAACGCGTTTTGCTCCGTTGGCCAGGTGAAGGGAAGCCTCGGTTGAATTGGTGAAGAGACCCGTTGCCTCCACTACGGTATCGATGGAATGTTCGTGCCAAGTAAGTTTTTCAATGTTGGGCTGTTGGCTATAAAAAATATCGTGGCCGTCCACACTAAACCCATTCGCAGTAGCGTGAATATCGCCAGCAAAATTTCCCCGGATGGAATCGTACTTGAGAAGATAAATTAAATTTTCCTTGGGCATAATATCGTTGACGGCAATCACACAACGAATTGAATCGTGGTGATGGAGAAGACGAAACAGCGTGCGGCCAATCCGCCCCATGCCGTTGATGGCGAGCCGTGAAGAGGGCTTGAGACTGCTGACTTGCATAGGCGAAATTAATATCGCTGCAAGTTAAGATAGGATTCTGGATTCTGGTTGTTGGTTACTTTGCCAGCAACCAGTAACTAGAATCCAGTGTCCAGTTTACTTCACTCCCTTCTCGGGGTTCCAGCTTCCTTGCAGTTTGCGCAGAAAAATAATTTGTCCGGTGTGATAGGCATTGTGTGTGTTCATGTTGGCAATGTTTTCGTACCAGTCGTTTAGCTTTGTCTCATCGGCATTTTTGATTTCCATTTCCCATGCGGTGAGAACCCCGTCTAATTTTTTTACTGTCTCATCCCAACTTTTTTCATCGAATGAATTGAACGTTTCCTCGTTGTTGCCGCTGAACTTTTCTTTAGGCTCGTTCCTAAAACCTTTCAGCAGGCGGTCGTTCCAAAAAACGAGGTGCGTAGCCAATTGGCCAACCGAGTGGTTGCCGCTGCCGTCTGTCCACATCGCTTGCTTGGCAGTCAGTCCTTCTACGGCAATGTTGGCGGGCACAAACCAATCTTTTTGAGTGTGCGTGGTTTTGAGTTGGCGTAGCAAAACTGATTTGATAGTCGCTTGTGGTTTGGTAGGCACCGTGTACATTTTTTGCAGCAGCCATCGCCCTTCGCCCTTAAGCCACTGGGCAGAAAATGTTCCGGTATAAGTGCCCGTGTCACCTTGGGCGAGTTTTGCTTTTTGTTCGTATGTTCCTTCCACAATAGCGGTATCGTTTTTGAAAGTGATGGACTTTGCCTTCGTGCCATTGGAAATCATTTTGATCGGAGACGCTTCAAATTGTTTCAAAAACTTGCGTATGGAATCACGGCCAATAAAAGTTTTCATTCCTTTCCCGCCAAGTTCGCCATTGGCCGTATAGGTGTCGGCTATAGAGTCGGTTGCCAAGTGAAACGTGAGCCGATCGTATTGCTTCATGGCAGCTTCAATTTCATTTTTGCGATCGGTGCAAGCTGCGATTGACACGAGTATCAAAAGGAGGGGCAGAGCATTTTTCATAATGAATTTTTTACAAAGCTACCAAACGGTATCCTGGTCGCAACCCCCGTCTTTAGGTATTCATTGCCGCTTTTTTTTACTACGGCATGCTCTGCACAGCTCGGTAGTGTCTCAGTTAATTTTCAAACTGAGACACTACCCACAGCTCTGGTCAAAGTAAACTCCCAAAACTTTTCATTAATTTTCCAGCGAACAATTTGACTATGAAAAATTTATTTTTGATTTTTTTATTTGCATGGGCAACACACACCACTCAGGCGCAAACCCAAACCGGCAAGGCCTCGTTTTATGCCGATGCGTTTGAAGGCCATGCCACCGCCAGCGGAGAAAAATACCACGCCAATAAATTCACGGCTGCGCACAAAACACTTCCCTTCGGCACGGTGGTGCGCGTGACCAACCTGGCCAACAACGAGGCGATAGAAGTTGCCGTGAACGACCGTGGGCCTTTTGTGGAAGGGCGCATCATCGATCTTTCAAAATCGGCCGCACAAAAATTAGGATACTTCAACCAAGGCGTGGCCGAAGTGAAAATAGAAGTGGTGGACGCAGGCAATGGCAAAGGCAAAACACAGCCTGCGGTGGTAGAGCACGTGTCGGTGGAAGACCGCGAGTTTTATAATTTCGACATCAGCAAAGCAGACCCCAAAGGTTTTGGTGCGCAGCTTGGAACGTATCAGGAGCTTGCCAATCTTTTGCGCATTACCGAAAGCCTGAAAGCCAAGTACAAGAAAAAAGTAACGGTACAAGTAAAAGTGGTGAACGGGGTAAAATATTACAGCCTCATTCTCGGGTTATTCTCTTCTCAAGAAAAAGCGGAAAACTTTTTGAGTGGATTGAAAAAACAATTCCCCGATTCGTTTGTGCTCGACTACGCGAAGCAGTAAGTTTATTGTTGTGCTTGAATTTACTGGCTATTTGTTTTCTGTGTTTGTAGGCGTGGTGCTTGGCCTGTTGGGCGGAGGGGGTTCTATTTTGTCAATTCCTATTTTAGTTTACCTATTCAATGTAGAGCCAGTGCTGGCGCAAGCCTACTCGTTGTTCATTGTGGGCATCACCAGCTTAGTGGGTGCAGTGCCCAAGTACCGCGAGCATTTGGTCAATGTGAAAACGGGGCTTCTGTTTGGCATTCCTTCCATCGTTGCCATCTTCATCACACGGCATTGGATCGTGCCCGCCATTCCATCGGTACTATTTGAAAATGCAAATTTCATTTTAACAAAACGCGAATTGTTGCTCGGCATCTTTGCGCTGCTGATGGTGATTGCCTCCTTTCAGCTCATCCGCAAAAAGAAAGAAGTCAGTTCAGACAACCGAAAGTTCCGTGTGTTCTTGGTAATCATTGAAGGGGCTATGATTGGCTTTCTCACTGGGCTCGTTGGTGCTGGCGGAGGGTTTTTGATCATCCCTGCTCTGGTGTTCCTTACGGGATTGCCCTTCAAAGCTGCGGTAGGCACTTCACTGTTTATCATCGCCATCAATTCGCTCACGGGCTTCACGGGCGACTTGCTCAACCACACCATGGACTGGCCTTTTTTGTTGAGCATCACGGCACTTGCAGTGGTGGGTATTTTGATCGGCAATTTTTTCTCGCGCAGGATAGCCGCCCTTTATTTGCGCAAAGCCTTTGGCTGGTTCACGCTCACCGTTGGCGTATTGATTTTGCTGAAAGAGTTCTTGTTTTCTTAGGGAATGGATTTTACCCCGTAATCGACTTGATCAACTCAGTCGTGGCGCGCTCTGCCGAATTCAACGCTCCGTTTATAGTGCCAGCATCGCCATTCACATCGGTGGCCTCGCCAGCAAAAAATAATTTTCCGGGCACAGCCGTGCCAAGGTCGATCCGGTCTTGATGGGTGGCGCCTACCAGCGGATAAGAAAACCCACCTTTTATATTTAGATCTTTTGTCCAATCGTAGATCGTGCCGATAGGATCGGTCTCGGTAGTGCCTACAATTTTTCTACGAACATTTTTAGAAGCGAGCCCAGCAAATTTTCCAGAAGTATCAGGATATAATAAATCAAGTTCAGAAATAACCGTGTTGAGCACCGACAACGGGCTGCTCAACGAAGAAAGTATTTCGGCAGCTTGCCCACTCACCGTGATCGAAAGAGTTTGGTTGTACTTGCTCCGCTGAAACCCAATATTGAAATATTGCGGCACAATGCTGCCACCCCAAATGAAGCCAATGTCTTGTCCCCAAAAATTGGTTTTGAAATCGATGAGCACACGCATGCAGGCATCCATTCCAAACTTGCCCATTGCACCCGTGTTTACCGATGGCAACGATGGCGAAAACGAAATACCACTGCTTTTCAAAATCGAGAGTGGCACCGTTACGATCACTTTGTTCGCCTTGAATTGTTTTCCGTTTTTGTCGGTGATGGTGATGAGGTCACCCCCGTAGTCGATCGAGGCAACGGGCGTGTTCAGTGTTACTTTGGAAGTAATCTGATTGAATCGCGAAAGCAAAATATCCTGCCACGGATTGGTTTTTACAGTGAGCGATTTG
This sequence comes from Bacteroidota bacterium, assembly GCA_043780615.1. Taxonomy (GTDB): domain Bacteria; phylum Bacteroidota; class Bacteroidia; order Cytophagales; family Cyclobacteriaceae; genus ELB16-189. The sequence continues at coordinate 8,996 of JAYWDN010000073.1, read as the reverse complement.
GTGTTGTGCTTGATCGATTTCAATTCTTCGGTCAACCCCAAAGCTCCGATCCGATTGGCCGAAGAGCCGTAATAATTTCCAGCTTGGCCATTGAGCAGTGCTTGCGCGCGCGCGGTTACAGCTGCAGCACTTTGAATGGATACGTCACCACCCGAGTAAGAATTCAATCCAGAAACAAAACTTTGCACCGCGGCAAAGTCGGCATCGCCTTGCCAGTCGGTTGAAAGTTTTGGAACGTTGTCAAGAATGTATTGATTATTGGCAGCGGCTAAGTCTATAGTGGGGATGCTGAGCACACTGATGATTTTTCCCCACGTAGAATCCGAGCCATAGACAATCTCTGCGCCCAGCTCTACGGGGAAATCGTTGATGGCCAAGGCCGTTGGCGGATAATGAAAATCATATTGAAATGCCGCTGACGAATTATCGGCCTGAGCATCAGGAAAAGTGAATGAGCGAACCCTTCCGCCCAGGCTGACACGCGCCTCCAACACAAACACATCAATGCCTTTAGAGTGGAGGATGTCGGCTGCGTAAAGGCCGGCCGCGCCTGCACCAATGATGGCCACTGTGCCGTTGAACTTCACGAGTGGGCTAGGGCTATCTTTTTTGCAAGAAGAAAACAATTGGGGGGCGAGCAATCCTGCCGAAAGCCCCATGCCGATCTGTTGTAATGCTTTTCTACGTCTCAAAGTGAAAGGTTCAATCCGAAAGATAGAAAATCCCGTTGGGTAAACGAAAGCCATTCACCGAGTATTCCGGTGGGTTATCCTTGCAGAATTAATTAATTTGAGAAAAAATTATGATGCAAGTAAGCCGTGAGACTGTTGTGGAAATAAAAAAAGTTTGTGTGATTGGGCCCGAGTGTACGGGCAAAACCGACTTGTCGCAATTTTTGGCGCAGCACTACAAAACCCCGTGGGTGGAGGAATACGCCCGCGCTTACCTGAATAAATTAGGCCGCGCCTATGGCCAAGCCGATCTGTTGAAAATTGCTCACGGCCAACTCCGTATGGAAGATGAATGGGTCTATGAAGCCAAGAATATATTGATCTGCGATACCAACCTGATCGTGATCAAAGTGTGGAGCGAATATAAATTTGGAAACTGCGACCCCGACATTCTCAAAAAAATAGCGGAACGAAAATATGATTTGTACTTGCTCACCAACATTGATGTGCCTTGGGCCGATGACCCCCAGCGCGAACACCCCGACAAGCGCGAACACTTCATGCAGATTTTTAGAAACGAATTGGCAAAAACAGGAGTTCCTGTTGTAGAAATTTTTGGCGACCGTGAGGCGCGCAGAAAGACCGCAGTGGAAGCGATTGCCAGCACACTAAAATTTTAAAATATCGATAAGGTAAAATAGATTAACGTCATTGCGAGCATTCGGGAGGGATTGGAGCAAGGGAGTAATCTCCTATTTTGTGTGGATCGCCTCGCCCCTCCTTCCATGCAGGTACCTGCCTTTGCACGCTGTTGATGAAGCTTTAGCGTAAGCGACCGAAGCAGCTACGCGCAGGCAGGCTCGCGATGACGGCAGTCCACTAGTTTTTGTAACCTGTTATTTATTTCTTCCATGAGCACTCCTTCTGTTTCCAACCCTTACGCAGCCATTCAGCTCCGCGACTTCCGTTTATTTATTTTGTCGCGGTTGTTTGTAACATTGGCGGTGATGGTGCAAGCGGTAGTGGTGGGCTGGCAAGTTTATGAAATTACGAAAGACCCATTGTCGTTGGGGCTGATTGGGCTGGCTGAGGCGATCCCCGCCATCACGGTATCACTTTATGCAGGCCATCTTGCCGACATCGTAGAACGAAAGAAAATTATTTTGGTGTGCGTGATCACGCTCGTGCTCTGCTCCGTAGCACTTTTGTTTTTCACGTTGAACATGGGAGCATTCATTTTACAAAACGGTGCGCTGCCAATCTATGCGGTCATTTTTTTTAGCGGTATTGCGCGTGGATTTTTGTCGCCTGCCAACTTTTCGTTCATGCCCCAGTTGGTAAGTCGTGAGCTGTATCAAAATGCCATCACTTGGAACAGCACTGTTTGGGAGGGCGCGGCCGTTGGTGGCCCGATGATCGGTGGGCTCATCTACGGATTTTTTGGGATTACCGCTGCCTACTGTGTCGATGCCGCCTTGGTAACGGCCGGCCTTGTTTGCTACTCGCTTATCCCCAACCGAGCACTGCCGCCAATCACTGCCGAGCAGGGGATTTGGGAGAAGATCAGTGCGGGAATAAAATTTGTGTTTAACAATCAAATTATTTTGGGCGCTATCACCCTCGATTTATTTGCCGTTCTCTTTGGTGGGGCAGTAGCACTGCTCCCGGTTTTTGCCGATGACATTTTGCAGGTAGGAAAAATCGGGTTGGGTTTTTTACGCTCAGCTCCTTCCATCGGTGCAGTGCTGATGGCCGTTTACTTGACGCACTATCCCATTAAAAAAAGACTAGGAAAAATTTTACTTTGGTGCGTGGCGGGTTTTGGTTTTTGCATGATCGGCTTCGGCTTGTCCACTTCGTTTTGGCTGTCGATGATATTGCTGATTTTAAGTGGTGTGTTTGATTGTGTAAGCGTAGTTACGCGCAGCACCATGATTCACACGCTCACGCCAGAAAACATGAAAGGACGCGTATCGGCAGTGAACAGTATTTTTATTGGGTCGTCCAATGAAATTGGCGCGTTTGAATCAGGAGCGGTCGCTAAACTCTTGGGCACAGTGCGCTCCGTAGTTTTTGGCGGTGTGATGACGTTGGCGGTTGTTTCTGTCACCGCTTGGAAAGCAGTGAAGCTGCGGAGATTGGATAAAGTCGATTAAGCCGATGGCGATAAGCTTTGGCAAAGACGGTTACTATTTACATAGTGGCTAACTGAAATCATTTCAACAAGCTCAAGTACGCTCCGCCCAAATTGTTGGCGATCATCTTGCGGTACTTGTCGCTCTTGCGGTATTCGGGTGTGAGAAACTCTATCCATAATTTATCCCAGTCGGTTTGCTTGGCCATGGCAAAGGCGAGGTCTTGCGGCTGGCCGATCTTCACGTTTTGCCGTTTGATGGGGAGTTGTTTGCGCGTGGCGTCAACGTACTCCGTGAAATCTAAAATGGTAAACAATTTTGGGTTGGTGCTGATCTCTTTCAAAATCTCTGGCCCCGAAGCTCCGTATGTAATCGTCAGCGAAGGCATGTTCTCGGCTTTCAACTGCTCCATATATTTTACATGCACACTGCCAGTAATTACTTTGGCCGAGTAGCCATTTAATGCGGTGGCGATCGCTTGTATATTTTCCAAGCTCGGAGCATTTTTGTGGGTGATCAGCGTTTCTTCATTGGTCAAAAAGGCGGGCGTGAACTTCATCAGCTTTTTTCTTTCTTCAGTGACCGTCACGTTGGTCACACCTAAAATATTAGGAGACTGACAGGCCTTAAGAAACTCACTGAAAACTTTTTCAACACCCACGTATTGCACGTCCACTTTTTTTCCGTGCTTGGCTTGCACAAATGCGGAAAACTCGGTGAGCAACTCGGCACACACGCCTTTCATTTTTCCGCCTTCTTCATAGATCAACCCCGACTGTGGATAATAGACTACCGCCAGTGTGCCGCTGCCTTTGCTGTTGACGGTGGCCCAACTGTCGCCTTTGTATTTTTGGGCAAGGGCAATGTTGGCCACGCAAAGAAAAAAAAGGATGAGCTTATTCATACAATTAAAATTTATCAAACTTAAAGATTTTGGAGAAGAAATCTACGTGCCCATGCGACACTATTCCACCGACTTTTGCGACTTGGCCCAATCGAGTTCAAAAGGCTTGGCTGCAAACCCCGCTTTTTTCTTGTACCTCCGCGCCTTGTCTATCCGCTTGTCGTTGTGCGGATGCGTCATGATCAGTTCCAGGTTTTTATTGTAGCTCAGTTCTTCATCGTTCAGTCGTTTAAAAAATAAGGCAAGGCTTATCGGATCGATGCCCGCTTTCTCCATCAAGGCCAAGGCAAAGTCATCGGCTTCGGTTTCTTGCTCGCGCCCAAAACTGTTTCCAATAATCTCTTGCAAAATTTTTGCCACTAGGCTTGGGTCGCCACCCGAAAGCACGGTCAACACCGTGGCCATCGAAAGTTGCTCGGCAAGCTTTTGCACCACGTGCCTCTTTTCGGCATGGCCGATTTCATGCGCGAGCACAGCAGCCAGTTCTTCGGGTGTTTTGCAAAACTTGATCAGCCCCGAAAAAACATAAATGTTCCCGCCCGGAATAGTGAAGGCGTTGATGTCGTCACTTTTAATAAGCGTGAAATGATAATCGTATTTTGACGAGTCAACAGAATTCAGCAATCGCTCGGCAATCACCTGCAAAGCACTGTCGGCCGCGGTGCCTTCAATGGCCTTATATTTTTTGATGAGCAGGTCTTTAAATAACTCACCGAGCTTCTCTTCGTTCTCAACGGAAAGGCTCGAATTAAAATTGATCGAGCCAACATCGAGCCGCTTGACGAGGTAGTACCCGCCCGCAAAAAGTGCAGCACCGATGGTTGCCAGAAGTAGAAGGTCCCTCCAGATTTTAAAGTTCATAAATTAAAAAGGAGGTTTGTTCACGGGCTCGGTAGAAACAACTTCTTCACCGGGTTTTATTTTAAACACCAGTTCATACGACACCTTGCCGAAGAATAGGAAATAATAAAATTTTCCTTGGCGCGCTTTGAAGGCCGCGATGACATTGTAGATGAAGTAGAGCAAGGTGCACACGGCAGCGAAGACGGCATACGCCCAAAAACTATCGGAGAGGGTCATGTCTGTAAAATAAATGCGGATGCCCCAAATGACCACTACCCAATTGATGAGCGTGCTGGGCACCTGCGAAAGCAACGCTTGCAAACTATGGAAATGGATAAACTTGCTTTTGTTGCGGTTGATGTAGTAATAGATAATGGAGGCGATCAGGTTGATGATGGGCAGCGGCAAGCCAATGGCCACCGCTGCAAACATCATCAAGTAAGCTCCCATCGCGTCTTCTTTCTCGCGCTCAGCAATTTCTTCGGGCTGAGGTAGGGGATAATATTCCATGAAAAAAAATTAGTCTAACGAAAATGGGGGATAGGTGTCGGTCATGTTGCCCATGTAGATTTCAACGCGTGTGCTCCATCTGAAATAGCCTGTGATAAAATTATGGAAGCCTTCTGGCATGCGGCCAGTGAATAAAACCGCCCACCAACCAATAAAGTAGGCAAACATTACACCGATCGCTAAAAAGAAAAGGCAAAATCCATGTGGTATAATCACATAAATAAAACCGAAGAAAAGCCGCACTAACACCATCCCCCTACTGATGCTTTCGGGGTATGGAATATCTACCGTTACAGCTGGGTCAGAACTGCTTATGCCAAATGCAGGATAGCCGTCACTCAAATTAAACATCCGAGCTCTTAATCTGGTTTGCCACCTTATCAATCCAACTTGGTATTCAAAAAAACTTTGTGGGTAGCGCCCCGTGAAGAGGATTGCCCAAAAAGAAATGAACGATAGAATGGCTCCCCACAGCCCTACAAAAATAAGCAGGAACCCGTGTGGGATGTAAATGTACAGCCAACCGAAAATGGTGCGCAACAACAGCTCCCCGCGCGAAAGCTGTTCCGCATGTTTGATTTGAAATGTCATAGGTTTTTGGTTTTAGGTTTATGAAAAGTAGCAATAGTTTTCCGTTAATAAAAAAGGGAGAGTAAAATTCAATCACACCCTCGTCTCCACCTGGTTCATCACGCTGTTTTGTACTTGAATGGATTCGTGGTGGATCAGCCGCAGCAAGTCGCGGGTAAAATTCTCGTCAAGCCCCATGGCCTTGCCCAAGGTGAGTCTTGTCTTGATGATTTCTTCCCAGCGCTGCACTTGTAAGATGGTGACGTTGTTTTCTTTTTTATATTGACCGATCTTCTCTGAGATTTTCATGCGCAAAGACATCTTCTGCATGATCTCGTCATCGAGGTGGTCGATCTGCTCGCGCAAAACGCCCAGTGTGTCTTTGAAAGTTTTGTTTTCGCTCGAAGTTTTCCGCACCACTAATTCGCTAATGATCTTTGCGAGCGCAGCCGGTGTCACTTGTTGTTTGGCATCGCTCCAGGCCGCATCGGGATTGATATGACTTTCGATCATCAGCCCGGCCATGTCGAGGTCAAGCGCTTTTTGTGAGATGAACGCGATCAAGTCGCGGTTGCCCGAGATGTGGCTCGGGTCGCAAATAATATCCAATTCGGGGAAGAGCGTCTTTAATTCAATAGCGATGTCCCACATCGGCAGATTGCGGAACGGCCCTTTTTCAAAAGAAGAAAACCCGCGGTGGATGGCCGCCATCTTGGTGATGCCCGCCTTGTTCAAACGCTCCAGCGCACCGATCCAAAGTTCAAGGTCGGGGTTCACCGGATTTTTTACCATCACGGGAATGTCAACGCCTTTCAGCGAGTCGGCAATCTCTTGCACCGAAAACGGATTGACCGTGGTGCGCGCGCCTACCCACAGAATGTCCACCCCTGCTTTGAGGCATGCTTCCACGTGAGCGGCATTGGCCACTTCGGTGGCTACCGGCAAGCCCGTTTCTTTTTTTGCCGCGATGAGCCACTTCAGTCCTTCTTCGCCCGCGCCTTCGTATTGGCCGGGTCGTGTGCGCGGTTTCCAGATGCCGGCACGCAACGCGTGCACGTTGCCCGTGGCAGCAATTTGTTTGGCGGTGGCCACCATTTGTTCCTCGGTCTCTGCACTGCACGGGCCACTGATGATGATCGGCTTGGTGGCGCTGAGCCACGTGGTTATTGGTTGGAGTTCTAACTTGTTCATGCTATTAATATTTTCTTTAATAAAGAATTTAGTCCCGATAACTATCGGGATTAGAATTTATTTTCCGTCATCGGCACATTGACTAATTGATAATCGGCTCATGGTGTTCCCAGCACTCTTTTTATTTCGTTGGCCTTCGTCATGATCTTGTGCAGTTCTTTCCCTTCGCGCTTCATCAGGTGATATTGAAACTGTTGTAAGTGCATGATGTATTCCGTCAAGGCTTGGCTAAGGTACTCGGCATTTTGTTCAAAAATAGGCGCCCACATATCGGGCGAACTTTTTGCTAAGCGCACGGTCGATGCGAATCCACTACCCGCCAAATTGAAAATATTTTTTTCATCTTTCTCAATATCCAAAACAGTCTGCCCAAGTAAAAATGAACTCACGTGCGAGAGATGCGACACGTACGCCACGTGCTTGTCGTGCTCTTCGGGTTCCATGAAAATCGTGTTCATGCCCAGCGCATCAAAAACCCTTCTGGCAACCGTCAACGTTCCGCCTGACGATTTTTCTTGCTCGCAAATGATGTTTGTCTTTCCACGGAACAATCCCTGGTGCGCGGCTTCGGGCCCGGAATATTCCGTGCCGGCAATTGGGTGGGTTGCTACAAACTGGTTTCGCTTCGGGTGGTTGGCCACCGATTTGCAAATCATTTTTTTCGTGGAGCCCGTGTCGATGACGGCTGCTGTATTACTGACGGCATCCAACACCGATGGCAATAAAGCACACGTAGCATTGACAGGAATTGCAAGGATCACTAAGTCAGCTTTTGAAAGCGCCTCATCTTCAGGCAAAATTTTATCGACCAGCCCAAGTTCGATTGCTTTGTTGCCGTGAACAGGATTTTGGTCAATGCCAACCAATGAGGCTGCCAACCCTGCTTTGCGCAAGTCCAGCGCCATCGAGCCGCCAATCAAACCCAGACCGATTATCGTTACTTTCATTTTAGATTTGGGATTTAAGATTTACCTGAAAAAGGTGAATACGCTGCAACGCTTCGTTCAATTTTTCTTCGGTGGCACAGAGCGAAATGCGGATGAATCTTTTCCCCCCATCGCCAAAAATAAACCCCGGTGTGATAAAGACTTTTGCTCCATACAAAATTTCATCGATCCATTTTTCAACATCGACAATTCCATCAGGTGCTTTAGCCCACACAAAAAGCCCAGATTGCTTTTGAACGTAGGAACAATCCAATTCATCTAAAATCCGGCAAGCTACTTGTTGTCTTTTTTTGTAAATCGAATTTTGTTTTTGAAACCAGTCGTCTCCGTTCGTCAACGCTTCTACTGCCGCATGTTGCAACCCCAGGAACATTCCCGAATCCATATTGCTTTTCACACGCAGTACGGCATCAATGTATTCTTTTTTTCCGGCTACCCAGCCGATACGCCACCCTGCCATGTTGTGTGACTTGCTCAACGAATTCAATTCCAATGCAACATCGGCTGCTCCTTCTATCGATAAAATGCTCAATGGGCTTTCATTCAAAATCAAACTATAAGGATTATCGTTCACGATCAGGAAATTATTTTCTCGCGCCAAATCAACCAACTCTTTCAATTCCTCTCTTGATGCAATTCTGCCCGTGGGCATGTGCGGAAAATTCACCCACATGATTTTCACTTTCGACAAATCTTTTTTTCGTAAGGCGGCTACATCAATCGCCCAACCGAGTTCTTCCTTCATTTCATAAGTCAAAATTTTTGCGCCTGTCAACTTCGCCACCGAGGCATAAGTTGGATAGCCCGGATCGGGAATCAATACGACATCGCCCTCGTTGACAAAGGCCATACAGATGTGCATGATACCCTCTTTGGATCCCATCAGCGGAAGGACATCCGTCTCTGTATTCAGCGAAACAGAATAAATTTTTTTGTAAAACGCAGCGATCGCTTCTCGCAAGGGAAGAATTCCTTTGTAGTTCTGGTAGCCGTGGTTAGAAGAATTTTTGGCGGAGGCAATTAATGCGTCAATTGTATTTTCTGATGGCGCCAAATCAGGACTACCAATGCCGAGGTTGATCACTCTTAATTCGGGAGTATCCAACGCGCGCACTTCCGCCAGTTTTTTGCTGAAGTAGTATTCTTCAACGTTCTTGATTCGGTTTGCTGTCTCTACCATTGTCATTCTATTATTGTCCACAGACAACTGTCGACAGTCGACTGT
>JAYWDN010000072.1:0-31980 GCA_043780615.1 Bacteroidota bacterium | reverse complement strand
TGATCGAACAACTCTCGGCACACCGGTCTTTCAATTTTGTAATCTCGACCCGCTCCTGCTTCATCGTATCACGATCGCGAAGGGTAACGGTATTGTCTTGCAACGTTTGATGATCAATCGTCACACAATACGGAGTGCCAATCGCGTCCATCCTTCTGTATCTTCTGCCGATGGTATCTTTCTCTTCATAGTAGCAACGGAAGTTGGATTTCAACTGATCAAAAACTGATTTTGCTTTTTCATCCAAGCCATCTTTCTTCACCAACGGCAACACCGCAATTTTGTAGGGAGCCAATGGTGCAGGGATAGAAAGCACCACACGCTCACTGCCTTCTTCGCCATCTGCCGAAGTGAGTTTCTCTTCTTTGTATGAGTTCGACAAAACCGAAAGGAACAAACGATCCAATCCAACTGAAGTCTCGACTACATAAGGCACATAACTCTGGTTGCTCTCCGTATCAAAATACTGCAATTTTTTTCCAGAGAATTTTTCATGGCTCTTCAAATCAAAATCCGTGCGACTGTGAATCCCTTCTAACTCTTTGAAGCCCATCGGGAAATTAAATTGAATGTCGCACGCGGCATTTGCATAGTGCGCCAAGTTCAGGTGATCATGAAAACGATAATTCTCAGCCCCAAGTCCTAATGCCTGATGCCACTTCATTCTCTTCTCTTTCCAGAATTCATACGCTTCCATCTCCGTACCCGGCTTCACAAAATATTGCATCTCCATCTGCTCGAACTCGCGCATGCGGAAAATAAATTGACGCGCCACAATCTCATTGCGAAACGCTTTCCCTATCTGTGCAATCCCGAAAGGGATTTTCATTCGTCCGGTCTTCTGCACGTTCAAAAAGTTCACAAAAATTCCCTGTGCAGTCTCCGGGCGCAAATATATTTTGTTCGCATCTTCCGCAATCGAACCCATCTCGGTGGAGAACATCAAATTAAATTGCCGCACGTCCGTCCAGTTTTTGGTGCCGCTGATCGGGTCATTGATTTCCAAATCCACGATCAACTGCTTCATCGCCTCCATGTCGCCTTTATCCATTGATGTTTTCAACCGATCGTTGGCTTCGTCAATTTTCTTTTTGTACTCCACTACGCGCGGATTGGTCTGCAAAAACATCGCCTTGTCAAACGATTCGCCAAAACGCTTCGCAGCTTTCTCTACTTCCTTTTCAATCTTCTCCTCCATCTTGCCGATGGCATCTTCCACCAGCACATCGGCACGGTAGCGCTTCTTCGAATCCTTGTTGTCGATCATCGGGTCGTTGAAGGCATCCACGTGGCCGCTCGCCTTCCACACCGTGGGGTGCATGAAGATGGCCGCATCGATGCCCACAATGTTGTCGTGCAGTTGGGTCATAAACTTCCACCAATATTCCTTGAGGTTGTTTTTCAGTTCCACACCATTCTGCCCGTAGTCATATACTGCGCTGAGGCCGTCATAAATTTCGCTCGAAGGAAAAACAAACCCATACTCCTTGGCATGGGAAATCACTTTCTTTAATTGGTTCTCTTGCTCGTTTGCCATAAGGGTGCAAAAATAGACTTTAGAAGTTAAAAGTTGAAAGTTGAAAGTAAAAAGTTGAAAGTTTTGGCGGCCTGCCGCCACGCACCTGTCTACGCGGGCATCAGGCTATCCGCTATACTCCTCGCAGCAGCACACATACCAACGCTGCTGCGGGTGCCGCTCCTATCCTTGGCCGATGATTCCCCATCTTGAAAACGCTCTTCTGTAAGAGGTGAATTTCAAAATCATAAATCATTAAGATATTAAACGATTTGCTTAAGTAATTAACATTATACTTTTGTCAGCTGCAATCCTCAGTTTGAAGCAATTCAAAAACAACTGGAAAGCATGGTCAAGTATTTAGAGCAATAACTTATTTCACTTTGCGCAGCTCTCACGGGAAAACACTGCGTATAACGTTAAGTTGTTGGAGCCGCGTAACCAAAATAGATTGTCGTACGTCTAATTGCCAAAACATTTAGCTTATGTCATTCAAAACAATCATTATCATCGCATGTCTTTCCTTTAGTTCATTGCATGCCCAGTGCTAGCGCAAGCGTCTCGCTTGTGCTTTTAATTTTACGTAGAGGTCCAAGCGTGACGCTCGAACCAATAGAAGGCACTGTCAAAATTTGGTGGCTCACATATAAGTGATGCCTCGATTTCAATGTGTACAAATATTTCAATGAATATCTTAGGGAATTTTACCGCCAATCCGATAAATTTTAACCTTACATTTGTAGAAACAATTTAGGGCTTGACTACTCATCATAAAATCATAAACGGAGACAGCAGACAGATGGCTGAATTGCCTGACAATTCAGTTCATCTTGCTCTGACATCGCCACCGTATTGGCAACTCAAGGACTACGGCTCTGACAATCAAATTGGTTTTCACGACAGTTACGAAACCTACATCAACAACCTTAATTTAGTTTGGAAAGAGTGTTATCGCACTCTTCACAATGGTTGCAGGCTGTGTGTTAACATTGGCGACCAATTTGCCCGAGCAGTTTATTACGGACGATACAAAGTCATTCCAATTCGTGAGGAGATAATTAAGTTTTGTGAGAACATCGGCTTTGACTACATGGGTGCAATCATTTGGCAAAAAGTTACCACTTCCAACACGACAGGTGGTGGCATTCAGATGGGCTCCTATCCGTATCCAAGGAATGGGATTTTGAAATTAGACTACGAATTCATTTTGATTTTCAAAAAACTTGGTGATGCACCAAAGCCAACTAAAGAACAAAAAGAACTTTCAAAAATGACAGCAGAAGAATGGAACACATTCTTTGCCGGACATTGGAATTTTGCAGGAGCCAGGCAGGACAACCATATTGCGATGTTCCCCGAAGAATTGCCAAAACGGTTGATAAAAATGTTTGCGTTTGTTGGCGACACAGTTCTTGACCCATTCGCAGGAAGTGGAACAACAAACCTTGCAGCAAAAAATTTAGGAAGAAATTCTGTTGGCTATGAAATAAATCCCGAGTTCATTCCTGTTATTAAACAGAAACTTTCAGCAAATCAAAAAGACATTCACAACACAAGTTTTGAATTTAATGGTTATTGGGGCGTTCCCCTATCGGGTCGGGCTTTCCGTTTCAATCTTTTTTTCGTTCCTCAAAAAAGGATTTCCACTTCAATCCCTAACGCAGCGTAACCTATGAAAGAGAGTTTAGTGCAATGGACATTACTTCAAAACTTGGATTTTTTATCCAAGCAGCTTGATTTTGAAATTGCTTGAAAACGAGGACAGGAAATAACCACAGATTATGGACGAATTGATTTCATTTTAGAAAACTCAAATAAAAAACAACTAATTGTTGAACTTGAAACAATTCTTAACACAAAAGACAAGCTGAGTTACTGTTTCAATCAAATTCTCAATTACAAGAATGTAAGTTTTGCAGCACAAACAGACTACTGTATTCTATATGCTGATGAAACAAATTTAAAATCAAGAAATGAAATAGCAGCGTTTACTCGTGATAATGGAATAATTGAAAAAACATATTCAATCAATGATGTAAAAAAACTATACACAAATACAGTAGAAAAACTAAGCCTAAGTTTTGGTTTGTCCTTGCCGAAGCCAGCTAACTATACCATTTGCTATCTCCGTTGGCTAAATAAAATATTAAAACCATTTAAGGATACAGATAAAAGACTATTAACTTCAAACGAACTTGCCTATTATTTTACATCTGCAAACACAACAAATTTCAGATGCTATTTAAGACTTGCTTTAGATTTTGAGATGATTGCTGAGGTTGGGAATAAATATCAAATTACTGAATATGGATTTCAATACATTTCTAATTTTAACCCTGATATTGATTTTGCTTCCAACCTTCCATCGGTTGATTTAACGAATGAACAAAAGAAGATTTTGCTACGAGCTATTACGAATGGAATTTGGACTGCACATAAAGTTAATATTTATTGGTTCTTAAGATTTTTAGAAGTTACAAATGGAGAATGGTTGCCAAACAGTAAAAGATTTGAAAAACATAAATTGGAATTAGTAAATGGTCTTTTTAATGTGAGTTATCTTTCAAGAACAATGTATGAGTTTTTAAATTTTGCTTGTAATTGGTGTATTGAGTTAGGTTTAGTAGATAGAATAAAATCAACTTCTAACTATGATAAAATATACATCACACCATTAGGCGTAGAAATAAATAACATTTTCAGTATAGACCTTTTATTGAAAAAGAACAGACTTAACTTAAGTTTTAAATATCTTGACTAATGGAAAATGTAATCATAAGAGATACAATAATTCGTAACCCTAAAATTGTGGAGGAACTTGGCGAAAGGTTGTATGTAAAAATCAAAGAGATTGTAATCCCTGAATGGACTGACGCGTTTAAGCAAATTACAAAACAGGATTGTTATGACTATGTCTATGAAGTAACAGTTCCAAGAACTTATGACGGTTTTTTAACGGAAAAATCTATTATCAATGATTTTCTTGCTAAAGAATTTCCAGATGTAAATTTTGAAGAATCCGATTCTGACTTAGACCATTCAGGTGATATTGATTATATCGGCAGGGTTGGTAACAAAGCATTTGGTATTCAAATCAAACCCATAACAGCTAACGCAAACTTTGGTAATTACAAACCGACTGAACGGATGCAAGCAAACTTTGACGCATTTGAAGAAAAATATGGAGGTAAAGTTTTCGTAGTGTTTTCTTCAAAGGTGAAAAACAAAAAAGAAGTTCAGAATAAAGAAGTGATTGACGAGATTGCTCTTGAAATCAATCGATTGAGCAACTAACATCCCCACGCTGGCAATCGTTTGCAACGAGTGCCCCTAGTTAATGTTGGTCCCCTGACCAACATTCTTTTCTCCACAAATGGCAAGAAAGAAGAACTTGTCAGTTCGTATAATAATCGATTGGCCTCTCTTACTCAATTTTTTTTGCCATCGGCACCACCATTTCAAACCGAGTACCTTTTCCTAATTCCGAAGTCATCGTGATCGTACCGCCCATTCGTTCGATGATCTCCTTCACAATGTATAACCCCAATCCAGAGCCGGATGATTTTTCTGTGGCGCGAAAAAACATTTCAAAAATTCTTCCCTGCCATTCACTCGCAATACCAATACCATTGTCTTCTGCGACAATCTTACAAGCATCTCCTTCCATGGCTACATCTACTTTCACCCAGCTCTGCGCTGCGCGCAGGTTCTGGTACTTGATCGCATTCGAGATCAGGTTATTCATCAGAATCTTTATGCGACTTTTGTCCATCATCGCTTTTCCGACAGAATTATTGATTTCAAATTTGATGCGCCCGGCATGATCCAAAAACTGCAAGTTCACAACCACCTCGTTGATTACTTCGCCTACATCGGTTAGCTCCAATGTGAGTTCAGTCCTTGCATTGCGCGAGTAATCGATAATCTCATTAATAAATTCATCCAGTTTTTCAGTGCTATTTTTTATCATCGTGAAATAGTCACGGTCGTGGGTGTGGTCTAGGTCCATCAACGCAAGCTTGGTGATTCCCTGAATGGAAGAAAGTGGCGCGCGCAAATCATGAGAGGTGCTGTACACAAACCGGTCGAGTTCCTTATTGATCTTTTCGATGTCTTCCTTTTTTCGCTGCACACTGTCGGCCAAGTCCCGGAGCAGGCGCTCCGACTTTCGATTGGCTTTCATCATAAACTCCACAAAAAAAGCAACGAGAAGTGTGGTGACGATCGAGTTGATCACCAAGTTATATTTTCCATGTTTAGAAGTGGCTAATTTAAAATTGCATAGCAGGCTGAACTCGGGGAGTGCTACTAAGCACAACAATAAAACCGGAAGCAGGATAAACGCAATTCGAAAATAAATTTCATCGTCTTCGAAAACAGCGAACGCCATCGTGATCAATGGAAAGAAATATAAAAAAATACCTCGGTCGCTGGGAAGCGAGGACGCATAAAATACCGTGAACGAATTCATCAGAACAAGAAAGAAACTCTTAGCTGTTTTTTGATGTCCTGCCTGAACCATCTGGAACGAAACCAAGATGATCATAAGAATCACCAAATCGATATACACCGATACGGATGCTTGCATCACCAAAAAATCCTTGATCGTAATCAAGACCTCCATGAAAGCAGAAAGAACGAGAATGCGATTAAACAAAATCTCCCTTCGCTTGGTAAAGAAATACTGACCATCGGTGGTTTCTGTGTTGTAGCTTAACCTGCGATGGAAAAAATTCAGTACGGTGGCTTGCATGAGATTAGGATAATCGAACTAAAAATTAAGGATTGTCCAAGAGAAATCAAAGCAAAGGAAACAATGGTATTATTGCTTCAGGACTAACTCCTTACAAATTCTCTTCACAAAACCTGGCCCTTCATAAATAAACCCGGTATAAATCTGAACCAAGTCGGCACCGGCTTTTAATTTTTCGATCCTTTGTTGGCGCTCGTTGGCAACGAGTGCCTTTTTATTTTGATTAAGATCAGCACGCGTTACAAACGCGTTTCTCCAACAAAAGCAAAACTATTGATTGACCGGAAGTGCTACTGTAAAGCAACTGCCTTTGCCCATGGCGGACACCACCGATACCTTGCCGTTCATCCGTTTTATAGTTTCTTGCACTATAAACAAACCGAGTCCCGACCCTTTCGAGTTTTCAGAGGCACGAAAAAACATATCGAATATTTTTCCTTGCAGCTCGGCAGGTATGCCCGCGCCATTGTCTTCAATAAAAATATCAACGACCGATTCGGATTTCTTCGCACCGATTTTTACTGAACGATACTCCTTCGACTTGTCTTGATACTTGATGGCGTTGGCAATCAGGTTCGTCAGCACAATGGTCAGTCGGGTTTTGTCCGTATTGATGGTTATATCTTCTTCCATCTCCACTTGAATATCCACCTGCTGGGCATCGTTCATGTAAATGAGTTGATCGATGATTTCAAAAATCAAAAGTTTCAAATGAATGGTTTCCATCACCAGGCCAAGGCGTGCGTTGCGCGAATACTCAATGATCTCGTGGATAAAATTGTCTTGCACTTTTATCCGGTCTTCAATCAAGTTCAGGCACATGCTCACTTCGCTCTGGTTGTCTGATTTTCTGGCGATCTCTACAAGGCCGAGGATGGAACTGAGCGGAGCGCGCAGATCGTGCGAGGCACTGTACACAAAGCGATCGAGTTCTTGATTGGTTTTGGTGAGCAACTCGTTGTTCTCCATTAATTCACCTTCGGTGTGGTGGTTGATCCCCAACAAAAAATAAAGCAGTGCGGTGGTCGTGATGATGGAGACTGTAAAATTGGTGATGAACGAAATGGTAACGTAGCTTTCTGTAAAATCATAGTGCGGCAATACAGGCGAAAGTTTGAGTACGTAGGCGATCACAAAGAGCAGCACCGAAAGCACCACAAAAAAGAGCCCGAGCCGAAGTTGTTCGTAGCCACAGAGTGTGAGCGCGGTAAGGTTGCAAACAATAAAATAAGTGTACACGCCACTGCGGTACGAATCGCTCGATGCAAAAACATAGATCAGCGCATAGAGCAATGAAAGATAAATAATATTGGAAAGCTGAAACTTGCTCTTCTTGTTTAAATAGATCGTGACCACTGAAAGGAGAATGAGAAAGCCATAGTAGGGCAGGTTGATGAATACATCGTTCAAATAATCGATGAAAATATAAATGAAGCCCACCATCAGGGCGAGCAGGGCCAACTGGCCGCGCAAGATGGCTTTCTTGTACACGCTCCGAGAGAGCGGCTCTTTTATGTCGATCAAGAAATCCCAAAAATTGGTATGCGTCATAGCTCAGCACGCTAAGCTATAAAAATAGAAATTATTTTGAGATGTGCCTCGGGCCGGCTATCCAAGCAAAGATTTGACTATTCGCTTTGCAAAAGCGGGGCCTTCGTAAATGAACCCCGTGTACACTTGAACCAAGTCGGCACCGGCTTTTAATTTTTCGATCGCATCTTCCGGTTGCATGATCCCTCCCACCCCGATGATCGGATAATTCTTTCCAAGCTTCGCTCGCAGATAAGCAATCACTTCCGTTGATTTTTGTGCCAGTGGTTTTCCACTCAGGCCGCCATTGCCAATTTTGGAAATTGTATCAGCGGAAGTAACAAGACCTTCGCGTGAAATGGTGGTGTTGGTGGCAATCACTCCATCTGTTTTGGTAGAGACGAGTATCTCAACAATGTCGTCCAATTGCGAAGTGGATAAATCGGGGGCAATTTTTAACAAGACTGGTTTTGATTTTTCTTTTGTGTCGCTCAGTTTTTTTATGTGCAGCATCAAATTTCTTAGTGGCTCTTTTTCTTGCAGTTCGCGTAGGCCGGGCGTGTTGGGCGAACTTACATTGACCACAAAATAATCTACATACGGATACAAAGTTTCGAAGCAATAATTGTAATCGTCAACCGCTTTGTCGTTGGGAGTGGTTTTATTTTTGCCAATGTTTCCACCGACAATGATTTTTGATTTTCTTTTCTTCAATCGCTCCACCGCAGCTAAAACTCCCTCGTTGTTAAAACCCATTCGGTTGATGAGTGCCTCATCTTCCGGCAAACGAAAAAGCCTTGGCTTGTCATTGCCCGGTTGGGGCTGAGGGGTGAATGTGCCCATCTCAATAAATCCAAAACCAAAGCACGCGAGTTCGTCAATCAGTTTCGCATCCTTATCAAAACCTGCGGCAAGCCCAACGGGGTTTTTAAATTTGATCCCGAAAAGTTCACGCTCCAATTTTGGATCATCAAACGAATAGAAAGCACTCAACAATTTTTTCGCAAAAGGGATCTTTCCAAAAAATTTAAGGAACGAAAAGGTGAAGTGGTGGATTTTTTCTGGGTCGAAGAAGAAGAGAAGCGGGCGGATCAGCAATCGGTACATACGGAGTCAAAGGTAATACCTCGACACGATTGCTCCATCCTCGCTAAAAAAATAAACCGGAAATTTCCAGAACAGTGGAAACTCCAGTTTACGTAAGTTTTTTTTATTCTTACAAGTGACGGATCAGTTCTTTCACACTTGGCCGCTTGCGGTAATCGGCATCAAAGTAGCGATACGTCACCTCCCCCTTTTTGTTGATGATGTAAACCGCGGGGATCGGAAGATTGGCACCGTTCGATCCATTGGCCACGTTGAAATCAATTCCATACGATTTATATTTTACTGCGGTGAGCGAATCCACCTTGAACGACACCCCATAGCTCTTCATTATTTTAAGTCCTTCGTCATATAAAATGGAATACGTAGCCTTCGTCTTCTCAATGGTCTTTACAATGTTTTCCTGCTTCTCCGGAGTGACGGCCAAAACGATGGCACTCTTGCCGGTGATAAACTTGAGCGAATCTTCGATGGCTTTCAATTCTTTGTTGCAAAACGGGCACCACTCCCCACGGTAAAAAACAAGCACTACAGAATTTTTCTTTAGCTCATTTTTTAGCTCAATTGATTTTCCAGTCTGATCTTTGGCCGTAAAATTGGGAGCTTTATCGTTCACCAACAATCCGCTTGGCTTGTCTTGAGCGATCAAATAAAAACTGTTTATTAAAAACAGAACGGCTGCGCATAGTTTCTTCATAAGATTATTTTGTTTGCACAAAAGTATATCGGCAGAAATTGAAATAATGTCTCACAACTGACACCACAGAGTAAAAAGTGCCTTAATTATTTGATCGGATACCGCTTGAACGGCTTCGTGCTGTCAAACAATTTGCGGTATGTGGCGTGGCGTTTCACTACCACGGCATTGATCTGCTCGCATACGCGGATCATCTTTGTATTGAAATCCCCGATCCAGTTCATTTCATATTCTTCGTAGCGCAAGTATTTCTGCTGATGCGTGATCCGAAACGCTTCGATGATCGCCCCATCCACGCCCTTGCCTTGGTGCGCTGGCACTACGCCAAACAAAACGCCAAATGCCTTGTGGTTGGTTTTGCGCCACGAGTGCCACAAGAATTTTAGTTTGCCGATGAGGTCAAGTTTCCCGTTCACGTGTTTAAACACCTGGTTCACTTCGGGCAACGAAAGAAAAAATGCAATGGGCTCATTTTTATAGTATCCAAACCAAATCAGTTTTTCGTCCATGATCGGTTTCATCTGCTTCACGATGAGCTTAGCTTGCTGTTCAGTAAGTTCGGACATCTCGCCACGGCTGGCCCACGCTTGATTGTACACCAATCTAATTTTAGACGCCAGCGTGTGCCATTCATTTTTTCGCAAGTAATCAAAATGATAAGCCTGGTTTTTTGCAATCAACCTTGCTTTCGCATACAATTTTTCTTCCACCGGTCCATCCACTTTTCTTCCGAAAGTAAGCTGGTAGAAATAAACCTGAAACCCATACGCTTCAAAAAAATCTTTGTAGTAGGGTGGGCTATAATTGCATTGGTAGTTGGGCTCGAGGGCGTATCCTTCTACAAGCAAGCCCCACCAACGTTCGCGGCTACCAAAATTCACGGGGCCATCCATCGCCTCCATTCCCTTTGACTTTAGCCATTGCTTGCATTGGTCGAACAAAATAAAAGCTGCGGCTTGGTCGTTGATACACTCAAACAAACCGAGGCCGCCTGTTGGTTGATCGTTGCCTTTATTTGAAACTTTTTTGTCGTAAAATGCAGCTACCCTTCCGATGGTTTCGCCCCGATTGTTTTGCAAAATCCAACGGGTGCATTCGCCTTGGCGAAACGATTTATTTTTCCCCGCGTCAAACACCGACTCAATATCTTTATCGAGGGGCCGAATCCATTTTGGAAAATTTTTATAAAGCTGCACAGGCAGCAATAAAAATTCCTTCCGGTCTTGTGCGCTGAAAACTTCGTTGAGCACCATGGTAAAAAAAATTACGCTGCGTCCTCCGTCAACCGGTTGGCCAGTGTGATCACAAAGGTAGTGCCTTCGCCAAGCTTACTGGCCACACTAATTGTTCCGCTTAATTTATCGATGGCATTTTTTACAATGTACAGCCCGAGGCCTGAGCCATCCGACTGCTCGCTGGCACGGTAAAACATGTTGAATATCTTTTCTTGATTGGCGGGCTCAATGCCAATGCCGTTGTCGCTGAAGGTGATGGTCGCTTCTTCTTCGTTGATGACAATGTGCAAGTTGATTT
This sequence comes from Bacteroidota bacterium, assembly GCA_043780615.1. Taxonomy (GTDB): domain Bacteria; phylum Bacteroidota; class Bacteroidia; order Cytophagales; family Cyclobacteriaceae; genus ELB16-189. The sequence goes on along the minus strand of JAYWDN010000072.1, from coordinate 20,847 downwards.
CTGAATCGTGCCTGTCCATGTTCCGGTACTTGATGGCATTGGAAACAAGGTTGCGAAAAATTTCGCAGACGCGCCATTGATCACTGAAAAAAGAAATTCCTTCAACCACAATGTTGCGTGTGATTTTCTCAATACCTTTTAGGTAACTAAGGTCGGTGAATGTTTTGTCGATCAAATTTTTAAAATCGATGGGCTCAATTCGTACATCGAGTTTCAGGTTCTTCGAATGGCTGAGCACATCGGTGATAAAATGATCCAACTGATCTACCTTCTGCCCAATCAAATGGAGGTACTCCATCAGGTTGTCGTTGTTGCCGGGCATGCGCGCCAAGTTGACGAGCCCAAGCACAGAAGAAAGCGGAGCGCGCAGATCGTGTGAAACCTTGTAAACGAAATTATCCAATTCGATATTTCTGATTTTCAATTCTTCTTCTGTTTTTTTCTGTTCGGTGATGTCCACGTACACCCCGAAGATACCAATAGTCCGATCTTCAAAATGCACGGGCAGGCCATACACAATCACCGATAGCACCGAGCCGTCTTTGCGCTTGCGCATGGTTTCGAGGCGCACCACTTGCTGTGTGGAAATGAGCGTGTTGAGATCATTGCCTTCGGCCTCAAGCACATCGGGCACTATGGTTTGGTTCAGCCCTTTGCCTTTCAGCTCTTCAAATGTGTAGCCAAACATTTTTTCAAACCCCGGATTGATATCGGCTACGATGCCTTCGCTGTCGAGCATGACGATGGCCATGGGCGAAACATGGAACAACTGAAAGAAAAGTGTCTCTGTTTTTTTTATCGCAAGCCGGCTTTCTTTTTGTTCGGTAATGTCTTTAACAATGATTTGAATGGCGGGCTTGCCATGATAAACAAAAGGGTAAGACGAAACTTCTACGTCAATAATTTTTCCGTCAAGGCGCACATATTTTTGCTCCATGGGCAGTGTGGGTTCGCCTTGTTGTGCCTTCAACGTGCGCACTTCCACGATGCCGTGGTAATCGGGATGAACAAAGTCCAGAAAATTTCTCCCGGTCAGGTCTTCGGGTTTTGCTGCGGCCATCATGCGTGCGCCTGAGATATTGATGAACATCAGTTTGCCATCGCTCAAGATGCCGATGCCCAACGGCAAATGCTCTACCAAGTCGCGGTAACGTTGTTCGTTTTCGCTGATGTCTTCGTGCAATTTTTGTGGAGTCAGCCCCAAAGCGTGCGTATCCATTCGGTGATCGGTGCGGGGCTCTGCCGTCTTTTTTTTCTCCATGTGTGGGTAATACAAGCGAGCAATATAGCCGTTTGCTGCATACCTCAAAACCCACTAATGAAAAAAAAATTTACGGGAAGCTTTCTCATTGCTGAGTTGGTTGAACGCAAAAACCTTTTACCAGAGTCAATTCAGGGCATCTCTAAAAACTCCGCCACACCTTTCTCTCCCGATAGCTATCGGGATGGAGAAGGGAAGGGGTTGAGGTAGTCAAAGGCAAGGTTTTTAGAGATGTCCTTCAGTTATACTGAGGTGGGCGCACAAACCAACAACTCCAAACAATTTGCTAATTTCACGGTCTAAATTTTCTTGTTCATGTACTACCATCGTCTCGGAAAAATCCCACCCAAACGCCACACGCAATTTCGCCAGCCCGATGGAAGTTTGTATAAAGAAGAACTGGTAAGCTCTGAAGGGTTTTCGGGTATCTACTCTAACCTGTACCACACCTATCCGCCCACGCGCATCAAAGAAGTAAGGGCCACTGAAAAATTCGGCACGAAAAGGGTTGCCGATTATAAACTCCTTCAAACGCACTTGAACACTTCGAAAGTGGGCGAGACCGGAGAGGAATATTTAACTGCACGCAAAACATTGTTGATGAACAACGATTGCTCGCTCGCCATCTGTTCTCCTAAAAAAAGAACGATGGATTATTTTTATAAAAATGCCGAAGGTGACGAGGTGATTTTCGTGCACGATGGCAACGGCACACTCACTTCGCAGTTTGGCAAACTTGAAATCAGGCAAGGCGACTACGTGGTCATTCCGCGCACGGTGATTTACAAATTGGATTTTGAAGAAGGGCCACTCCGCTTATTAATAATAGAGTCGGCCTCGCCCATCGAAACGGTGAAGCGTTACCGCAATCAGCTCGGCCAATTGCTTGAGCATTCACCTTACTGCGAGCGCGACATCCGCCCGCCACATGAATTGATCACTGATTCGAGCAAGGGCGAATTTCTCATCAAAATAAAAAAACAAGGGTTTCTTCATCACTATGTTTATGAGCACAGCCCGCTTGACCTTGTGGGTTGGGATGGATTTCTGTGGCCGTATGCTTTTTCCATTCACGACTTCGAGCCGATCACCGGCCGCATCCACCAGCCACCGCCAGTACATCAAACTTTTCAAGGAAGAAATTTTGTGATCTGCTCTTTTGTGCCGCGCTTGTTCGATTACCATCCGCTCTCCATCCCCGCGCCATACAATCACAGCAACATCGACAGCGATGAGGTGCTTTATTATGCCGAGGGAAATTTTATGAGCCGCAGGGGAATTGAACGCGGATCGTTCACGCTGCACCCGGGCGGATTGCCGCACGGCCCACATCCAGGCACAGTAGAAAAAAGTATTGGCGCCAAAGAAACACACGAACTGGCCGTGATGATCGACACGTTCCATCCGCTGCACTTGACAGAAGATGCAATTCCTTATTTGGATAAAAATTACCCAATGAGCTGGACGGATAATGATAGCAAGGGTTTTAATGAGGTGAATACGCCTTAGTGGGATAATATGGAATAGATGCAATGCGTATATTCCGATGTTATAGCCAATTTAAGGACGACCAATAAGATGACGAGTAATGACTAATTGACTTACTAAGACAATCGACAAATCAGTAATAAAAATAACAAATGACTAAACCGACTGAAAAGAAAAAAAAACAAGACACAAAATTAGAATCCGAAGGAGCAGAATTTCTCGTGCTTGGACTTTTGTTAGTTGAGGGTATTTCAACTTACAAAGCATACATTAATTTTCCCGGCTACGACTTAACTGCCGTAAACCCCGACACTAAAAAAGTTGCAAGAATACAAGTGAAAAGTAGGTGGGCGACTGACTATGACACAAGTTTCCCATTGAAAAGTTTGGACTGTGATTTTGTGGTTCACGTTGCTTTAAACAGAGGTTACCGTTTTGGTAAAAAGAATAACATTAAGGACAATGGAATTAAACCACCGACATTCTATATTTTTCCAATTGACGTAATTGTAAAAGCAAGGAAAGACGAGGGTTGGAAAAAAGTTCAAATTAAAAAAGTAGAAAACTTAGAAACATATATTGACAACTGGACATTAATTAAAAACTATTTGGCGGACAAGCGGACTGAAAAATAAACTGGGCATAACAGCACCTACAAGAAATTGGCGGTTCAGTGGTTAAATGAAGCTTTGTGCTTCGTATCAAGTTCAGTGCTGGCAGACAGTTTAGTGCTCCCCTCCCGCGTTGGTGTTCTTCACCAACGCGCATTAAAAAATGTCTTTGAACCTTTCAACAACTCAATGAACTAATTTAGTTTGCAGGTGAAGAATACTTGCAAAGATGGGGTGGTGTTAGAAAGTTTTGTGCTTTTAATTTAACTCGGTCACGTGGGAGAGTGATGCGTTTCATATTCCCCGCCCCGCTCAAACACAGGGTCGTTGGCGGTCACTGTAACGAACGTCAAAACATAGAATAAACATTCAGGCACATGAAAAAAGTGACTTTAACAATCCTAATAGCTGCGACATCATTTTGCTTTGGTTACGCATTTAAGACAATAATAGCATCACAAAATAAAAACACAATAAAAATGAAAAAAGTAACAGGCATAGGCGGCATTTTTTTTAAATGCAAAGACCCAAAAAAAGTGACGGAATGGTATCAAAAACACCTTGGTTTAAACACAAACCCATACGGGGCAACTTTTGAGTGGTATGAAGGTGTCGACAGCACAAAAAAAGGACAAACACAATGGACTCTGTTTCCAGAAACGACAAAATACTTTGAACCTTCAACAAAGGATTTTATGATAAATTACAGAGTTGAAAACTTGGAAGCACTTGTTGAGGAATTAAAAAAGGACGGTGTAACAATTGTAGACAAAATTGAAACATACGACTATGGTAAATTTGTCCATATCCTTGATGCAGAGGGAAACAAAATTCAACTATGGGAACCCAAAGATTGAGTATGGCAAATTAGTTGTGCAGACATCAAACAGGCAAAAAAAACAAGTAAAAAACAAGCTTAAATTATGCCAGAAGGACAAAAATTATTACCAAAATGGATACTTATAGTATCAGGATTTTTTGCACTAATGGAGCTTATGGTAAGTGTATTAATATGCTTTTCACCGCAATCGGTTTTAGAGACAGTTGACATTAACGCAAAAGGCATTGACTACTTAATTTATATGTGGGCTGCCCGACAATTCGCCCTTGGTTTTATCTTTGGTTTTGCGACATTTAAAAAGTCAATTCCTATGCTGACAATTGCATATATTTTCTTTTTAGTAATGTTTGTTGGCGACTTCTTTATTGGAATTTCACAAAAAGAAAATTCACTTGTCATTAGTGCTTTAGTAATGTGTATTATTTCTTCAGTATTGATATTTGCAATAAATAAGAGAAAATAATATGGCGTCAGCGGCAGGACAATCGAGATTAATTAGGGACTAACCAATAAAACATAACGATGAAACATCTATTTACTTTAATTCTAGTTTTCTTTTCCTGCAATCTTCTTCTGGCACAGGACGAAAAGATCAAAAAGGAACTGGAAAAATTATCTTGGGACTGGATGAACGCATGGAAAGCGAAAGACACAGTTCTTCTTCAAAAGATTCTTGCCCCAGACTATCGCCTTTTGGCCTTGATTAATGGAGAATTGGTTTCAGTAAATCGGGAGAAATGGCTAAAGACAGTACCGATGTATATACCAAAAAGTTTTCGCTATTATAATTTTGACATCAGGACTTATGGGAACACTGCAATTGTTCAGTCATTGTTTGATCAAGAAGCAACGCTAAATGGACAAGACCGAAGTGGAACTTTTCAGATTACTGACGTATGGGTGAAAAACAAAAGTGGCTGGCAAGTTGTGCACCGACAAACTAATTTAAAACCAAAACCCTTTTCACAAAAACCAGAGTCCGAAGAACAAAAGGAGGTTTACAATACAATTGTTACTATTGGAAAAGCATGGACTGAAAATAACTTAGATACATTAGAAAAGTATATCGATAAAGAATATCTACATACTGATGTTAGGGGGCAAGCTTTAAACAGAGGCGCTTGGCTTGATTACATACGTGATAGAAAAGGAAAAGGAATTGAAAACCCTGGAGTAGAATTCAGAGATGTTAGCATTAATATTCACAACAATTTTGCATTTGTTACCGGGACAAACATTTTTTCAGGAGCAGTCCATGCCGACAAGAACTCTAAAGACAAACGTAAACTTCGATTCATTCAAGTATTGAGGAAGGAAAATAATATATGGAAACGTTTACTATTTCAGGCGACATATAGCTTGGACTAAAAGAATAGAGAATAGTGAGCGATGCCGCCAGCCACCAACAATGTGTATAAAACACAGCGGGGGTTCAGTGTTGCATGGTAGTTTAGTTTCCTAATTTCGTTTGGTCTGTGGGACAGGAGGCACTTCAAAAGCCGCAGCCGTCATAAACATAAACGTTGGCAGCCATAGGGTTCCTTCGCAGCGGTGTCTCGTGAGAGATGGGTTGGAGCGTAAAGTGTTCAATTAATCGGTTGAATTTTCTTAGACGACAAGAGGAACTTTTTTTTCTTCTATTGGTTTTGTAATCAGCTAATTCAAAATCACATGACTGTACTCCACAAAGCCAATACCCGCGGCCATGCCAACCACGGCTGGCTCGATACCAACCACACTTTTAGTTTCGCCAATTATCAAGACCCAACGCGGATGCACTTTGGTGTGTTGCGAGTGCTCAACGATGATTTCGTAGAAGGAGGCATGGGCTTTGGCGCGCACCCTCACGACAATATGGAAATTATTTCCATCCCTCTGTTGGGCGACCTTGAACACAAAGACAGCATGGGCAACGTGACCGTGATCCGCCAAAACGATGTGCAGATCATGAGCGCGGGCACGGGCATCCAACATTCCGAGCACAACAAGAACAAAGACAAAAAAGTAAATTTCTTGCAAGTCTGGGTGTTCCCCAAAGTGCGCGACATCAAACCGCATTACGATCAAAAGAATTTCGATCCGCAAAAGCGTGAGAACAAGCTGCAACTCATTGTCTCTCCCGAAAAAGAAAGTGAAGGTGTTTGGATCAACCAAGATGCTAAACTCTATTTGGGAAATTTGAAAAAAGGGTTTCGTACCGATTACTCCATCAGTCAAAAAAGAAATGGCGTTTATGCTTTTGTGATCGAAGGCGATGTGACCATCGATGGGCAGCAACTCAACAAACGCGATGGTTTTGGAATTTGGGATGTTGAAAAAATCTCTATTGCCGCCAACAGCGATGCCGAATTATTGTTAATGGATGTGCCAATGGGTTAATTTAAAATTTAAGGCTTAAGGCTTAATAATTATAAGATTTCAAAATATGAAGACAAGAACCGTCTCTCGATTATTATATGCTGAACAAATGGACATGGGCGGCATGCCCATTCGTCAGCCGCTGCCCACGCAAGCCGTAGAGCAGATCGATCCATTTTTGTTGTTGCACCACGCCAACATCAAAGCACCCACGCATATCGAGCCCGGCCAATCTGGTGTAGGGCCACATCCGCATCGTGGGTTTTCTCCCGTCACTTTTATTTTTCAGGGCGGGGTTCATCATCGCGACAGCCGTGGGCATGATAGCACGGTCTATGCCGGAGGTGCACAGTGGATGAATGCAGGCATGGGCATCATTCACAGCGAACGTCCACCCAATGACATTCATGAAATTGGCGGACGGCAAGAAATTATTCAGTTGTGGATCAACACACCTGCCAAAAATAAAATGGACTTGCCCATTTATTTTCCCATCCAAGCTGAAGATGTTCCCTCCGCATTGAGCGAAGACGAAAAAGTGAAAGTCAATATTTTTTCAGGCGAACTCTTGAAGGTGAAAGGCCCCGTGTCCTCGCAGGCCGTGGTCAACGCAGCAACCATATATTTTAATGAAGGTGGAGAAATTTCTATTCCCGTTCCCGCAGATCATAACACTTTTATCTACTTGCTTGATGGGCAATTGAAGGTAGAAGGCTTTGGACTGGTAGATGAATTAAATCTCGTACACTTTAAAAACGATGGCGAAGGGATTACGCTTGAAGCCACCAAAAACACACGCGTTCTTTTATTAAGTGGCTTGCCCTTGAGCGAAGAAGTGGTTTCGTACGGGCCCTTTGTGATGAACACCCAAACACAAATCATGGAAGCGATGCGCGACTATCAAATGGGGAAGATGGGCGTGTTGATTGAAGTACAATAAAAATTACAACGTCATTGCGAGGAACGAACGAAGCAATCCTCATGATGAAGATTGCTTCGCTCATGTCTGCCTTTGCCGAAGCGGCTACTCGCAGGCAGGCTCGCAAAGACGTAAAAGTCTTTAATGAATACCTGCCCTTCTCTTCAACTCAGCAATCGGCATATTGATTTGTTTGCCGATCGGTTTGCTGTCGCGATACGTCACCACTTTTAACGTGACAGCATCTTTTGGTACCGAAAGTGGGAACGAATATTTTGGGTAATAATGATCGGGGTTGGTTTCATCAAACGTGAAATAAATATCGAGCCCTTCTATTTCAGTACCGAGTTCGATTTGCAGTTGGCCTTCATTGTTTTTCTTGGGTTTGAAAATGCAATCGTATAGTGCCGTAGAATATTTAATTTCGGCTGCGTCAAAGCGTTCGAAATGTTTTTCTGTTTTTTTTACGAACGCGCTCCAGTTTTTATTTCCCTTGGGCGACCACAACGATTCGCTGATGGCCAACGCCCGCGGGTAGGCCATGTATTGCAAGCTGCGCGTGGTAGTGATGCGCTCCGTCCACAAGTTGGCCTGTCCTCCTAAAATTAATTTTGGATCGACACCCTCAGGCACGGGCTCGAACTGATACGATTGATGGAGGCGCACCGTGGCATACGTGGGCGGCTCGGTGAGCGGATCGCCTTGGTACAGATCGAGGTACACGTTTGAGTTGGGAGTCATGATCACCTCATGGCCGAGCTTCGTGGCTTCAATGCCGCCCTGCGTTCCGCGCCAACTCATCACCGTAGCATTCGCTGCCAATCCTCCTTCCAGGATTTCATCCCACCCAATCATTCTTTTTCCCTTCGATTGAATTATTTTTTCAACCCGTTTCACAAAATAGCTCTGCACTTCGTTCATGTCTTTCAGTTTTTCTTTCTTCATCAACCGAGCGATTGCTTCATTCTGCTCCCAAAAGTTTTTAGAACATTCATCGCCACCCATGTGGATGTATTCGATTGGAAAAAGTTGGGACACCTCAGAAATTATTTTGTTGATGTACTCAAATGTTTTTTCGTTTGCCGGATCCAACGTGTTGTCAACCAAGGCCGGGTGATTGGGCAAATTCCAATCGACCAAATTCTGACCAGCGTTTACCTCATATTTTCCGGGCGTGCCAGAGACTTCGGGGTACGATGCCACAAACGCAAGGCTGTGCCCTGGCATATCGATTTCGGGCAGCACCTGAACAAATTTGTCTTTGGCATATTGCACCACTTCGCGGATTTCATCTTGGGTGTAGAAGCCTCCATAGTTTCGTGGCTCCTCTGCCGCGGGCGGGCTCATCGCTGCCCACTGGCCCACGCGCGCTGCTCGCCACGCACCCACTTGTGTAAGTTTCGGCAAACTTTTTATTTCGATTCGCCAACCTTCGTCATCGGTGAGGTGCCAGTGCAAGCGGTTGAATTTGTAGCGCACCATCTCATCAATGAATTGTTTCACTTGCTCTTTGGTAAAAAAATGCCGCACCACATCCAGCATCATTCCGCGCCAAGCAAAGCGCGGGTAGTCGGCAATCTGCACGCACGGTGCCGACCAAAAAATATTCTCGTTCCTTTTTTTACTTTCGATTTCTTTCGGCAGCAATTGAAGAAAAGTCTGCGCGCCATAAAACAATCCGGCAGCACTGTTGGCAGCAATGGAAACCGAATCAGGGAAAACATCAAGCGAATACCCTTCACTACCGAGTAGCGCAGTTTTATTTTTTGGATTGGATAAATGAAATCGGATAACCGTGTTGCGGTCTATCTTGTCGATTGAACCTTTCAAGCCCGAAGCCAAAGAAATTTTTTCAGACAAATAATCGGCTACTCTTTTGCTATCGCGATCCAATGAATTCAGTCCAATCGAAAAATTATTTTTTAAGATGAATGTTCCCGTCAACTTTTTCACCGAAACTGGCTCGGGGATGATCGCCAGTTCTTGCGCCTCCACACGGCACAAATAAAATAGTGGTAATACGTATAGTAATAATTTTTTCACAGTAAATATTTTGGAGTGATGAGGATAACTGTTCCTATTTCAAATTCGCCAGGTCGCGGACCAAAATTTTCTTGCGGTCGAAGTTGATCAGGTTTTTGTCTTTCAGTTCGTTGAGGATGGTGGTCACCGTTTGGCGGCTGGTGCCCGTGAGCGAGGCAATGTCTTTGTGCGTGAGCCGCGTGGGGATCAGCGTTTCGTAGCCCACCTTTTTTCCTTTCCACGAGGCCGAGTCTTTTAGAAATTCGATGATCCGTGTTCGCGCATCTTTAAAGACAAGCAGTTCCAATTTTCGTTCGAGCTTCATCAACCGCAGGCCTACCAGCTTGAGCATTTTAAAACTGAGTTCGCGGTTTTCGTACATCAACGCCTTGAGGTCTTCAATGCTCAGCGGGCACACACTCGTCTTGTCGTCCATGGCCTGCGCAAAGTCCCTGCGCTTTTCTTCTCCCGCCAAGGCCAGCTCGCCAAAAATTTCGCCCATGCCCAAGATGGCCGTCACCACTTCTTTGCCGTCTTCGAGGTAGTGGCCAATGCGCACCCGGCCATCGGCAATCATATAAATATATTGAGCGGGCTCGTCTGGAAAATAAATGAATTCGTCTTTTTTAAAGAAATTGAAACTGTGCCGCTCGTCCATGGTTTTTACTTTGTGCGGACACAGCACATCATAAAGGTCAACACTTTCAAGGTACCAAAGCGCAGTGGTGTTTGCCATTTTTTTTGAGAGGATTTCCTGACTAAGTTAGCGCAAATTATCTGATAAAATTTTCGATGTCAAAGTTTGTGCTCTCTGAAATTTGGATTTACCCAATAAAATCGCTGGGCGGCATCCGTGTGAAGTCGGCCAAGATTTTTGAAAAGGGATTGGAACACGACAGGCGATGGATGCTCATCGATAGCGATAATGAATTTATGTCGCAGCGTCTTTATCCAAAAATGGCGTTGTTCAAACTACAGGTTGTGGTCCCGATAGCTATCGGGGCCGGATTTCGGATTCTTCATCGAAATGATTCGATTGTGTGCTCACCACCGTGAACCAAGACACGGGTGAAAAAGGAGTTGAGCCGCTCGCTACTTTATCCAAGTACCGAAAGCAAAACAACAAAGTACTTTTTGGACAAAATCTTTTGGCAATCGATCACCATGAAATACACGAAGGCGATGAAATTATTTTGGGATAAGCAGACCACAGTCAACAGATCACGGTCAACAGTGGACAGTGGACAGTGGACAGTGGACAGACTATGGACTATTATCTATGGACTACTAACAGTCGTGCTAGTTTCGTCATGCACCCACAAAGCGAAGCAACTCCCCATCTTCGGTGAGCGTAAGTGGAATGGAAAAGATACAGTTTATCACACCATTGCTCCGTTTCAATTTGTGGATCAAGACAGTCTGCCGATCACGAATGCTACCTTCCAAGGCAAAATTTATGTGGCCGATTTTTTCTTTACTTCGTGCCGCACCATTTGTCCGATCATGAAAACGCAAATGCTGCGCGTGTACGAAGCCACTCAAACTACGCCCGATATTTTATTGCTCTCTCACTCCATCGATCCGGAGTATGATACGGTTGCGTTGCTCCACGATTTCGCTCAGCGACTTGGTGTTGAAAGCAAGCGCTGGCATTTTGTGACAGGCGTGAAGGATTCCATTTTCAAAATTGCACAAACAAGCTATTTCGTCTCCGCGATGGAAGACAACAGCGAGCCTGACAGAAGAATTCACAGTGGCGCGTTTTTATTGATCGATAAGCAGGGGCGCATCCGCGGCAAGTACGATGGCACCAAAGAAGAGAGTGTGAATCAATTGTTGGTTGACATCAAGAGACTTCGAAATGAGTAAATGCCAAATATCGATAGTCGATGGTCGATGGTCGATGGATCGTCAGCTATGGGCAGTTTCACTGCTGCTCATTATGATTTCTTGCTCGGAAAAAAATACAAAATACAATCAATACTTTGCCCGAGGCGAAGTGCTCTACGAAAAACAGTGCAGTAATTGTCATCAAAAAAACGGAAAGGGTTTGGGCTTGGTCTATCCCCCACTCGCCTCAAGCGATTATTTCGAAAAGAATTTTAATGCTTCACTTTGTTTGATGAAGTACGGGATCAAAGGTTCCATCGATGTGAACGGGAAAAATTTCAACAAGCCGATGCCCGGTGTGCCTTCGCTCACCGAGTTGGAGATCGCTGAGATTGCCACTTACATTGCCAACTCGTGGGAGAGCAACCACGGCATGGTGGAAATACAGCAAGTGACAGAGGCGCTGCGAACGTGCAACACGAAATAAGCCAGTGCCAATGGCACCGGTCTTCACTTTTCAATCTTGAGAGGCGGCCAAAGATTATTTGGAACAAAAAATGTACCTTTGCGGCTGCTGATCAAAAATAGGCTCTGCAAGCCGCTAAACGCAACATTACTTATGGGAAGACCTCCGATTTTACCGAAGAAGAAAAAAGATGGCTGGTACATTGAAGTGCGCAACAAAGGCGCAAAGTCTGGCCTCATCCTTATCCGCGACAGCCAAGAAGCCATGATGCAAGCTGCGCGCCAGTACCAAACCACCAAAGACGTGATCGTGTTGGGCGAGCACCGCAGCGGCAAACGGGTGGAAGACTTGTTGAAGAAAGAAGCGAAGCGCAAAAAAGAAAAAGAAAAAGAAAAAGCGTAAGCTCGATTTTTTATTCACGGATCCTTCTAAAGAACGAGTCGATCAATTCTTTGGAAGGCTCTTTTTTTATGCCTTTCACAATCTCGGTTTTGGAATGGAGCAACGGAGTGCTCACCAGCGAGAAGCCACGCTGCAGATCATCGGCAGCATAAACTAATTTTTGCAATTGTACCCAGCGCAGCGCACCCGCGCACATCACGCACGGCTCGAGGGTGACGTAGAGTGCACATTCACTTAGGTATTTCGAGCCGAGCCAATTGGCCGCGGCCGTTACCGCCAGCATCTCGGCATGAGCGGTGGCATCGGTGAGTTGCTCGGTTTGATTATGTGCCCTTGCAATAATTTTATTCTGACAAACCACCACCGCGCCCACCGGCACTTCACCTTTATCGAAAGCCTTGCGTGCTTCTTTCAACGCTTCGTCCATAAAATATTCGTGTGAAGTAAAGTCCATGAAGGTGAATTACGATTTTAGAATTACGAATTACGATCTATACCGTGCTAATTTTTTCCCATCAAATATTTTTTGGGAGTGACGCCAAATTTCTTTTTGAACGCGGCAATGAAGTGACTGGTATTAGCGTAGCCCATTTGGTAGGCCACCTCGTTTACTTGGTATTTGTGCGTGTCGAGTTGCACCCGTGCGTGATCCAATTTATGATCGAGCAGAAAAGCAAACACACTGTTGCCATAAATTTCTTTGAAGCCAGCCTTCAGTTGATATTCGTTGAGCCCAGCAAATTTTGCCAGCTCTTTGAGGTTGGGCGGGTCATTGGCATTTTTCAATAAATGCTCTTTGGCATATTTTATTTTCCGAACGGTCTCTTGGTCGTTCAAGAAAGGGCAACTCTCGGTGTTGGGTTTCTTTTCTGAAAAGTAAAGACTGAGTATCTCGAAAACCTTGCCTTGAAAATAAAGCCGTCTTGCATTTTCGTTTAAGCTCACCGAAAATAATTGGTTGAGCACCACAAACAACGAAGCAGGAATTTGGCGTTCGTCATAAAATTTGCTTTTGGCATTTTCAGGTTTTAAAAATGGAATGGTTTCGTGTGTAAATAATTGATGCAAGCCCGTCAAAGAAATTGAAAGCTCCACCATCTTGGAAGCGGGTGAAAGGATCAATTGAAAAGGGAGGTCTTTTTCTGGATTGTAAAAAAAATAATTGTGTTGGCTTTCGATCTCACGGCTGTAGTGCGGCCCAAACTGAAACATGGCCTTCCCTTCGAGGCAGAAATAAAAATGGATAATATTCTGACCCACTTGGCCAGTGAGCTGAAGTGGCGCTGAGGTTTTATTTTCTCCAACCTGAAGGGAAATATCCTCGTGGACAAGGAGCTGAAGAAAATTTCCGATAGCGGTATTTATATTTTTAACCGTGGTCTCCATCATGGTCTATTTTATTAAAAGTAACAAAAAGTAGCTTCAAAAATACCAATATAAACAGGCATTTAGCGCATTAGTACCAATTTCTCATCAATAATAAGCCATTGGGTATTATTTATCCTTATTAAGGTATTTATTGAAATCTAGTTGAAACATATTTGCACACCTTTTTCCATGCGCCTAATCCTTATCATACTGCTGCTTCCGGTGTTGTGCTACGCGCAAAGCACGGACACACTGATCACAAAAAAACTGGAGGAAGTGGTGGTGACTGCCACGCGCAACGAGCGCGCACTTGCTGCGCTGCCCATGCCGGTGACGCTCATCAACAAAAGTCAAATCAAAACCATGGGTTCGCTGCGGCTCAACGATGTGCTGGCTGAACAGAGTGGGCTGGCCGTGGTGCCGCAAGTAAATGGTGTGGGCAACGGCCTGCAACTTCAGGGCTTTGACCCGGGCTACACATTAATACTCGTTGATGGCGAACCGCTCATCGGCCGCAACACGGGCTCGCTCGAACTCAGCCGCATCAGTGTGGGCAACATCAAGCAAGTGGAGATTGTGAAAGGGCCGTGCTCAAGTTTGTATGGCTCTGAGGCATTGGCCGGAGTGGTGAACATTATTACCAGCCGACCACAAGGAACACGTGGAAATCTTTCGGCACGATACGGCACCTTCAACACCCTTGACCTATCGGGCGATGCAAGTGTGCAAAAAAATAAGTTGGGCATTTTTGTATTTGCCAATCGCTATGCCACCGATGGATACAATCTTTCAACAGCGCCTCATGGACAAACCGTTTCTCCGTTCTCGAATTACACGGGCAACACGAAGTTGGTTTACAAGTTCAATCCGAAAACCGAAGTGAGTATTTCGGCACGTGGGTTTCAAGAATCACAACAGCTTTCGTTCGATGTCGTTGCTTCGCCTACCGATAAGATTTTTACAACGGGCCAAGCACAGTTGAGCGATTGGAACATCAACCCGGTGGTCACACACCGATTTTCGTCTCGACTAAAAACTGTGGTGCGGTTTTATTCAACGCATTACAAATCGCAAACCAATTTATCCATTCCGGCATCCAATAGTGCCTACTACCACGATGACTTTGGCCAATCATTCACTCGGCCCGAAGTAAATGCAGAATATTTTATGAACCAAAAAAATATCCTTACGCTTGGTGTGGGCACTATTTTCGAATCGGTGCAGACCTCGCGCTATGGCGATGAAAGCCAAAGAAAACAGCAGACGAGCTATGCATTTTTTCAGCACGAGTGGCTGCCCATCGAAAACTTTCAATTGATCACAGGTGGACGCTACGATCGGAACTCGGTTTACGGGTCGCAGTTTAGTCCTAAACTTTCTTCGCTGTGGAGAATCACTCGGTCTATTACATTGAAGGGTTCGTTTGGTGTGGGCTTCAAGTCGCCTGACTTCCGTCAACTTTACCTCAACTTCAACAACAGCGCGGCTGGTGGCTACAGTGTGTTGGGCACTGAGATTGTGGCCGATCGCTTGAACCAATTGGAAAGTCAAGGATTGATTACCACTTATCTTTTTGATCCCAACCGAATTGGAAAACTGCAAGCAGAAAGTTCGCGCGCTTTTAATTTTGGTGCAAATTTTTCTCCAGTACAAAAACTTTCGGTAGATGTAAATTTTTTTCGAAATGATATTGACAATTTGATCGAAACACAGATCGTTGCCATCACCACTTCCAATCGAAATATTTATAGCTATCGCAATCTGCACCGTGTGTTCACACAAGGGTTGGAGGCTAACATTGGCTACCCGATTTTTAAGCACATCAATGCCACTGTTGGGTATCAACTTTTATACGCCAAAGACAAAGACGTGCTCAACCAGATCAAAGGCGGCATGATTTATTCGCGCGACCCCGTCACCTATGCTACTACACAGCTTAGCAGTGCTGACTATTTCGGATTGTTCAACCGATCGCGCCACATGGGCAACTTTAAAATTTTTTATAACCATAAAGAGAAAGGAATTGAAGGAAGCGTGCGCGTGATCTATCGAGGCAAATACGGAGCAGGAAGTTTGCAAGGCAACATTCAAGGGATAAGTCCGCCCGTGACCGATACCAATGGAAATGGGATCTTGGATCGGTACGATAATTTTGTCAGTGGTTATTTTTTGATCAATCTCTCGGCAGCAAAAACTTTCAAACAAAAATTTCGCATGCAAGCGGGCATCGATAATCTGCTCGACCACAAAGAGCCGCAGTACATCCCCAACTTGCCAGGCCGGATTATATATTTCAGTATCAACTATTCATTTTCAAAAAAACAAACCCAATAAATTCCAATCGTATGAAAAATTCAAAAACAGTTCTTGCACTTGCGTATAGCGTTGGCTCCGCCATCTTCACGGCATGCTCCACCAGCCCCGCGCCCGTGGTCCTTCAAGCAACCACGTACTCCAACCTGCCAGCAGACCCAGCCAAAAGTTTTGATCCGATGAATGGTGCGCCTATTGGCAAGACGGGAAAATTTACATTCTTTAATTTCAGCACGAATAGTATTGTGAGCAATGCCGACAGTGCCACCACCAAATGGGATGTTGGGTTCAACGGCCTCACCATCATAGTCAACTCAGGAACGAGCGGCCCAGGCAATGCATCGGCATTGATTCAGTCGGGTATTTTTGAAAACCTAAAAACTGCTCCCGATGCCGGATATAAAACAGACAATATTTCTAACAAGGCAGAATTGTACAGTCAATCGGGCTCATCAAACTTGGCCATACCCACCACAGCGGGCAACGGCTGGTACTCCTACAACAGCAGCACGCATGTGATCTCTGCCACTGCTGGAAAAGTGATCTTCGTAAAGACTGCGGCAGGCAAATATGCAAAGGTTGAAATTTTGAACTATTACAAAGATGCTCCTGCCTCTCCTTCGATGACTTCGCTACCCGACTACTACACCTTTGCATTTGTGTTTCAGCCCAACGGCAGCAAGAGCTTTTAATAACGAGTTCAAGTTGGGGTTTTTTTCCCGCGTGCGAACAAGCACGTCCGATAGCGAACAAGGGAGTTGGTAGAATCTGTTTTATTTGCGAAAGTGGAGAGAAAATTTAGGCGCAACTATTGTAAAACGAAAGTTATGGAAACTCAAAAAGTAAAAACCTGCTTTACCATCACATTTACCCAAGAACAATACCTTCATGCCAAGGAGTATGTGGAGGATATGAAGAAACACCGCCAGCGTGTGTTTTGGGAAGGCAAACAAACCAAGACCGATGAAGAATTGGTGATTGAGCAAATTGCACACCGCATTCTCTCTGGGCTTTACAACAACGATCCCTACCGTGCAGGCAAGCACATTGTGCGCATGGACAGCATGGCTGCTGCTAGATAAATTAAAAATTACAAGTTAATAGGGCGCACGATTAACCGCTAACGATTACCTATTTCACACTCTTCCCAAAACTTTCTCGATCAGGTTTTCAATAACCTTGTTTGGGTCCTTAGCAAATTTATTCTTGATCCGGTTGGCCAAGATGGCGTTTACGCTGAGTGCCTCGTGGCCGAGCAATCGTGCCATCGCGTAGTAGCCTGCCGTTTCCATTTCAAAATTGGTAAGCCAAAAATCTCCCTTGTGGTAATAATTTAAATCTTCAAGCAATCTAGGGAAACGAATGGGGGCGCGCAGCTCCCGGCCTTGTGGCGCATAGAAGCCAGGGCAAGTGACGGTGTTGCCTTGAATCATATCAAACCCAATTCGTTCGCGCAGACTTTCTGAACCTCGCACCACATAAGGCATAAACGGAAGTCCTATTTTTTTTTGAATGTCGTGGGCAAGGCCAGTCTCCTCATCGTTCATGGGCAGGTCATAAAAATTCATCAAGTTGTCGAACCCTACGGCAAAATCAGAAACCAAAAACGAACCAACCGCAATATCTTCTTGCAGTGCGCCCGATGTGCCAATGCGGATCACGCGCAATTTTTTTCTTCGCGGCTTGGGTTCACGTGTCTTCAAATCAATGTTCACAAGGGCGTCTAACTCAGAAAAAAAAATTTCCACATTGTCGGTGCCGATGCCGGTGCTGATCACCGTGATCTTTCGTTCGTTGTACCTGCCTACGTGCGTGATGAACTCGCGCTTGTTCATCTCAAACTCTACCTCATCAAAAAATTGGCTCACTTGATAGACCCGGCTTGGGTCGCCCACGGCAATAATCGTGTCGCTGATGTGCTTGGGCAATAAGTTGAGGTGATAAACGCTGCCATCGGAGTTGAGGAGAAGATCGGTTTCAGAGATTTTAGCCATCGCAAAAAAAATTCAGGTTATAATTTATTCACGATCGCTTCAAAATCCAAATGCTCCCATTTCGTTTCAATGTCTGTGGTGAGCATCGTTTCGTCCATAATCTGTTTTTGCTTTTGCCCGATGGCCAATGCATCCGCATAACGGATGTCATCCCGAAACGTGACCATTGAATAAAGTGGTACCCATCTTTCGGGAAACAGTTGATTGAGTTTTGCTTCGATTTTTTTCTTTAACAAGAATTTAGCATCGCCCACTAAGTCGCGCATCTCAATAAAATTATCCAACGCCAATTGTGCGATGGCGTCCGTGTCAGGCTTTCTTATTTTTTGAAATTGAGTGAAAAGATTTTTCCAGTCATCTGCCTGGTCAAGCAATTGATTTAAAACTCTGCAATCTTCAAACCCGGCATTCATTCCTTGGCCGTAAAACGGAACAATGGCGTGTGCCGCATCGCCAATCAACAAGATATTATTTTTTGTCCAAGGAAAACATTTGACGGTCACTAAAGAAGAGGTGGGTGTGCTCATAAAAATATCAACAGGATCTGGCATCAATGCCGCTGCATCTGGAAAGGTTTCTTTCAGAAATTGGGCAACTTCATTTTGAGTCTTTAGCGAACTGAACGACAATGCTCCTTCGAATGGAAAAAATAACGTGCACGTAAAACTTCCATCGGGGTTGGGCAAGGCAATGAGCATAAAACTTTCGCGAGGCCAAATGTGCAAGGCGTTTTTTTCTAACTGAAATGCTCCATCTTTTGCTGACGGGATATGAAGTTCCTTGTAACCGTGGGCGATATAATTTTGCGAATAATCAAAGCGATCGGTGATTTGCAGGGAGTTACGCACGGCAGAGAAGGCACCGTCTGCTGCGATGATTGCATCGAATTCAAGATTCTGATCCCGATAGCCATCGGGACTGGATTCTGGATTCTGGAGTATGAGTAGAGTCTTATCAAAATCAACCGAAGTAATTCGATTTTCAAAATAGAAACTTACTCCCATAGATTCGGCTTTGTCCATCAACAGCATGTTCAAGTTACTTCGCGAAATGGAATTGATGAACTGTCCTTCTTTTCCGTAAGGTTGAAAAGTAAGTTTGCCATGCCGGTCGTGCATCATGCGCCCGTGCATGGGGATGGCTGCTTTTTTTATTTCGTCTGTCAGCCCAACTTCATCCAAGGCACGAAGGCCACGATTGCTCAGTGCAAGATTGATGGATCGTCCGGCATCCACAGTTTGCTTGCGCATGTCGGGCCTGCGTTCGAAAACAGAAACACGGTGGCCGCGTTTGGCGAGATAGATTGAAAGTAGCGAGCCAACGAGGCCTGCGCCTGCGATAGCAATGTGTTGTTTTTTAGCGAAGGGCATTTTGGAAAATCTTTGAAAACAAAAATACCTCTTCAAACGTATTGTACAACGGCACGGGTGCAATACGAATTACGTCCGGCTCGCGCCAGTCGGCAATCACACCGGCCTTTGTGATTTTATCAAAAACTTTCTTTCCCTGCCCGTCCGGCAGGCGGGCATTTTTTTTCATCATCAAAGAAAGTTGGCAGCCTCTTTCGTTTTTATCAGATGGAGTGATGATTAAGAAATTTCGGTCATAGTTTTCAATCGACTTCAACAGGAATTCAAGATAGGCGGTCAGCAAAATACTTTTCTTTCGTAGGTTGTTTATTCCGGCCTCATCAAAAATTTTCAACGAAGCCAACTGTGCAGCTCCGCTCACAACAGGAAAATTGGAAAGTTGCCAACCATCTACACCCTCCATGGGGTTAAAACCTTTCTTCATTTGAAAGCGCTCTTTATCATTGTGCCCCCACCATCCGGCCAACCGTGGAAGCTCAAAATTCTTTGCGTGCCTTTCATGAACGAATGCACCTGCCAGTCCGCCAGGGCCAGCGTTCAGGTATTTGTATCCGCACCACACCGCAAAATCAACTTGATGTTTATGAAGTTGCAGAGGCACATTTCCAATCGCGTGAGCCAAATCAAAGCCAACACGCGCACCAGCTTCGTGGCCCGCTTTTGTGATTTTACTCAAATCAAAAAATTGCCCGGTATAATATTGAACGGCTCCGAATAAAATTAAAGCCAACTCATTTTTGTTTTCCACAATCGCCCGAAGAATGTCATCTGTTCGTAATGTAAATTCACCTTTGCGTGGAGATAATTCAATGATCGCATTATTAGGATCAAGCCCGTGAAATTTTACCTGCGATTCAACTGCATATTGATCTGAAGAAAAAGCACCAGCCTCGGTCAAAATTTTAAAACGCGTTTTGGTAGGCCGATAAAAAGAAGTCATCATCAAATGCAAATTTGCTGTAAGCTGGTTCATCGCCACTACTTCAGTTGGCTTTGCTCCAACAAGTTGCGCCAGCGACTTCTTGCTGAATTTGTGATAATGCAACCACGGACGTTTGGAATGAAAATGTCCTTCCACACCAAGCTGAGCCCAATCATTCAGTTCTTCATTAATAAATTTTTTTGTTGACTTTGGTTGGAGGCCGAGGGAATTTCCTGTAAAGTAAATTGCAGTCTTGCCGTTGATTTTGGGGAGATGAAATTTTGATCGAAAAGTTTTGAGTGGATCAAGGTGGTCTGCCTTTTTTGCAAAGACGAGGGAGTTTTCAAATTGTGGCATAGATTATTTCCAATAAGTATTCCAGTAGTGCTGTGGAGAAATGATTTCAGTTATTTTCAAATTTTCCATAAGGAAAATGTTTGGAGTTGCTCGTGATGAGAAAGTCTGCACTCGCAGCAACAGCTACTTCGAGAAATTTGTTGTCGTCTTTATCTGCAAGAATATTCAGATTAATATCGGGTTCATCGAATAGCCCTGCTCTTCTCAATTTACTTATTATTGACTCGGCTTCAGTTTGGAAGTGCGGGTATTTAATAAACTTGTTTCGGCTGAACACGTTCGAATATTCTTTTAGTAATTCGAGCGATATAACAATTTCAACTCT
>JAYWDN010000071.1:0-13881 GCA_043780615.1 Bacteroidota bacterium | reverse complement strand
GGCCAGGAGAGACTTTGCGGGTGTGCGTAAACCGACCGTACTCGTTCACCACGCGCGTCTCGATGATGTTGAAAATTTGTTCGGGGTTGATGTTGCCACACTCGGGGCATGCCCCGGGTGTTTTGTTGGCCGCGTTGATGATCTCTTGAAAATAATTGACCGACTCCACCGGGTTGCCATAATAAATTTGAAAGCCTCCCAGGTCCAAGATCAAGAGCGCATCAAACATTTTAAAAATATCGGATGAAGGCTGGTGGATCACCACAAAAATCATTTTGCCGCGCAGTGCCAACTCCTTCAGCAAGTCCATAATATTTTCTGAGTCGCGCGAGGAGAGTCCTGAAGTTGGTTCATCCACAAAAAGGATGGTGGGCTCGCGCAACAATTCCAGCCCAATGTTCAATCGTTTGCGTTGGCCACCACTAATCGTCTTTTGCAATGGCGAGCCTACTTTCAAATCCTTGATTTCAGAAAGACCAAGGTTGGCAAGCACACGATCAACGGTGCCTACAATTTTTTCGTGCGAATAATGGCCGAAGCAAAGTCGGGCGGCATAATACAAATTCTCATAAACAGTGAGGTCTTCCATCAGCAAGTCGTCTTGCGGAATAAAACCGATGACCCCTTCTACCTTTTCGGGATGCTCATGGATATTAATTCCATTGACGAGCACGCGCCCACTCGAAGGTTTCTCCGATCCGTTGAGCACATTCAACAGCGTTGATTTGCCCGAGCCACTTCCGCCCATCAGGCCGATGAGCTTGCCGCCCGTTTCGGCAATGCTGACGTTTTGCAGACCTGCACGTCCACTATTAAAATGATAGAAAACATGGTCGGCCTCAAAACTGATTTTAGTGCCGCTCTCTTCAAACAAAAATTTGCCCACCACATCGCTGTAATAAATCGGTTCGATCTTCGAGCCACGGATGGTGCTGCCTGTGGGGAACACATCTACCCTGCGCGACTTCAGTGGCAGGCTGTTGAGGGAAAGTGGAGTGATGCCCAGGTATTTGATGAAATACGTTTCGATGTCGGTGAGGCGCAAGATGGCAATCATCCCCGAAAGGTTTTTTGAACTGATGTGCGGGCCTAGGTGCTGTTGCGCATCGGGGCTCTCGTCAATGATCAATGTATTTTTGGAAACCAGTTCATCGGTATCGTGGCCGAGCACAAAGGCACGCATAGCACGAAAATCTTTGGATGGGATTTTTAGTGCTTCGCCAATGTAGAAAATCAAATTGCTTTGTCGCTCGGACAGTTCGTCTCCGGCAAAAACAAGTTCGATGATCTTGATCACCAACACGGCTTTCTGTTGCATCGTCAATGCTTGGTTCACCTTGCGGGCGATCTGTATGATCTGCGCCCAGTCGTCTACAAATTCTTGTGTGGCTTCGTCCAAGTTGGCCAATTGTGTGTTGGCGGGCTTGTTGGATTTGCAAAAGTCATCGAAGAGGGCCAGGTAGTAGCGCTGTCCATCTTGGTTGAGGTGCAACGACAAAAATTCTTTGATGATGGTGCGCTCATCTTCGGTGATGCGCTCTTTTGCCACGATGGCAAAAAATTGAATAATCGCTTTTAAAAGTTCTTCGCTCATTTAATATCTGTACAATTTACCGCCAAGGCGCAAGGGCGCAAAGAATTTAAAATATAATCTATGGCTTTTAGCATCCCTCCTTGCGCCTTAGCGTCTTTGCGGTTAACGTATTATTAGAATTTTCAAAAATTATTCACGAATCTTCTAAATCCATTCTTAAGCAATGGCACGTTGAAGTTGATCAAAAATCCTAATCGCCTATCGGCTAATTTCAAATAACTGATAAGTTGTGCCTCGTGTACTGGTAAAATTCCCTCCTGAGCCTTTAATTCAATAATTATTTCGCTCTCTATAAGAATATCCATCACGTAGGATTTATTAAGTTCTACACCTTTGTATATCAATGGAATCATCACCATTTGTTGGGCATTAATATTCCTTAGCTTAAATTCCCTTAAAAGACATTGCTGATAAACAGATTCCAATAAACCAGGACCCATTTCTCGATGAACAGTCAGTGCCGCCTCAAAAATTTCTTTTGACAATTCGTTTAGACGATCTTGGCTCATGTGGTTTGCCTCTTAGTATTTTGCTTTTATACATTTTTCAATGTTCTTTCTCGCCATCCAACGAAAGAATATAGCGCGCCATTTTCTCTGCATCGGTTTGTGAAATGTCGGTATGTTCTGTCATGGCGATCTGCCCCCACGTACCAGAGCCGCCCTTGATAATTTTTTCGGCCATCAACTTTACGTTCGCTTCGGTGTATTCGTATTTTTTTGCCACTTCGGTATGCGAGGGGCCAACGATCCTGTTCAGCTTGTGGTGGCATGTTTTGCAATCGTTGGCCTTCACCAACAGTTCGCCCTGTGCAATCACATCGGCAACGGTGGCCGTGGTTTGCTCCACGGGTGTGCCGTAGTCTTCAGTTTTCTGTTTCTCTTTTTGTCCACACGAAGAAATCAATAATGAGAGACAAAAAACATTTGTAAGTCGAGCTATTTTTTTCATGGAGCCTTTAAAATTTAATACCACTAATTTAAAAACATCAAACACCTAAAATCCTTTTATTGAGCGTTGATTTTTTTCCTGCCGAAGCAAAATCATCGAAGGCTTTGTCGGTGGTGCGGATCATCAACTCTTTGATTCGCTTCGCTCCTTCTTTTGCGCCTTGCTCGGGGTGCTTGATGCAGCACTCCCATTCCAGCACTGCCCAGCCTTCATAATTGTATTGCGCCAATTTCGAAAAGATGGATTTGAAATCCACTTGCCCATCGCCCACCGAACGAAACCGCCCCGGCCGGTCGATCCAATCTTGATAGCCTCCGTACACACCGCTTTTCCCGGAAGGGTTAAACTCTGCATCTTTTACATGAAACATTTTGATGAACGGATGATAATAGTCGATGAACTTGAGATATTCCAACTGCTGTAAAATAAAATGGCTTGGGTCGTAAAGGATTTTTGCACGAGCATGATTGCCCGTGGCTTTCAAAAACCGCTCGAAGGTAATTCCATCATGCAAGTCTTCGCTCGGATGAATCTCGTAACACAAATCTATGCCCGCTTTATCAAACGCATTTAATATAGGTAGCCAGCGCTTGGCCAATTCTTTAAATCCATCGTTCACCAAACCCGCAGGCCGCTGCGGCCACGGGTAAACAGTGTGCCACATCAGTGCGCCCGAGAAAGTAGCGTGCGCCCTCAGCCCCAAATTTTTGCTTGCCCTTGCCGCGAGCTTCAACTGATCAACAGCCCAAGCCGTGCGGGCTTTCGGTTTGCCCTGTACACTCTTTGGCGCGAAGCCTTCAAACAGGGCATCATACGCAGGGTGAACTGCTACCAACTGACCTTGCAGGTGCGTAGAGAGTTCGCTGATCTGCAAACCGAAAGACTCCACCGTGCCTTTTATTTCATCTGCAAAATCTTTGCTCTCGGCAATTTTCTTTAAATCAAAAACGCGGGCATCCCACGTAGGGATTTGCACGCCCACATAGCCCAACGATGCCGCCCACTTACAAATCGATTTTAAATTATGGAAGGGAGGCTCTTCGCCAATGAACTGTGCCAAGAAAATAGCGGGGCCTTTGATGTTTTTCATTGCTGTAAATTACAGCAAAAAGTACGAGGTGTGAAAAAAGATTTTTTCTACGCTCTAATTTTTCACCTTCTGCTTTCGATAATATTCTTCAAAAACAAAACGGATGGACCGGTATGAATTCTCCAGCGCGTGATAGACTTCTTTTTGTGTCATCCAGCGCAGCTCTTCAATGTCTTCTTCCACCATTGGCCGGCTGCGCGAGTCATCGACCAAGTCCATGGCATACCAACGGGTTTTCTTGATCATGTTGCTTTTGTTCATGGTGTAGGTGTGCCACGTGGTGCAAATCTTTGTGCCTATCTTCACTTCCACGTTGCACTCTTCTTCTACTTCGCGCACGGCCGTATCTACACTTTTTTCACCGTTTTCTTTTTTTCCTTTGGGCAAGTCCCATTTTTTCATCCGGTAGATCATCAGCACTTTATCTTTTTTGCGCACTAAGCCACCGGCAGCTTTCACTACTTTAAATTTCGTTTTCAAAAAAAGTTTGGCGGCATCATATTCATTGACCGAGATCGACAAAGACAACAAGTGCATGGGCACTTTTGAGTTGATCAAATCCAAAATCAAATCCAAGTCCTGCACACTGGCCTTGTACACCCACACATGGTTGATCAGCTTGGCTTTGGTCACCGGCTCGGCCGAGGCGTTGATCTCGAGGTTGAAGGTGCCCGCTTCAGGCGGCACGCCCGATTGCAAAATCTTTACCGGAATATCGTTTACAAATAAATCCATAGGCTGTATCGCCTGCAAAAACATAAAATATTTTCAATGAACCAACACCGCGCACGATAAAAGTGAAATATTCCGCTATTCATTTTAATTTGCAGCATGAGTTTGATCCAAATCGAAGAATCTACTGCCCTAGCGGTGGCCGCGCGGCTGCTCGAAATTGGGGCGATAAAGCTAAATCATCAAAACCCGTTCACATGGAGTTCGGGTTGGAAGTCGCCCGTGTATTGCGACAATCGGTTGGCACTTTCATACCCAGCCATCCGCACGTTTGTAAAAGAAGCGTTGGCCAATGTCATCAAAAAAAATTTCCCGCAAGTCGAGTGTATTGCCGGAGTGGCCACGGCAGGCATTCCGCAAGGTGCATTGGTGGCCGATGCATTGGGCCTGCCATTCGTTTACGTTCGGCCCAAGCCGAAAGAACATGGCATGGGCAACTTGATCGAAGGCAAGATCGAAAAGGGGAAAAAGGCGGTGCTCGTTGAGGATTTGATTTCTACCGGTGGAAGTTCGCTCAGGGCCGCACACGCGATGACCGAAGCGGGCTTTGAAGTGATCGGCATGGTCGCCATTTTCACGTACGGATTTGAAGCGGCACAGAAAAATTTTGAGCAGGCCAATGTGCCATTGGTGTGCTTGAGCGACTTCAATTATTTGTTGACGGAGGCGGTGAGCAAAAAATACTTGGGCGAAGATCAACTCGCTTATGTGAAAAGTTGGCGGCAGGATCCTGCAAATTGGAAATAGCCTCAAGAAAAATAAATTTGATAAAAATGGATTTCGGGAAAATAGAATCGGGTGAATTGAGGCAGGTGGATTTCAAACTTCCACCCGATCATGCCCGCACTACCAAAATCTTGTCCTCGGCAAAATCACAATCACCGAAGATTTTTGTGGGCTGCGCCAAGTGGGGAAGAAAAGATTGGGTAGGGAAAATCTATCCGCCCAAAACCAAAGAAGCCGATTTTCTCAACCACTACTCCAAACACTTTAATTGCATCGAACTGAATGCCACTTTCTACCGCATGCCCACTATAAAGCAAACCGAAGCATGGAAAAATAAAGTAGAAGGCGATTTTAAATTCTGCCCCAAGTTTGTCGATCAGATCACGCACATCAAACGCTTGAAAGATGTCAATGAATTGACCGACCGTTTCCTTGAAGGCATCTCTGGTTTTGGAAAAACATTGGGGCCAATTTTTTTGATGCCACATCCGCAGATGGGGCCAAAGACTTTAGAAACATTGCAAGCCTTTATCGAATCATTGCCCAAAGACATCTCGCTCTTTGTTGAGCAGCGCCACAAAGAATGGTACGCCAACCCCGAAGCTTTTGATTCGCTGTTTTCTGTTTTAGAAAAAACAAAAGCAGGGGCAATCATCACCGATGCCAGTGGTCGCAGGGACTGCGTACACATGCGGCTCTCCACGCCCGAAGCATTCATCCGCTTTGTGGGCAACGGCCTCCACTCCACCGACTACACGCGCATCGATGATTGGGTGCAGCTAATAAAAAGCTGGATGCAGCAAGGAATACAAACCGTATATTTTTTTATGCACCAGCACGAAGAACTCCACTCGCCCGAACTGAGCCGCTACCTCATCCAACAACTGAACAAGCATTGTGGCACTGCGATACCAGGGCCAAAGTTTGTGGAGGTAGAGAATTGAATATGGGCATCTCTAAAAAACTTTACGTCATGGATTGCTTTGGTTTTTAAAGACGCCCTATATTTAGAACTGTGGGTAATATTTTTTGCAACCCTACCCCTCTCTCCTTAGAGCCTGCAATGGCGAAGTGTTGATCACTTCGCGCGTGTTGAGCCACCCGATGGAAACCGTTAAGAGCACTACACCTGCGCTGATCGCAAAAAGTTCCATGTAATTGGCCGCGAATTGTATCTCAAAGAAAAATTTGGTGAGCAGCCACCCTCCACCCAGCGATAGTACTACTGCAGTGATGGCGCTGAACAATCCTAGATAGCCATATTCAATCAAGGTGATCTTCACAATCTGATTGGTGCGCGCGCCCACCGTGCGCAACAAAACATTTTCTTTGATGCGCACAAACTTGCTGTTGATCACCGCACCCGCCAGCACCACCAAGCCCGTGACAATGCTGAAGAGTGCAAGAAAGCGTACCACCAAACCAATTTTTTCAAAAAGTTCATTCACGGTACTGAGTATCAAACGCAAGTCGATGAGCGACACGTTGGGAAAGTTCATGACCAAGGCTTGCTGAAACTTAGCTGCCTTTTGTGGGTCGTCCACACGCGTGGTGGCCACCCAAATTTGTGGTGCGCGTTCCAATACTTCTTTTGGGAAAACAAAAATAAAATTAGGCGGGTCTTTCGGCCACTCTACTTTGCGGATGCCGCTGATAAAAGTTTTTACGGCCACACCCTGCACATCAAACACCAGCGAGTCAGCTATTTTTAAGTGAAGAGTTTCTTGCATCTGCTCGGACACTGTAACGAACACAGAATCCTTTTTTCCTTTTTCGAAATGATGGATCGTGCCTTTCACCAATTCTTCTGAAGCCGTGAGCGAATCGCGGTATGTGACACGGTACTCGCGCGTGAGTGCCCATTCAGGAATACTTGTAGTGTCTTTTTGAATTTGTTCGATGCTTCTGCCTTGCAGTTCACCTAAACGGCACGTGACGATCGGCACGATCTGGTTCAACGGCAACGCATTCGTCTCCATCAACTTAACTACTCCCTCCTTCTGGCTTGGTTGGATGTCGAATAGAATCGTGTTCGATTGGTTTTTGTTGCCTTTGAACTCGACTTGGTTCAGCAAACTTTTTTCGATGATATTTAACACCGAAATAATAAAAGCACCGAGCCCAATGCTCACCATCAACATGCGCGTTTGATTGTTGGGTCGAAACAAATTGGACAACGCATGACGAAAAATAAATGAGGCGTTGACAGGAAAAAATTTTCTAATCAAATACAATAAAGCAGTGGCCACCAATACAAGACAACCTAATGCGAGCGCGATGCCTGCCGTAAATAATCCGCCTGTGATAAAACTTTTTGTTTGATACGCAGCCACAAAAATTGGGAACAAGACAATCAGCACAATGGCTGTCCATCTGGTTTTTGAAAAAATCTTTCCGGGAACAAAATTGGCACGCAGTACCGTGAGCGGTGGCACAAACCGCACGGAGACCAGCGGAAGCACGGTGAACAACACTGAAACAATGGTGCCGATCAAAACCCCCTCGCCTACTGCTCGCCACGAAACCGAAAATAAAATATTGAGTGGCAAATATTCTTTAAAAACAAAAGGGATAATTTGATGGATGCCCACGCCAAGCATTGCGCCTATTAGGCTTCCGATGATTCCCAAAATAAAAACCTGGATAAAATAAATATTGAACGCTTGCCAGCCTGAAGAGCCCACACAGCGAAGCATGGCCACTTCATCGCGCTTCTCGCGCGCATAGATGTGTACCGAGCTGGCCACGCCAATGCAGCCGAGGATGAGCGCAACAAATGCCAACAGAGAAAAAAATCGGTACACCGCCCGAAAACTTTCGCCCAAATTTTCTTTTCTCCGCTCTACCGTCTCAATCGAGTTGCCCAATTTTTTGGCGAGTGGTTTTATTTTTTCAATCAAGTTTTTTGTTTCCGCTTCAGATTTTGTTTTCACATAAATACTGTAGCCCACACGGCTTCCATATTGAACCAATCCTGTAGAGTCAAGCTCGCTCATCGAAATGTAAACGGCTGGAGCCAACGTGGACGTGAGGCCGCCACCGCCCGGAATTTTGGTGACCACACCCGCCACAATAAAAATATTATTGCCGACTTTAATCGAATCGTTCGAACTTACCTCGTATTGCTTGGCCAACGATTCGTCCAACATCACATACCTGCCACCTTGCACTTTTGCGTAAGCATCGGCAGGGAGTGTTTTCATTTCGCCATAAAAAGGGAACGCGCCCTCGAGGCCAGTGACCTTCACCAAGCGCGAATTGCCCGAGTTGACAAACAACACCATCGAAGCCATGTCAGCATCTTTGGCGATTTTTACTTTTGATTGATCCAGAAGATTGATCCAAGCCGTGTCGAATTTTTTATTTCCATTGATGACCAAGTCAGCGCCAAGCAATTCTTTGGCGTTTCGATCCAGTTCTTCTTGCATGGAGTAATTCAGCGAGCTGATGGTGACCACCGCAGCAATCCCCGTGACCAAGGCAGCCATGAACAAAAACAAGCGCGAGAAATTATGGCGGCCATCGCGCCAAGCCATCTTCCAAACCCATCGGTCTTGAAAGATGTTTTTTGTGTTTCGTTTTATCTTGATGACGTATTCAAGCATATTTAATAATGCGTTTTCGCTTCGCAAATCTTAAATCATCAACCATTATTTATCATTCAATTTGATTTACGAATATCGAAATGATGAATGTTAATTTCTGAAGTAAGTCTGCTAATTTTTTAAATTTTGAATCAACATTGAATCTTGAATCAACCTCCCTCCCTTCATTTGTAAAATCCGTTCAGTCTTTTGGGCGAGTTCAAGATTATGAGTGACCAACACCAACGTAGTTTTTTCTTGTCGGTTCATTTCAAAAAGTAAATCCGTTATTTGTTGTGCATTCTCTTCATCCAAGTTTCCAGTGGGCTCATCAGCAAACAAGATCCGGGGTGAAGAAATAAACGCACGGGCAATGGCCACCCGTTGTTGCTCGCCTCCCGATAATTGCGATGGATAATGTTGCAGCCGGTCGGCCAACCCTACCCTTGCCAACAACTCCTTTGCTTTGACAGAAATATTTTTTTCGCCCCGCAGTTCCAACGGCACCATCACGTTTTCCAATGCCGTGAGGGTGGAAAGCAACTGAAAATTTTGAAACACAAATCCCACAAACTGGTTGCGCACATACGCACGGTCGTCTTCGCTCATCGCATTCAATTTAAAACCCATCAGCGAGATGGAGCCGCTCGTGGGCACATCGAGCCCAGCGCACAAACCAAGCAGCGTTGTCTTGCCACTGCCCGATGGGCCAATGATGGCGAGGCTTGTGCCCTGCTCGGCCTGAAACGAAACCTGATCGAGTACAGTAAGTTTTTTATCGGCAGAAGAATAGGTTTTTGTCAACTGCTCGGCTTGAAGTACAATGTTGGGCATGAAGGTTTAAAATAGTGTACTCGAAAATAAAAGGTTGAACGAATATAATAATGATTAAGACGAAAATCGGTACGAGATATTTTAATAACCGTCTTTCAGGGGTTTTAAAATTATTCACGCAAAGCCGCAAAGAAAATCGCAAAGTAATCTTGAGTCAAGTATCGTCTCCCGCGTCGGGGACGATACGCATCAACAGTTTATCAAAGCACATCGTCCCCGAAGCGGGAGACGATGTGGGGAGTCAAAAGCTATGTATCTATGGCCTTGGCAAGGAATTTCAATTATCATCTTGTGCTTCGAGTGTAAATTATAATTGGCTGTTCAACAATTCTTTCAGTGTTTTTGTAGATATGACTCAACAATCGAAACTTGGCTTCTGCTATTTTATTATGTCAAGTTTCGATTGTGCGCTGATCTTGTCAGAATATTTCTCCGAGTTCAATGACAAGGAGCTCGGGCGAATAAAATTCACAACACCAATTCATGCAGTGCTTTTAATTTTTTGATCAGCCGTGCCGACTCAATAAAATCAAGTGTTTGTTGTCCATCGCTAAATGCCTCTTCTGGCTTTTGGTGCGTCTCATAAATAATCCCGTCTGCGCCCGCCACCGCAGCGGCCAATGCAACTGGCTCTACATACTCGCGGATGCCGATGCCGTGCGATGGATCGGCAATTACAGGCAAATGCGATTTTTGTTTTAAGATTGGAATGGCGTTGATGTCGAAAGTATTCCGGCTGGCTTTCTCATACGTGCGGATGCCGCGCTCGCACAACATCAGTTTTTCGTTGCCCGCAGAAAAAATATATTCAGCCGAATAAAGCAATTCTTCTATCGTACCTGATATTCCACGCTTGATCATCACTGGCTTGTCTACTTTGCCCAGTTCGTCAAGCAAATTATAATTTTGAGTGTTGCGCGCGCCTACTTGAAACACGTCCACGTAATCAATCATCTCCGCAATCTGACTTACCTGCATCACTTCGCTGATAATTTTGATTCCCGCTTTCTTGGCCAATGAATGCCACAACTTCAGTCCATCAATACCCAGCCCACGAAAAGCGTACGGAGAACTGCGTGGCTTAAACACACCACCACGCATAATACGCACCTTGTTTTCCTTGAGATGGTTGATCGTTGCTTCGATTTGTTTTTCACTTTCGATCGAGCAAGGCCCCGCCATGATCGAGAGTGAGCCATCACCGATCTGCACGCCATCGCCCAAGTCAATGGCCGTGCGGTTTACTTTCCATTTGCTGGAAACCAATTTGTAATCGTCTGATACACGATGGATGTCGGCCACGCCAATAAGGTTGCCCAACTGGCGGATGTCAAATTCTTTTTTGCCAATGGCTACGATGTAATTAGCCTTCTGTGTTTTCACCTCCGTTGATTTATAACCAAGAAGTATAACTGCCGAGACAATGACTTCTTTATCGCTGGGTAAAATAAATTTTGAAAGTTGAATGATCATGCAAATAAGATTTACAGTTTTAAATTTTAGAATTACGATTCTCAGTTTAGTCCAATCATTTCCCTTTCAGACTAAAAACAAAGTCTTTCACTACCGTATGAATATCCCCTGCTTTCCGCAGGAGTTGAATAAACGCACTGCCCACAATCGCACCAGAACTATATTCACACGCTTTCCTAAATGCTTGATGATTTGAAATTCCGAAGCCAATTAAAAATGGGTTCTTGAGTTCCATCGCTTGCAAGCGTTTAAAATAAATTTCTTGTTCATGGGTAAACCCATTGGTCGCTCCTGTAGTGCTCGATGCCGACACGGCATAAATAAAACTATCCGATGCTGCATCGATCTGGTGTATCCGTTCTTCAGAGGTAGTGGGCGAAATCAAAAAAATGTTTTTCAAATCGTGTTGTTCAAAAAATGATTTGTATTCATTCTCATATTCAAATAATGGAAGATCGGGAAGTATCACTCCATCTACTCCTGCCCCGGCAGCATCACCGCAAAATTTTTCCACACCATATTGCAAAACAGGATTGAGATAGCCCATGAGGATAATCGGCACTGTTACTTGCTGACGAATTTCTTTTACCTGTTGCAACAACAATTTTAAGTTCATCCCATTTTCAAGTGCGCGCTTATTGCTTTGCTGGATCACCGGGCCATCGGCCACCGGATCGGAAAACGGAATTCCAATTTCAACAATATCAGCACCCGCTTCTTCCAACGCTTTTGCTATCGGCACGGTGTCGTTCAACGTTGGAAATCCTGCCGTGTAATAAACCGAAAGAATGTTGATTTTCTTGGCTGTGAATAATTTATTAATGCGATTCATCTTTTACAATTTATAATTCGATGATTCGATAATTCGGTGATGTAGGAATTTATTCATCAGCGAATCAACAAATTATCGAATAGGTTAAATTAATACTTCCCCCATTTGATATACGTTTCCAAATCTTTGTCGCCACGCCCCGAAAGGTTCACGACCACCACCTCTTCTTCGCTCAGTTCAAGTTTGCTGAGCGCAGCAATGGCATGGGCACTTTCTATGGCTGGAATGATTCCTTCCAATCGGCTCAGTTCTATTCCTGCATTCATGGCTTCATCATCGGTAACATTTAAAAATTGAGCGCGACCTGTTTCAAATAAATGTGAATGAATCGGGCCGATGCCCGGATAGTCTAAGCCTGCCGAGATGGAATACGGCTCGATTACCTGGCCATCTTCGGTTTGCATCAACAGCGATTTGCTCCCATGCAAAATCCCAATCTTGCCAAGTGCGGTGGTCGCTGCCGACTCGCCTGAATCTACACCGTGGCCAGCCGCCTCCACGCCAATCAAGTTCACATGCTCATCGTCTAAAAAATGATAGAATGCTCCAGCCGCATTGCTGCCACCGCCCACACACGCGATCACATAATCGGGAAATGGGTTTCCAATTTCAGTAATGAGTTGGGTTTTTATTTCTTCACTGATCACCGACTGAAACCGAGCCACCATATCGGGATACGGATGCGGGCCCACCACCGAGCCAATAATATAATGCGTGTCGGTGGGGTGGTTGATCCAATGACGCATCGCTTCGTTGGTGGCATCTTTCAACGTCATGTTGCCCGAAGTGGCCGCTATTACTTTCGCTCCCAAAATTCGCATGCGCTCCACGTTGGGTCGCTGTCTCTCCATATCCAATTCCCCCATGTACACCATGCACTCCATGCCCATAAGCGCACAAACGGTGGCCGTTGCTACTCCGTGCTGCCCTGCACCTGTCTCGGCAATTATTTTTTGCTTGCCTAATTTCTTGGCCAACAAAATCTGACCGATCGTGTTGTTGATCTTGTGCGCGCCCGTGTGGCAAAGGTCTTCGCGTTTCAAATAAATTTTTGCTTTGTACTTTTCAGAAAGGCGACTGGCAAAAAATAGAGGCGTTGGGCGACCTACATAATTTTTTAGCAGTCGATTAAAATCAATTTTAAAATCAGATGAAGAAAGGATCGATAGATAATTCAATCGCAATTCTTCTACGTTAGGGTAAAGCATCTCAGGGATAAATGCGCCACCAAATTTTCCGTAGTAGCCCTGTTCGTTTACATTGTACTTCATTTTATAAGAAGTTAGAATTTAGGAGTTAGAAGTTTTATCACAGCCTCAATCTTTGCAATATCTTTCACGCCAGGAGCAAACTCTACTCCGCTATTGATGTCCAACGCGTGAAGGTTCATTCCTTTCAGCAACACAACATCAGCAATGTTTTCATGCGATAAGCCACCGCTCAGAAAAAAAGGAATTTGCTGGTTGTAGTTTTTCAGTAAGCTCCAGTCGAATATTTTCCCGCTTCCGCCAAAGCCTTCCGATTTAGTGTCGAACAAAAAAAAGTCAACAAAAAGTTGGTACGGCACTGTCGCACTAAAATCAAAGTCTTCATCTACTGCAAAAGTTTTGATCACGCTAATTCTATTTTGTTTCAAAACGATGCAATCCTCTATCGGCTCGTGGCCATGCAGCTGTACAAAATCAAGCTGATGCATTTTCGCCAACTCCATGATGGTGTGGATATTTTCGTTTACAAAAACCCCAACCCTTTTTATCTCGCGTGGTAAATCACTTGATATTTTAAAATCATCGCCCACAAAGCGCTTTGAGTTTTTATAAAAAATAAAACCCATGTAGTCAGGCCTAAAGGCTGCCACTTGCTGAATATTTTTTGCATCGCGCAGGCCGCAAATTTTCAGTTGCCGCTTCATAGCACGGGTTTTAATTTCTCAATAAACTCTCGTGCTGCAATTTCAGGTCGGCTGTGTTTCATAAAACTCTCGCCAATCAAAAACCCATCGTAACCAAATTTTCTCAACTCCAAAATATCTTTTGGCGAATGGATGCCACTTTCGGAAATTTTT
>JAYWDN010000070.1:0-5231 GCA_043780615.1 Bacteroidota bacterium | reverse complement strand
TGGCGGTGACGGGCGTGGTGGTTTACTGGATGATAAGTCCTTACTACAAATGAAAAAAGCAATTGTTGTTTTGTTGATGCTGGCTGTTGTATTTTCTGCATCCGCGCAATGTGCCATGTGCAAAGCCACATTAGAGAACAACATCAGCAACGGAAATATTGGTATTGCGGCAGGCATCAATTTTGGGATTCTATACTTGTTTGTTGCACCTTATCTTTTTGTAAGTATATTGGCCTACCTATGGTACCGAACCAGCAAAAAAAATGCAGCGAAGCAAATTGAAAGCCATTCGGCAGGGTAGGTGCCCACATTGTCGCGAAGGATTTATTTTCAAATATCCGTTAGCGCAGTTTATGAAGTTCCATGCCATGAATTCTGTTTGCAGCAACTGCGAAGTAAGCTTTGAGCCAGAACCGGGTTTTTATTTTGGTGCGATGTACGTGAGCTACGGATTTACTATCCTACTTTTTATTTTTGTTTGGGCTGCCCTTCGCTTCTTTTTTAATCCACCCGATTGGATTTACATTTCAGCCATTGCTGCTGCGGCAGCCATCTCCACTCCAATCAGTTTTCGCTATTCGCGAATTTTATTTCTTTACTGGTTTGGTGGGTTGAGCTCGAAAGAACCCTAAAAAGTTTTTACAGTGTGGTAAATCGTGTCGGTTTAAGATTGAGACCTCATGCTAAAAAAATTAATCCCTTTTCTTGCTGCGGCATTGCTTTTGATCATTGCAATCGCTTTTGATTTCTCTGATCGAAAATCCTTTTCTGATGAATCATTCGCTATAGAAATTGGTAAAAACCTTGAGCGGGAGTTGACTTCATTAGAGACGGAAGCGCAAATAATTTTCAAGGACTCTTCACATGCCATCTGGTCATCGCTCAATCATTCCTTCTTTTTAATAGAGAACGGAAAAATTATCAACTGGAACAAAAACAATCTTCCTATTGACGTTTCGGATTTGGAAGGTGATTACCAACTAAAGCTTTTGCATAGCTCTCGGGTTGATTTAATACTTTTTCAAAAGCACGAAGGAACGAAATCATTGATTGGTGTAATCCCACTTCGCACGAGCTATGAGATCGTGAATCAATACCTTGCTCCGAAGTGGAATGAACGGATTGTTCCGATTGACGGAGTAAAGCTCTTTTCAACAAGTGACAACGAAGGCACTGCCGTTTGTACGAGCACGCACGGCTGTCTTTTTAAAATGCAGATTCCAACCAACCCTTTTGTTGAAAATAAGCTGTCACTAGTTTTAGTATTGTTCGCTATTTTATTTGCATTGATGGGAACCCTTTCCATTGTGCGAAGCCAGCATGAACAGAAAAAATATTTTTCTGCTTTCCTCACCTTGTTTGGCTCTCTTGCTACAATTCGAATAACGATGGTTCAATTTTTATTCCCGGGTCGATGGATATACTCAGAATTCTTTGACTCGAAATATTTTGCCTCGTCCGCATTCAATGCTTCGGCTGGCGATTTTTTTCTCAACGCACTAATCGTGACCATTGCATGTGCTTATTTACTGAAAATATATGCTCGTCTGAATTTTATAAAGAGCAGTATTAATAGAGAATCCACGATGCGAAGAGTGCTTGCCGTTTTTTTGCTTACGGCTTCCTTTTTTGCTTTTCTATTTCCCCATCTTTTCGTTGAAGCTATTTTTCACGATTCGCCCATCTCTATCGACATCGCGTCCAGCGTTTCTTTTAATGGCTTGCGCGTGGTGGTACTCATGGCATTAATGTTCGGTTGCCTTAGCGCTATTTTTATTGTCCATATTTTTGTGCGGTGGGCTAAGTGGCTGATGGGGGCGACATGGCAATTTTCTTGGTGCCTTGCATTAGCCGCTCTTTTGTTCGCAAGCTATTTTTTATTTTCAGAATTGAATTATTGGACAACGCTCACGGTTGGCACGGCCTATTTTTTGTTACTCTGCTACTCTAACTATTTTCACTCGCTTTCAAATTTTAGCTACCGAACTTTTTCTTTTTTGTTGATCACCGTGATTGCCTTAGGGGCTCAGGGGGCACTAGGCATTTGGCGATTTTCCGAAGAAAAAGAAATTCGCTCTATGTTCAGATCAGCTGGTAATTTGATCAGTCGCGATGTACTGGGTGAATATTTACTGAACGAGGCAACCATAAAAATTGCTAATGATCAGTTCATAATGACGAGTATGGTCAACCCGTTGTTATCAAAAAATGGATTGCGTCAAAAAATAAAACAAGTTTATCTGAATAATTATTTTGACCGCTATGAAGTTGCTGTAAAATTGTATCACCCTGATGGTAGTCCAGCGGATCGTGAATCGGAAACGGATTTTGCTTCGCCTATAAAAACTTTTCAGAACGATGCGAACAAAACAAGTTATGAGGGAATTTATTTTATTCGCAATGCCAATGCCGAATCTGTAAAACGTTACATCGATGTGGTGCATATAAAAAATAAAAACAAGCCACTTGGCTTTATTGTTGTTGATCTTACGCAAAAACAAATTGTTCCGCGACAAGTTTACCCAGAGCTGTTGGTTGATTCGCGCTTTGCCCAGTCACTTCGCAATAGAAATTATAGCTATGCATTTTTTAACCAAGCGAAACGAGTAAGCAGCATTGGCAATTTTAATTTTGATCGTGATTTTCGAACAGCAACCTTGAGAAACACTTTGCTTTACGCTTCGGGGATCAGAAGCAATGGTTACTGGCTCGTTGGCAACGAAGACGAATCGGGAAAACAGGCAGTAGTAGCTTCAGAAGTTTACCCCTTCTTTTTTGTGCTCGCCAATTTCTCTTTTCTTTTCACGCTCGGTGTGGGGCTTGTTTTTTTGTTGCAAGTTTTTTTTTGGATGACGCAAGTTCAGAGTAAACAAAGATTCAACTATTCCACGCGCGTTCAGTTTTATGTTTATCTCGCGTTTATACTTCCGCTCGTGGCAGTGAGTACCATTGCCTTGCGAATGATCGGTCAATCGGATGAAGCGCAACTTGAAAGAGGAATCCGTGAAAAAGGCGCACAGATTGCGGAAAACATTTCAAACGCAATAGAGCAATCAAGCGACTCGTTGTTGGTTGACTCGCACCTGCCCGATAAACTGAAAGAGATGGCACAAGCAACGGCTGTAGATGCCAATTTTTATAGGCCTTCAGGTGAGCTTTTCGCTTCGAGCCAGTCCTCCGTTTTTGAAAACCAGCTGGTGATGCCGTTGCCCGACAGAACCTCGTGGGAGAAAATCATCAACGAAAAAATTAATGTTGTTCAGGCTCGCTGCCGCATTGGGTTGCTCGAGTACAACAGTACTTTTTTTGCAATCAAATCTGTAAGTACGGGCAAGATCATCGGCATTCTTGAACTTCCATTTTTTAAATCTACCTCGGAGACTACAAAGGTTAGCGTGTTAGCGAACATTCTTGTCACTTTCACTATTGTGTTTTTGTTGTTTTCATTTTTTGCTTTTCAAGCCATGCACAAACTCACGGCTCCCCTTCGCTTCATTGCCAAAAAATTAAACATGACTTCACTGGGCAACAACCAACCAATCGAATGGAAGGCCAATGATGAAATTGGTTTGTTGGTGAAAGAATATAACCGGATGCTGGAGAAACTGGAGCAAAGCAAAATTGATTTGTCGCGCTCGCAGAAGGAAAGTGCTTGGCGCGAAATTGCACAGCAAGTAGCACATGAGATCAAAAACCCGTTGACACCCATGAAGTTGACGCTACAGCAAATGGAGCAGCGAATGATGAACGAAAGTGTTGCCGATGACCGTACCAAAAAATCGGTGCAGACGTTGTTGGCACAAGTAGAGATTCTCAACGGCATCGCTGGCTCATTTAGTGCGTTTGCCGCCATGCCCGCTCCGTTGATGCAGCGTGTGGAGGTAACAGCACTTTTAAAAGACACAATATCTCTATTTGAAAACCAGTCGGAAGGGAATGTTAATTTTGAAGAGCCCGCAACACTAATCTTTGTTCAAGGCGATGAAAAATTACTCAGAAGGATTTTTGCAAATATTATTTTAAACGGACTTCAAGCGGCAACCAAAGAAAGGCTGGTTCATGTGGAAATTAATTTAAACTATGAGAGCGACTTTTGCACCGTGTGCTTTCGCGATGATGGAACAGGAATAAGACCTGATCAACTCGATAAAATTTTCTTGCCTCACTTCAGCACCAAGCAAACCGGCTCTGGCCTTGGGCTCGCCATTGCCAAGCAAGGCATTGAACACATGGGCGGCTCGATTTGGTTTGAAACCACCGAAGGAGAGGGCAGTACTTTTTTTGTAAAGCTGAGAGTAGAATAGATTTTTTCTACTTCAACTTTGAATAATACCGACTTGCTCCAATTGAAATGGGAAGGCCGATCATCAACACAAGAATGGTGGCGGCCACAATTGATTTAGTAAAGGTGGATGGGTTGGGCGGCACCTTGCTTAATGGCAACACCACAAATTTCATCATGGCCCACACGGCTAATCCATAACAAATTCCTGAAATGATTTTGTGTTTGATCAACGGAAATAATTTGGCGAGTACCAGAAAATAAAAAGCGGTGTAGGTAAGTGCAATGCAATAGTGAAAGAACAAACCGAAACTTGCCATGGTCAATAAATCGGAAGTGAATGCATCCTTGCCAAATACGCCACTGGCCACATAGCGAAATACTAAAGCAGGATTTTTACCACCCGAAGAAATTAAAAACTGAACGGAAGCAGTTAGCGCATCTAATGTGCCCGCCAAAAAACCAGTTGCCAGTATTGCTTTTGAAAGTGAAGGTGTTGAGCTCATCGATCGGTTGGTTTTATTGCCGATGAAGGTAGCGAAAACAATTACCGTTACTAAAATGCAATTAAAATTACCACACAGAGCGGTAGGAATTAAGTAGTGCTTCTTACCGGTCGCGCATTTTGCTCATCACCTTGTTAGCAAAAACAAAATCGTCAAGTTGACCGACACCCGAGTGGGTAATTTCTGATTGATTGCCTTCCCAAAGTTTATGACCCTTATATAAGAAAATAATTTTTTCACCAATACCCATCACTGAGTTCATGTCGTGGGTGACTACAATGGTGGTGATGTTGAGCTCGTGGGTGATCTCGTGAATGAGTTCGTCAATCAGGATAGAGGTCTGTGGGTCGAGGCCAGAGTTGGGCTCATCGCAAAATAAATAGTTGGGGCTGTTCACAATAGCCCGCGCAATGCCCACACGCTTTTTCATGCCGCCACTAATT
>JAYWDN010000069.1:0-5298 GCA_043780615.1 Bacteroidota bacterium | reverse complement strand
ACCATCTTGACATTGTATCATGTTGACCACATGAATTATGAAGAGATAGGCAAGATCACCAGCATGCCCGAAGGCACAGTGAAAAATTATCTTTTCCGTGCTCGGAATTTATTGAAAGAAAAAGTAAAAAAGTATCTTGGTAACGAACAATTGATATGAAAACAACAGACGAAGAGTTGCAACGGCAAATCGAAAAAGGAGATTTCTCCTCGCAAGGAATCGATGCGCATGCTTATCAAAAAGTCTTTGGCGCATTGAAACGCGAGCCAGAATACAGGTTGCCACTCTACTTTGCCGACCGGGTCATCGATCTGGTTGAAGAAAAAACAAAAGCAAAAGAAAGTGCTCTCGATAAATTTTGGATGGGGTTGGGCTTGTTTGCTTTTTTGATTGGCCTGATCATCACATTTGCCATCACGGGGTTCAAGCTTTCGGTAGGTGCGTTTCTATTTATTTCAGGTTACCAGGGACTCGTAATTTTTGGTGCCGCCTTTATTTTATTGCTGAATTGGATCGAAAAAAAAATTGTCAAGGCCAGAGGCATGGAGCCATTGAACTAACCGACTTACAGTTACTGCCGTGTGCAAACTTAGTGAACGTCTTTGCGAGCGGGGTTGCCTCCGATTTTGGGGATCGCTTCGTCCCACTTCCCTTCGCGGGTGCTCGCGATGACGTCAGCTTATTTAGTTTTTTGCTTAAAATCATTTTTTTTTGCCGATCGTGTAAGTAGGAACCCCACGCTTGATAAAATCGGTTTACTTTGCTGTTCATAAAATTCTCAATATGAAGAAAATCCATACGTTAATTTATCTAGTGTTTTTTATTGCACTTGGCCACGTAGCCTTAGCACAAGAACCAAAAAAAGAAATCAAGACCGACTCGGTCAAAAAAGAAAAGCCTAAAAAGAAAAAAGATCTTCCATTGGAAGTGGGCAGAAGAGTACCGATCAAAACTAATGAAGGCACTTGGATGTCGCTCGATGTGAGCCCCGATGGCAAAACGATTGCGTTCGATTTTTTGGGCGACATTTTTACCATGCCCATCGCTGGCGGCAAGCCGGTGCAATTTACCAAAGGCATGTCCTTCGATTCGCACCCAAAATTTTCTCCTGATGGATCGAAACTTCTTTTCATTTCTGACCGCACTGGAGGTGAAAACATCTGGTGGTTTGCGCTCGACAAAAAAGATTCTCTTCAAGTAACCAAAGGCAACACCGACCATTACCAATCGGCCGAGTGGGCACCCGATGGAAATTACATTGTTGGCGCGCGCGGCATACGCAATCTAAAATTGTGGATGTTCCACAAAGACGGAGGCGCTGGCGCTCAGCTTATCTCCAAGCCCGATGATTTAAAAACCGTGGAAGCCGCCTTCGGGCCCGATGGTCGCTACGTTTGGTTTGCCCAACGTACTTCGGCCTGGAACTACAACGCACAATTTCCACAATATCAAATTGCTACGTACGACCGCGACAATGGAGAGATTGAAACTAAAACCGCACGCTACGGCTCGGCTTTCACGCCCACACTTTCGCCCGATGGAAAATGGTTAGTGTACGGCTCGCGCTATAATGATCAAACAGGTTTACTGCTTCGCGATTTAAAAACGGGCGATGAGAAATGGCTGGCGTACCCAGTGCAGCGCGATGAACAAGAGTCCATTGCCCCGCTTGGCGTGTTGCCTGCGATGTCATTCACCCCCGACAGCAAAGAAGTGGTTGCATCTTATGGAGGGAAATTTTATCGTATCCCTGTGGCGGGTGGCAACGCCATCAACATTCCGTTTGAAATGGAAACAGAATTACTGCTCGGGCCTCGTGTAGATTTTAAATATCCGATCAAAGACGACAAGGACATGGTCGTCACGCAGATCCGCGATGCAGCCGTTTCGCCCGATGGAAAAAAAGTTGCCTTCACCGCATTGAACAGATTGTACACGGCCGCTCTGCCGAGCGGAACCCCCGTGAGAGTAACGGCAAATAATTTCACCGAAGCACAGCCTACCTGGAGCCCGGACGGTTCGCAGTTGGCATGGGTGACTTGGGAAAACAACGGTGGCTATCTCTATAAAATTAATTTGAAACTGAAAGATGCCAAAGCGCAAAAACTGGTGAGCGAGGCAGGCCTCTACACCGAACCCGCTTGGTCACTGCAAGGAAATAAAATTGTATTCCTTCGCGGCAGTGCAAATAATTTTGTGGAAGACGCAGGCCCGGTAACGTTTGCAAGCCAGGAAGAAATATTGTGGGTGAGTGGTGATGGCGGAGCAACCAATTTTATTGCACGCGCCAAAGGCCGCAATGCTCCGCACTTTGTGAAGTCAAGCGATCGCATTTATTTGTACAGCGGACAGAAAGGATTGCTCTCCATTCGTTGGGATGGAACGGATGAGAAAACGCATTTGAAAGTTTCTGGCATTATGACCTACGGATCGGTTGTAGGAGAGAACAATTGCATGTTGGTAGAGTCTGCCACCGAACCGCAGCGCGAGCCTTCCAATGCCGATGTTATTCGAATGGCCCCCGAAGGCGAACAAGCACTCGCCCAAATCAACAATGAGCTTTACGTTGTCACCGTTCCTAAAACCGGAGGGGAAACCCCAAAAATTGCTGTGGCCGAAGTTGACAAAGCGCAATTTCCTGCGCGCAAGCTTACCAAACTTGGTGGGGAGTTTGCTACTTGGGGAAGCAATGCAAAAACGGTTTACTTCACGCTGGGCAATGCCTTCTTCTCCTACAATTTAGATTCCGCAAAAACGAAAGAAGATTTGTTAAAGAAAAAGAAAGCAGCCGAAGAAAAATTGAAGGGGGAAAGTAAGGACGAGAAAGAGGATGAAAAGAAAGACGAGAAAAAGGAGGATGCGAAAAAGGACGAAGGCTACAAGCCTGATGAAATCAGAATAAAAGTGACAGTGCAAAAAGATATTCCGCAAGGAAAAATCCTTTTGCAAAATGCCCGCATCATTACCATGAAAGGTGAAGAAGTAATTGAAAAAGGAGACGTGCTGATTGAAAATGCCCGCATCAAACAAGTAGGCGCAGCAGGCTCGATCAGTGTAGATGCCTCTGTGAAAAAAATAGATTTGAACGGCAAGACTATTGTGCCGGGCTTTGTGGACACGCATGCACACATGTGGCCGGCATGGGGCATTCACAAAAGCCAAGTCTGGCCGTATGCTGCCAACC
Source organism: Bacteroidota bacterium (assembly GCA_043780615.1). Classification (GTDB taxonomy): domain Bacteria; phylum Bacteroidota; class Bacteroidia; order Cytophagales; family Cyclobacteriaceae; genus ELB16-189. Next base: position 2,114 of record JAYWDN010000069.1, on the reverse strand, counting down.
TTGCGTACGGTGTGACCACCACGCGCGATCCGCAAACTGCCACTACGGATGTGCTCACGTATGGCGACATGGTGGAGACGGGCCAGATCATTGGCCCACGGATTTATTCCACAGGCCCAGGCGTGGGGTATTGGGCTTACAACTTAAAAGATTTTGATCAGGCAAAAGATATTTTGAAACAGTATTCAGAATACTACAACACGAAGTATATTAAAATGTATCTGACGGGTAATCGTCAACACAGACAGTGGATCATTCAAGCAGCGAAAGAACAAAACCTGATGCCCACAACCGAAGGCGGTCTTGACTTTAAACTGAACCTCACCAATTTAATTGACGGATACCCGGGTCATGAACATGCGTTGCCGATTTATCCTCTATACAAAGATGTGACCACGGCCATTGCCGAAGCGAAGATGACCTACACGCCTACGCTACTTGTCGCTTACGGTGGGCCGTGGGCAGAAAATTATTACTATGCAACCGAAAATGTAAATGGTGATCCGAAGCTAAATCACTTCACTGCCAAAACTGAACTCGATCAAAAATCAAGGAGAAGGCCGGGATGGTTTATGAAAGAAGAGCATGTGTTTGAAGATCATGCAAAGTTTGTCAATGACTTGGTGAAAGCGGGTGGCAACGCAGGCATCGGCTCGCACGGACAGTTGCAAGGGCTCGGCTACCATTGGGAACTTTGGAGCGTAGCGTCAGGTGGAATGAGCAATCACAATGCACTGAAAGTAGCCACCATCCACGGGGCGAGAGCACTTGGCCTCGATGGCGATATCGGAAGTATTGAAGTTGGGAAACTTGCCGATCTGATCATCATGGACAAAAACCCGTTGGAGAATTTGCGCAACACCAACAGCGTGAACCAAGTGATGAAAAATGGAAGGCTCTATGATGGAAACACACTAGACGAAGTTTATCCGAATCCACATAAAGCCCCCTCGTTTGCCAATGAGCAAGCCAAGCCAGTGGGTGTGCCTGGCATTAAATAATTTATTGACAACAAAATTTAAAACCTCCGAGGTTTCTCAAACCTTGGAGGTTTTTTTCATTGAGAGATTTCGAGGTAACAGTTTGAGAACCGGTTCATTTTTATTTTTACCCACTTCTTTTACCTTTGGTCATCCAAAAACAAAATCCATGAAAAAAATAATCTCGCTTACTCTTTCAGTAGTGTGCATTTCTTTCTTCGCTTCGGCACAGAAAGAATACAAGCTCCAGTATTCGTTTAAGAAAGGCGATGCCTATGAGTGGTCACAGACGGCCGCCACTAAGCAGCACATAGCCGGTCCTGGCTTCGACCAAAACATTGAATCGAATACCAATGTCAATGCCACAATGAAAGTAACTGAACTGACTGCCACGGGTGCGCGCTTCGAGGTAGAGTACACCAAGCTCTACACCAAATCAACGCAAGCCGTGATGGACTCAGACGGGGACACGGCCAAGAATGTTCCGAATAAAATTTTGCAATCGATGAAAGGAAAGAAATTCAATTTCACCTTGTTAAAAAATGGAACGGTAGAATCGATCGATAATATTGAAAACCTATGGTCGGGCATTTCTTCTATAAAAGGAATCCCTGAAGGACAGGGGGTACAGATGAAGCAAGCGATGGAGAATACTTTTGGTAAAAATCCATTTAAGAGCAGCCTTGAAATCGGCATGGTCAATTACCCTGATCAAAAAATAAAAGTAGGCATCACCTGGAAAAGCAAAACAGAATTGGTCACGCCAATACCCTTGGCCACAGACAATACTTGGACATTGGAAAGTATAGCGGAGCCCACTGCTGTAGTTACCAGTGATGGGATTATTGCCACTACGGATACCACCAAAGTGATAAGCCCGCAGCCCGGACTAAAGGCCACTACGAATTTTAAAGGCAGGAGGGTAACGAAAGGCACAATCAATGTAGCCAGTGGCTGGCCTCAGTCATGCAAGTCTTACTCGGAACAAAAAGGAACAATGCTGCTGCAAGCAGGCGGGCAGATACCTGAAGACATGCAGATACAAATGGAGATAAGCACCGACTCAGAATATACCATTAAGAAAAAATAAATTTTTGAAGCCTGAGTCGTGCGGCCCCAATGAGTTGTGGGGGG
>JAYWDN010000068.1:0-14197 GCA_043780615.1 Bacteroidota bacterium | reverse complement strand
GCAAAGACGACATGCAAGAGTACGAAGTGAGCGCAAAAGTAGTCGTGCTGGCGGCAAGTGCATGCGAATCAGCAAGGTTATTACTCAATTCAAAATCGGCAAAACATCCCAATGGTCTTGCCAACTCAAGCAACGTGGCAGGAAAATATTTGCACGACTCCACGGGTGCTAGCATGGGCGGGATTTTGCCCAAGCTTGTTGGGCGCAAACGCTACAACGAAGATGGCGTGGGCGGCTTGCACGTGTACACTCCGTGGTGGCTCGACAACAAAAAATTAGATTTTGCCCGTGGCTATCACATTGAATACGGTGGTGGCATGGGCATGCCCGGTTATGGGTTTGGTTTTGGGATGCAACACACCAACGGAAAATACCCTGGCCGCGATGGCAAACAAAAACAAGCAGGTGGTTATGGCGCTTCATTGAAAGATGACTATCGTTATTTCTACGGTGCACATTTTGGAATGGACGGCCGTGGTGAAGCGATTGCGCGTGAAGACAACTACTGCGAGATCGACCCGACCACAGTGGATAAATTTGGGATACCTGTTTTGCGATTTAATTATAAGTGGAGCGACCAAGAAGTGAAGCAAGCCAAGCACATGAAAGAAACTTTCCGCGAGGTGATCCACAAGATGGGGGGCGTTGTCACGTGGGGCGATGATGGCCCAGAAAATGACTACGGCCTGCAAACCCCGGGTGCGATCATTCACGAAGTGGGCACTACCCGCATGGGCAACGATTCAAAAAAATCGGTGCTGAACAAATTCAACCAGGCACACGATTGCAAAAATCTTTTTGTGATGGATGGCGGAGCGTTCGTGTCGCAAGCCGATAAAAACCCAACGTGGACAATCCTTGCACTGGCCATGCGCGCTTCAGAATATTTAATTGATGAAATAAAGAAACAGAATTTATAGTCATGAGTATTGAGTCGTTAGTCATTAGATTGGCTACTGAAGACTCCGGACTACCAACTAAAGACTACAACTATGGACAGAAGAAAATATTTAAAAACATTGGCGGTAGGCACGGTAGGTGCACTATCGGCCACAGCACTCTTAGATTCGTGCAAAACAGAAAAGCCAAAAGAAAATGTTGCTGCACCCACCATCGACCGCACTCCGGCCGAGTTGGAGCATTACAACAAACTCATGGCCGAGAAATTCTTTGACGAGCACGAGATGAAAACCATTTCGGTGCTGGCCGACATCATCATTCCAAAAGACGAAACATCGGGCAGCGCGACTGATGCTGGCGTGCCCGCGTTCATCGAGTTTATTGTGAAAGACATGCCGCATCATCAAACACCCATGCGCGGTGGGTTGAAATGGCTTGACTTGCATTGCTCCAGAAAGTTCAACCAATCATTTGCAGATTGCAGTGTTACTCAACAAATTGAAATGGTGGACGAAATTGCATTCCCTGAAAAAGCAAAAACAGAAATGCAACAAGGCGTTGCCTTCTTTAACCTTATGCGCGACCTCACTGCTACTGGATTTTTTACAAGCAAAATTGGTATTGATGATTTAGGTTACGTGGGCAACCGACCTAACCAATGGGACGGTGTGCCGCAAGAGGTGCTCGATCAATATGGTGTGAAGTACGATGAGCGGACGCTTGCCGAGAGTGTGAAGTTTGAAGATTGATGCTGTCAATCAAGTATCCAGAATCAAGAAACCAGAATCCATGATCAACAGAAGAAAATTCATCACGCAAGCAGCCACTGCCGCTACGGCCTTCACCATCCTTCCACGCTTTGTGCTGGGCGGCAAAGGGTTCATCGCGCCAAGCGACACTTTATATATAGCGGGCATTGGCGCAGGTGGAAAAGGCACCGATGACCTGATGAGCTTTGCGAAAAACCCCGCAGCAAAAATTGTTTTCCTCTGCGATGTGGACGACCGCATGGCCGTGGAATCAAAAAAGAATTTTCCTAACGCCAAATACTACAAGGATTTTCGCACGATGCTCGACAAAGAAGTGAAAGGCATCGATGCAATTTCTGTTTCCACACCCGACCACACGCACGCTGCCGCGGCTATGGCTGCCATGCAGCGGGGCAAACATGTGTATGTGCAAAAGCCTTTGACACACGACATCTACGAAGCACGAATGCTCACCGAAGCGGCAAGAAAATACAAAGTGGTGACACAGATGGGAAACCAAGCGGGCTCTGGCGATGACGTGCGCAAAATGAAGGAGATGTACGATGCCGGAATGATTGGCGAAGTCACCAGTGTGCTCGCGTGGACCAACCGCCCCGTGTGGCCACAAGGATTGCCTACTCCTTCCGGAAAATTTTCAGTGCCTTCTGAACTCGACTGGAACTTGTGGCTTGGTACTGCAAAAGAAATTGATTTCAATCCTACCTACTTGCCCTTCAATTGGCGTGGCTGGTGGAATTTTGGAACAGGCGCACTCGGAGATATGGCCTGCCATATTTTAGATCCATTCTTCCGTATCCTTCCGGTGGATTATCCCAACGAAGTGGAATGCAGCACCACTACCGTATGGAATGGTTTTTTTGATGAAGCCCATTTCAACGACAGTTGCCCTGCATCGTCCATCGTGCACTTAAACTTTCCACGCAAAGACATGCCTGCCGGACAGGCAGGAGGAAAAGGAGATATCAAACTCACCTGGATGGACGGAGGGCTTTTGCCCAAACGCCCAGAAGAACTTTTGCCCGGTGAACCGATGGGCGACTGGGATGGTGGGATTATTTTTGAAGGCACAAAAGGCAAACTGATGGCGGGGTGCTACTGCAAGAACCCAACCTTGTTACCGACTTCGCGAATGAATACAGAAACAATGCCAGCACAAAAATTAGCCCGCGTGCCAGGCGGTCACGATGGCCACTACACCGAGTGGGTGAACGCTTGCAAGAAAGGATATGGAAGGCAAACTGAATTAAGTTCTCCATTCGATTATGCGGGGCCGTTCACCGAAGCCGTGCTGATGGGCAACCTCGCGTTGCGCAGCTATCAACTCCAACAACTGTCGGCCGATGGAAAAAGTAAATCCTACACGGGGCGCAAAAAACTTTTGTGGGATGCGAAAAATATGAAGATCACCAACTATGACGAAGCCAACGTTTTTGTGAAGCGCGAGTACCGACAAGGATGGTGAAGAATTTAAGTAACAAAAGAATTTTTGATTTGACTCAATACGAACTTGCCTGTCCAACATAGTTTGGATAGATCATCAAATGTTTTTTTCTCACTTCTTTAAAAATCATTTGCCGAAAGGCAACCATGTTTTCTCTTTTAGTAGCCGAAATAAAAATCACTTGGTCGAAGCCGTGCTGTCGGTAGTTGCCGCGTAGGTTTTCTAAGTCAACCAAACCGTCTTCGTTTTTCAATTGGTCGATTTTATTGAGCACAAGTATCGTTGGGATATTTCCAGCTCCGATTTCCACCAACGTTTTTTTTACCACTTCAATTTGATTGTCGTGAAAGGGGTGCGCACAATCCACTACGTGCAGCAGCAAGTCCGCCTCGCGCACTTCATCCAGCGTAGACTTGAACGATTCGATCAGGTGGTGCGGCAGTTTGCGGATAAACCCAACGGTGTCTGAAAGTAAAAAAGGAATATCGCCCATCACTACTTTGCGCACGGTGGCATCTACGGTGGCAAACAATTTATTTTCAGCTTTCACATCGGCCTTTGAAAGCAAGTTCATGATGGTGCTCTTGCCCACGTTGGTGTAGCCCACCAGTGCCACGCGCACCACCCCGCTCCGCGACTTGCGTTGTGTTTGCCGCTGCTTGTCTATCTTTTCAAGTTCTTCTTTTAGTTTGGTGATCTGACCGCGCACCACCCTTCGGTCGGTTTCAATTTCTTTTTCACCAGCGCCACCACGTGTGCCTGTGCCACCACGTTGCCGCTCCAAGTGCGTCCACATGCGCGTGAGGCGAGGCAACAAATATTGATTCATCGCCAACTCTACTTGCGTGCGAGCTTGTGCCGTTTGTGCGCGCATCAAAAAAATATCGAGGATCAACAACGAGCGATCGTAGATGCGCACGTTGAGTTCTTCTCCTTCTGTGTTCAGTTCTTTTTCTAAATTCCGCAGTTGCGATGGGCTCAGGTCGTCATCGAACAACACGTGCCGAATGTGCTTTGCCACCACAAAGTTTTTTATTTCCTCGAGTTTACCTTTTCCAACAAACGTGCGCACATCAGGGTTGGGTAATTTCTGTGTGAATCGCTGAAGCGCAACAATACCAATGGTTTCAGCCAAAAAAGCCAGCTCGTCCAAATGTTCTTCGGTTTCTTCGGGGTGGCTCTTGGGCGAACTAAGAGCTATTAGCACTGCAAGGTTTGTGGGTTTTTCCATCAATTAAACTGCAAACATACTTCAACTGAAAGTTACTTTAACGCGAAGGTTACTTTTTCGTAGATTTGCCGAATGAACTTGCAGAAATAGTTGATATACTACTATTTTTGAGTGTACCTAAATCAATCGGCTTCTGTCAAAAGCCGGTGTAGTTGGCAAAACAATGAGAATTGCAATCGTTTTAAATACGTCCTGGAATATTTACAACTTCCGGATGAGCTTTGTAAAGGCCCTATTGGCCGAAGGCCATGAGGTTCACACCATCGCCCCTCATGATGAATTTTCTCATTATTTGACCGAAGCGGGTTGCCATCACCACGACCTGAAAATGGATAGCCGTGGTGCCAACCCGGTAAAAGATTTCCTCCTCATCTTTGAATTGCTGTCGGCCTACCGCAGGGTAAAGCCTGATGTGGTCTTGCACTACACTATCAAACCTAATATTTACGGCACGTTGGCCGCTTCGCTGCTGCGAATTCCCTCTATTAACAATGTGTGTGGGCTGGGCACCATTTTCCTAAAAAAGAATCTCGTGTCGGCCATTGCCATTAAGCTTTACCGATTGGCTTTTCGTTATCCAAAAAAGGTATTCTTTCAAAACCCAGAAGACCTCTCTCTTTTTGTCAATTCCAAATTAGTGCCAGCGGCCGTCAGCGACTTATTGCCCGGTTCGGGCATTGACTTGAATCGGTTCACCCCCTCTAGTTTTACACGCAATAAATCTTTTACTTTCCTATTGGTGTCGCGGTTAATTACCGACAAAGGTGTGCTTGAGTTCATTGAGGCAATCCGGCAAATGAAAGCCGCAGGCACCGAAGCCAAGTTTCAGGTGTTGGGCGCAAAAGACCCTAAACACAAAAGAGGAATAAAACTAAAAGTGATTGATGAGTGGATCGATTCTGGCCTGATCGAATATTTAGGAACCACAAAAGATGTTCGTCCATTTATCGACAGAGCAGATTGCATTGTGTTGCCCTCTTACCGCGAAGGCACCCCGCGAACGTTGATCGAAGCGGCCAGCAGTGCCAAGCCTATCATCACCACCGATGTGCCGGGTTGCCACCATATTGTAACCGATGGGCACAACGGGCTACTCTGCAAATTGAAAGATGCTAAAGATCTTGCCAAGAAAATGCAAGCGATGGCAGGCTTTGACAACGATACGTTGAAGACGATGGGAACCAACGGAAGAAAAAAAGCCGAACTCGAGTTTGACGAGTCCATCGTGATCAATAAATACATGAGCGCCATCCGCAGCTTAGTCCCCGCTCTGTAAAATCGAACCATAACATTATTGAATACCGTTGGTCTATTTAATAGTTGGCCAAAAAAATTGTAATTTCACTGAATTGATAATCCAACAATAGTGCGTTATCCAACTTTACTCCTCGCTTCGGTATTGCTGTTCGGTGCCTGTGCTTCTTATAAGCAGAACATTATGTTCAAACCATCGGAAGGCTATCAGCCTGAAGTTTTCAAAAAAGAAGCGTTGTCTGCAGAGAAGGATTACATCATCCAGAAAAATGATCTTTTAAAACTGGAGGTTTATTCTAATAACGGTGAGCGGTTCATCGATCCAAACCCCGATCTGTCTAACGCTGGCAGCACCGGGAAAGCACAACAACCGACTGCGCAAGTCAGCTATCTGGTAGATTTAAATGGAATAGTCAAGTTACCGTTGGTTGGAGAAATGCGATTAGTAGGCCTCACCTTGCGTCAGGCCGAGGAGATAACACAAAAAGAATATTCAAAGTTTTTCAAGGAATCATTCGTGCAGCTAACGTACGTGAATAAGCGAGTGATTGTGCTTGGTGCGCCCGGTGGCCAGGTGATTCCACTCACCAACCAAAATGTGACGGTGGCCGAAGTGCTGGCTCTTGCCAAAGGTGTGGGCAACGATGCGAAAGCAAACAAAATCAAGTTGATTCGCAACAATCATGTTTACGCCATTGACTTCAGCACCATTCAAGGTTTTATAGAAGGCAATATGATTGTAGAGGCAGGCGACATTGTTTATGTAGAACCGATTCGTAGGCCCTTTGCCGAAGGCGTAAAAGATAACTACTTGCTCGTTACTTTGCTTTTTACAATTGTTTCATTAATTGTAGTCAACAAGCTCAAATAATTTTTTCTTGAAAAATACATTGCCATCAAAATTTACAGGCAACTCGGGGTTGCAAGAAGGCATTGACCTTGAAAAATTCCGAGCGGTAGTCATCGGAAATCTCTGGTGGATTATTTTGATATTCATTTCATGCAATGTGGCCGCATACCTTACTACACGCTGGACAAAAGATATCTTTGAATCAGAATCAGAACTAAAACTCGACATCAAACGCGATGCTTCCGATCTCGGTATTAAGAATAGCATTATACAAGATCCTAACTTAGATATTGTGTCGGGTGAAATTGAGCAGATAAAATCGAGATCATTTTTTAATAAGATTATTGACTCTCTTGACCTTCGCATCAGCTACATGAGCGAAGGCCAAGTGTTGCACGATGAAATGTACAAGCGCTCACCATTTCAGGTAATGATTACTTCAGTGAGTAACCACCTTGAAGATACTCCAATCTATTTTACTCCTTTGACCGAAATAACGTATCAACTTAAGCAAGGAAAAGAAGGTATTACTATTATTGGCAACTATGGGGCTCCAATCAACTTTATAAGTTCGGAATTAACGGTGACCAACCCCGGGCAGCTTACTGAAAAAGATCACAACGATTTTTATTTTGTAATCAACAGTCGCGAACATTTGATTACCTACTTGGCCGCCAACATCAATGTTGACCCACTTAACTTTAATGCCAACACCATCCGTATTTCATTTCGCGATAACAATGCCGTGAAAGCCCGCGACATTGTCAATAAAATTGATTCGTTGTACATCACCTACAGCAACGAACAAAAAAACTTGGCCAACAAACAGAAAATAAATTGGCTAAACCAAGAACTCTCTCAAGTCGAAAAACGGATGGAAGGCTTTGAGAATTATTTTGAAACCTTCACGTTACAAAACAAAAGCAGCGATGTAGGGCAAGATATGAAGCGCACCATTTATCAGATCAACCGCTACGATTCGCAACGCTACACACTCAATAAAAAAATCATTGAGCTAAACACACTGATTGAAACCATTGTTTCGGGCAAACGACAATCGTCATCTACGCAATATTCATTTCTGCCTGACTACCTCAATAAAAGATTAGAAATGCTTTCGGTGATGGCCCAAGATCGCGATCGGCTATCGCTGGCCTACAATGAAAATACGCTTGCCTTTAAACAGAAAGAAAAAGAACTCACCACCTTAAAAGATCAAGTATTTGGACAACTGAACCAACTCAAAGAAAATTGGATGAGAACGCTGGTCGAGGTGGTTGACAACAAAGAAAAATTAGAGCGAGCGTTTACTTCGATGCCCGACAAGAACACCAAGTTTTCTAAAAACCAACGGTTCTATAATCTCTTCACTGAATTCTATCTTTCGATGCTGCAATCCAAAGCCCAGTTTGAGATTGCACAGGCTGGCAGCACTCCAGATTTTAAAATACTCTCGTCTGCCTCTTTATCGGGCACACCCGTGTCGCCAAGCAAGGCAGTAGTCCTTGCCATCGGGTTAGCCGCAGGGTTGGCGCTCAGTTTCTTTTTCATTGGCTTGGTGTATATTCTCAATGACAAAGTGACAAGCGTAAAAGATATTGAACAGATGCTCGATGTGCCCGTACTTGGCGTGGTCCCCACTTCGCGTCAGTCCAAGGTTTCGACCATTCATGTTAGTGACAACCCCAAGTCGATGGTGAGTGAAGCCATCCGCTCGCTGCGCACCAACTTGGATTTTTTTACTTCGGGGGGAAAGAAAAAAATCATCACTATTTCTTCTTCCGTGTCGGGAGAAGGCAAATCATTTTTGGCGATGAACTTAGGCGGAGTGCTGGCCATGTCAAAAAAGAAAGTCGCATTGATTGATTTGGACATGCGCAAAACAAAAAAAATAAATCCGGCAAACGGAGAGTCCGTACACAAAGGCTTGAGCACCATCTTGATCAAGAAAAATACTTGGCGCGAATGTGTGCAGAAAACCACGATCGAAAATTTAGATTTCATTCCATCGGGGCCTCACCCACCAAACCCTTCTGAGCTTTTGTTGAATGGCGAATTCTCTTCGCTCATTGAAGAAGTTCAGCAGGAATATGATTTTATTTTAATGGACACTCCGCCCGTAGGGTTGGTCACCGATGGCATCATGGCCATGCGCAAGTCCGATCTTTCCATCTATGTGGTGCGCGCCAACTATTCTAAAAAAGAATTTTTGAAAAACGTGGATCGGCTCATCTCGGTAAACAAACTTTCAAATGTAGCCATCGTGCTCAATGCACTTCCGCAGTCCAACAAATCGTACGGCTATGGGTACTACGAAGACAAACCCGAGAAGACAGGCTGGAGAAAATTTTTCAATTGACGTGTTTTCCTTTTTTTTTAATAAAGCAAAAAAAAACACGTCCCCGTTCCTGGCCGACATTCACTCTCATTTACTACCTGGCCTTGATGATGGCGTGAATGATTTTGAAGAAGCCTTACACGTAATTTGTCAACTGCAAGAGGCGGGCTATAAAAAGTTAGTGACTACTCCGCACATCATGAGCGACACTTATCGAAACGAACCTGGAATAATCCGCGAGCGGTTAAAAGAACTGAATCAATTTTTAATTGAAAACAAAATAGAGGTAACGATTGAAGCCGCAGCAGAGTATTACCTCGACACGTGGCTGATCAATGAAGTGAACGAAGGAAACCCCTTGCTTACGTTTGGTGAAAATTATGTGTTGTTTGAAATGAACTACATGACCGAGCCGTACCAGTTGAAAGATTTTATTTTTAAACTCTCTACGTTGGGCTATCGGCCAGTACTGGCTCACCCCGAACGTTATCAGTTTATGACACTTGAAAAAGCAGAAGACCTGCGCCATCGCGGGGTGCTGCTGCAATTGAATATTCTGTCGTTCATCGATTTTTATTCAAAGCCTGTGCGGCAAATGGCCCAACAATTAGTGAAGCATGGGCTGGTTGATTTTCTGGGCAGCGATTGCCACAACCTCCGGCACGCGTCATTGTTGGGCAAGGCTTTTAAAAATAGCTATTTCAAAAAAGCGTTGGAGTTACCCTTGCTGAACAACCGTCTCTAAGTTATGATTGCCATTACCGGAGCCAACGGCCTGCTTGGGAATTTTATTCTGAAGAAATTCGCAGAAGAAAAAAAATCAATTATTGGCATTAAAAGGAAAACAAGTGACCTGTCGATGGTGTCGTTGCCCAAAGAAATGGAATGGCGCGAAGCAGATATCAACGACAGCGTTTCACTGATGGAGGCATTGAAAAATGTAGATACGGTGATTCATACAGCCGCTGTTGTTTCGTTTGACCCGCGCGCAAAAGAAAAAATTTATTCAACCAACGTGAGCGGCACACGCAATGTGGTGAATGCGTGCTTGGCACTGGGCATACCCCGTTTGATTTTTATCAGTTCGGTGGCTGCGTTGGGTAGAAAAAAAGGGCAAGCCAAAATTGACGAAGGAAATAAATGGGTGGATAGTGATTTAAATTCTGACTATGCAAAATCAAAATACTTTGCCGAGTTGGAAGTATATCGTGGGCAAGAAGAGGGGCTGAACATTTCGGTGATCAATCCATCCGTGATCCTCGCTCCTGCCAACGCGAACAAAAGCAGTGCTCAAGTTTTTAAATATGTGCACCAAGAGAAATTATTTTATGTGGAGGGAGCCATCAACTACGTGGACGTGCGCGATGTGGCCGATATGGTTTTTATAATTTATCAAAACAATTTGACGGGCGAAAAATTTATTGCCAACGCAGGCCAAGTGGGATTGAAAGAACTGATGGAAAAAATTGCGAGCAGGCTGGGCAAAAAAGCTCCTTCCATAAGAATAAACCATCGGCTGCTAAAAATGGCGGCATGGCTGGAAGAAATGCGATGCCGGCTTACGGGCTCTGAAGCACTTGTCAGTCGGCAATCGGTGAAAGTTCCGGGCGAGAAATATATTTATAATAATCAAAAATCAATCGACCAATTGAAAATGGCTTATCGCTCGTTAGACGAAACGCTGGACTGGTGCTGCAAACATTACCGAGTGGCTTTTACTACAAACAAACAGCAATAGCAAGATTGACGCGCATCATTTATTCACTGATTTTTGTAGGCAAAAGAATGGGTTTTTAGTACAAGTATTTTTATCTAATTTAGGAAAACCTTTTGGCCGATGGCACACGAATTTAGAAAGCGAGAAGAAGAAGAGGAGTTGATCAAGCGCTACGAAGACGGCCTGCGAAAAAACACAACTGGTTTTTACGACATCGACAGCTATGAGATCATCATCGATCACTACATGATGCAGTCGAAATTTAAAAAAGCACTCACAGTCGTGAACACGGCCATTGAACAATATCCTTTTTCCACTGAGTTGCTTTCAGTAAAAGCGCAAATCCTTTCGAGCCTGAAGCAATACGATGAAGCACTGGAACTGTTGGAGACGGCCAAAAACCTTCACCCGATGGATCTCGATGTGTATTTGTCGATTGGCTCGGTACTTTCATTGCAAGCGAAGCACGTGGAGGCCATCGGAATTTATGAAGAAGCCCTGGCCTTTGCCGAAGATGAAAAAGATGAACTGTACTATTGCATTGGGCTGGCGCACCAGAGCATGGCCGATTTTGAAAACGCCATTGTCTTCTACAAAAAATCAATTGAAGAAAATATCACACACGAAGGTTCACTGTACGAGCTTGCCTTTTGCTTGGATATTGTAGGCCAACTGGAGAGTAGCCTCGCGTATTACAAAAAATTTATTGACGAAGATCCCTACTCTACGGCTGCATGGTACAACCTCGGCATTGTGTGCAACAAGTTGGAACGATTTGAAGAAGCCGTTGAAGCCTACGAATTCGCGTTGGCCATCGATGAGAATTTTGCTTCGGCACGATTCAACATGGGCAACTCGTTTATGAATTTAGAGAAATACAACGAAGCACTCGAAGAATTTAAAAAGACTATTGAGATTGAAGGCCCTAGCCCCGAAGTGTACTGTTGCATTGGTGCTGCGTATGAAAACTTAGAGCATTTTGATTTGGGATTAAAATATTTTCAAAAGTCCACCAAGCTCGATCCATTGTATGACGAAGCAATTTTCGGGGCCGGCTGCTGTTTAGAAAAACAAGAGAAGTGGTACCAGGCCTTGCACTTTTTTAACAAGGCAATAAAAATCAGTAACGACAACGCAGACTATTGGAAAGCGGCCGCCCACGCTGAATATAAAATCGGTAACATCATTTCAAGCATCAGTGCCTACGAAGAAGCGGGTGTGCTTGACCCAAGCGACAAAGAAATTTGGCTTAACTGGTCGTTTATTTATTACGAACAAGGCGAGCATCAACAGGCAGTAGAAGTTCTTTTGCAAGGCATGGAAGAAATTCCAGACGAGCCTGATTTTTTTTACCGCATGGCGGCCTACCTTATCGAATCAGGAAAATTCAAAGAGGCATTTAACTATTTGGAAAACGCATTGATTCTGGATTACGATGGGCACGCTGTGCTTTTTGAGTTTTTTCCAAAACCCGAAACACAAAAAGCACTCTTTAAAATTATCGATCAGTACAGAAAAGAAAACCCCTGATGAACTACGTAATCAACAATTTGCCTGAGCGCACGGCCAAGCCAAGACAGACGGGCTTTACGATGGCCATGGACAAAGGCCTCAGTGTGCGCGAGGCCGAAGACTTCATGAGCATCTCTGCGGGCCATGTGGACATTGTGAAACTTGGTTGGGGCACTTCATACGTTACGCCCAACCTCAAAGAAAAATTAAAAGTGTACAAAGACGCGGGCGTGCCCTGCTACTTTGGCGGCACGCTGTTCGAGGCGTTCATCATCCGCGATCAGTTTGACGATTACCGCAAGGTGCTGGACAAATACAACCTGTCGTTTGCCGAAGTTTCGGATGGCTCCATTGATTTGGACCACGACAAAAAATTAGATTACATCGCAAAACTTTCACAGCAAGTGACCGTGCTCAGTGAAGTGGGCTCAAAAGATGCCGACAAAATTATTCCGCCTTACAAGTGGATCGAGTTGATGCAGAAAGAACTCGATGCGGGTGCTTGGAAGGTAATAGGCGAAGCACGCGAAAGTGGCAACGTGGGTTTGTTCCGTTCATCGGGCGAAGTGCGCTCGGGGCTAGTACAAGAAATCTTGACTAAGATCCCTTTCGAAAAAATTATTTGGGAGGCCCCTCAGAAAGCACAACAAGTTTGGTTCATCCAACTGCTGGGGGCGAATGTCAACTTGGGCAACATTGCGCCCAACGAAATGATCCCGTTAGAGACCATCCGGCTGGGGCTGCGTGGCGATACGTTTTTGCACTTCCTCGGCCTCGAACGGAAAAAAGATAAATCGGCACCCCCATTTCATGCTGATTGATCGAACCGATTAAATTCTAATCCACTACTAACTAAGTTTTTAACTATTTTTATAGGCTAAAAATTATTCGCTCAGTGCATATCATTGTTGACCCATTAGCTTTGCACCCTTCGTTTGTTTTTTTGATGAAGTGCTTGTTGACCTGAGGAGAAGGACTACAATGTTTTTTAAACTTTCTTGTACTTAAAAAAATTAAAATGGAAAAAAAATTTGGCTTAATCGGATCTACTGTCAGTCACTCTTTTTCGAAATCGTATTTCGATGAAAAATTTTTTCGTGAAGGGCTACGCGATTACCACTACGATCTGTACCCGCTCAATTCGGTAGATGAATTAAAAAAACTATTGGAAGAAAACCCCGAGCTCTACGGGCTGAACGTCACTATTCCTTATAAAGAACAAGTGCTTAAATTTTTGAGCGACATCGACCCGCACGCCAAAAACATCGGTGCCGTGAACGTGATCAAAATCCAAAACGGAAAACTGAAAGGTTTCAACACCGACAGCGATGCGTTTTATGAAACCTTAGAGAAATGGTTTCCAAATATTAAAGGTGCAAAAGCGTTGGTGCTTGGCACGGGCGGCTCTTCCAAAGCCGTGCAGCAAGCGTTGAAAAAATTAGCGATCCCTTTTGAAATCGTTTCGCGCGAAAAAGAAAAAGGCAATCACACGTACGAAAGTCTCGGAAAAAATGGCCAACCCATTTCAGAAGCGCAGCTCATCATCAACACCACGCCACTGGGCATGACCCCAAGCACCAACAACTTCCCTCCCATCGATTACGAACTCCTCACTTCGCAGCATTTTGTGTACGACCTGATCTACAACCCAGCCCGCACCATGTTCATACAAAAAGCAGAAATGCGCGGAGCCACTATTAAGAATGGCTTGGAGATGTTGCAAATACAAGCAGAGAAAGCTTGGGCAATTTGGAACAATTAATTTGCTGATGTAATGATTCGCTGATGTGATGATTTGATTATTTTTGAATGATGTATTCTGCCATCATCGAATTAGTGAATTTAACGAATCATTGAATCATCAGCATGGATTTCAAACTCACCAGCGAATACTTTCCGACCGGAGACCAGCCGAAGGCCATCAAGCAATTGGTGAGCGGCCTTGAAGAAGGCGAACCACATCAAACATTGTTAGGCGTAACGGGCTCGGGAAAAACTTTTACCGTTGCCAATGTCGTAGCGCAACAGAACCGCCCCACGTTGGTGCTCAGTCACAACAAAACATTGGCCGCCCAGTTGTATGGCGAGTTCAAACAATTCTTTCCAGAAAACGCAATCGAATATTTTATTTCATACTACGATTACTATCAGCCCGAAGCGTTCATCCCTTCGTCAAATTTATAC
>JAYWDN010000067.1:0-33171 GCA_043780615.1 Bacteroidota bacterium | reverse complement strand
GCCATCTCTCTATTTGGCGGGAGAACTGACGACCTTGGCGCCTAAGCGCCACGCGATAATCGGTCTACACATTTCCTAAGTCTGATATAAACCTTGATGCTCCTCGCTTTTTAATTCTTGTTTCTAAAATCACTGCTTCACTTCGCGTAGTAACTTGTTGTTGCCACACCATTCGCCAAGGCCTGCAACTTTTGTTTGACTTCGTTTCGCCTGAATTATGCTCTCGTAATCTGTTGTTTAAATCGTGAGTTTGCCCCGTATAGTACTTGCCACACAAATCACTATAAAGTATGTAAACCGTAAAATCCATAAACAAAAAAACATCTCCATAAATTGAAGATGTTTTTGTCGGGGCGGCCAGATTCGAACTGACGACCTCCTGGTCCCAAACCAGGCGCGATACCGGGCTACGCTACGCCCCGAAAAAAATTATTGAGGCGCGAAGGTATAAAAAGATTCTTTACCTCCAACTTTTTTGTGATCCCAGCTGGGCTCGAACCAGCAACCTGCTGCTTAGAAGGCAGCTGCTCTATCCAGTTGAGCTATGAGACCAGAGTACGCTAAACGTGAACTACAAAAAAACTTCATTTCCTTCTGACTAGCTTGTTAAATGTCTTTGACGAGCCGCCATGATTAAGATTAAGATTAAGCTTTAGCATAGTTTAGCGGAGGGGGGGGGATTCGAACCCCCGGTACAGTTTAACCCGTACGACAGTTTAGCAAACTGTTGGTTTAAGCCTCTCACCCACCTCTCCTTTGCTCTTAAAAGCCTGCAAATATAGCCACGATTTTCAAAAAGGATAAACCAAAAAATAATTTTTCTCTCTTTCACTTCAGCACCACCACGGTTATCCCCGCTCCCCCTCGCTCTACGTGCTCATCGGCAAAAGAAGCAACTTGTTTCACGGTCTTTAATCTCTCTCGCACAATTTTGCGCAGCACCCCTTCGCCTTTGCCATGAAGAATTTTCAATTCGCTTTGGCTCAGCAAAATGGCATCGTCTAAAAAACGATCGAGTGCTTGTGCTACTTCTTCGGCCCGCATACCGCGAAGGTCGAGTGTAGAAACAAATGAGGATTGTTTGCCAATCACATCCAAACCCAACGATCGCGCTTTGCTCACCGAGGCAGGTTCGATTAAATCGCTGCGCACCAATTGATTTAGTTTCACCGTAGTGCGTACACTTCCAAATTCTACGATCGCCTGTTTGTCTTTGATGCTGACGAGTGTGCCCGTCACTTCCTGCCCAATCAACCGCACCTTATCTTTTTCTTTTAAAAATTGAGAAGGCAAATTTGTTTTGATGACTTGGGGCTGAACCTTGTCGGCCAGTTGCTCAAGGCCTTGACGGACTTTGCGTGTTTCTTTTTTCTCCGCGCTGTTTTCGCGAATGTGCCGTATGGTTTTTTCAATCTCCCGATTTGTTTCTTTCAACAACGAAGACGCTTCCGTTTTTGCACGGTCAATGATTTCTTTCTTCTTGGCTTCGAGTTCGGTATTTAATTTTTGATAGCGACTACGCTCTTCGCTTAATTTTTTTTCTTTCTCTGTAAATTCGCGCTGGCTTTGTGCAAGCAGTTGCTTCTCTTCGGCTACGGTTTTCATTAGCGTCTCCAAGCCAGTCAATTCTTTGCCAATAATTTGTTCGGCACGCTCAATGGTAGTTTGCGGCAAGCCAGTCTTTCGGGCTATCTCCAACGCAAACGAGCTCCCGGGCTTACCAATCTCCAACTTAAATAACGGTTGCAATCGTTGTGTATCAAATTGCATTGATCCATTTCGAATATCAGAGCGGTTGGAGGCAAACAATTTCAAATTATAATAGTGTGTAGTGGCTACGCCCCAAACTTTTTTCATAACCAACGAGGCTAAGATTGCCTCGGCAATGCCGCCACCAAAGTTGGGATCAGTGCCTGCGCCCAATTCATCCATCAACACGAGCGTTTCCGCAGTGGCATTTTCCAAAAAGAAACCCATGTTTTTTAAATGCGAACTGTAGGTACTCAAGTCATTCTCTATCGACTGCTGATCGCCAATATCGAGGAAGATGTTTTTAAAAATACCCATCATAGATTTTTCATACATTGGCACGAGCAGTCCGCACTGCACCATGTATTGAATCAGTCCAACAGTTTTCAAGCAAACGGATTTGCCCCCAGCATTGGGCCCAGAGACCAAAAGAAACCGCGCATCCTTGGGCAGATCAACTGTTAATGGAATGAGTTCACGTTTTCCTTTCAAACTCAAATGCAGCAACGGATGCCTCGCCAAAATCCAATTCATTTCAGGGCGATCCAAAACCTCCGGCATGTCGGCCTCCATATCGATGGCAAGTTTCGCTTTGGCTCTGTTGAAATCAATCGCCCCTAAAAAATGACAAGCCGACTTTATCGTTTCCAAATGTTCGCGCAGCAACGCAGTGAGCTCTTTCAAAATTTTTACGACTTCCCTCCTGTCGGCATGGAGCAAATCGCGAATCTCATTATTGGCTTCCAGTGCTTCTGCCGGCTCAATGAAAACGGTTTGGCCGGTGGCCGATTCGTCAACGATAAAGCCACGCAGCTTTCGTTTGTACTCGGCCAGCACAGGGATTACCACACGGCCATTGCGGATGGTGGGCGTGGCCCCATCGGGCACCCAACTTTGTCCTATCGAATCACGAAAAACCTGATCGGTTAGTTTGCGCACACGAATTTCTTCTTCGCGCAATCGCTTGCGGATGTGCGCCAGTTCTACACTTGCGCTGTCTTTGATTTTTCCTTTCTCATTAAATTTGCTTTCGAGTGCAATCACCAATTGGCTTGGCAACGCAATCGGTTCGGTGAGTTTGAAAAGCTCTGGAAATGTTTCTTTAGCAGCGTTGAAAAATTTAAGTACTGCTAAAATAGTCTGCAACGCCTGAATGATTTCCAGAAAATTTTCTTCCTCCAAGAAAGTGCCTTCTACACGAATGACTTCAAAATAAACCGAGGGGTCGAAATAATTGCGAAAGGGAAATTCTTCTCCGCTTTCGAGAATATGTTTAAGCTCGCGGCAGCGCAGCAATAAATTTTTGATTGAAAAATGATCGGACAAAAACGAAACGTGCTCTACTTCTTTCGCACCCAACGTGCCAAGACAATAGGCAGTCAGTTTAGCGCGTACTTGGTCAAAGCCGAGTTTTATTTCCAGATCGGAAGGGTAAGTACTCATTAATCCTCAATGACTTTTAATGGCACTTTAATGACTTCTAATTGCACTTTGGCCGCGCGCTGTTCGCGCAGCACCAGCGTGTCGATCACCGAATCATAAACCCGTTCAAGTTCTTTGGGGTGAGCAATATAATAAGCATACGTGCTTTTCAATGCGGCCTCTGAAACACCTTGCGCCTTCAACAACTTTTGCTCGAAGGGGATAAAATATTTTACAGCCGAATCCCTTACGTAAGGGATGTTGTCGGTGCGCGCCTCGCCAAGGTAAATCTCGACAAGCAACGATGAAAGCTGCGCATCGGTAAGCACCTCTTGGGGTTTTTCCTTTTTGCCGCATGCACCGCTTATCACTAAAAGAAATAAAATCAACAACTTTTGCATAGTCCAGTAAGTTTAACTCATAAAAATTCAGGCTTCAAATTTAATCCTATTTCTTATTTTTAGCCTCGAAAAATAATGGCTCCTCTGAAAAACTCATCGTACCCTTCTCTCCCGATAGCCATCGGGATGGAGAGGGGGCGAAGGGTTGAGGTGTCAAAAGAAAGGTTTTTTAGAGATGCCTAATGAAAGAATTCCTCAAAAAATTGCGCAGGTACGAAGTGCAGATTCGCAAGGCGGTGAACAGCCAAATGCAGGGCGACTTCCATTCCATTTTCAAAGGGACGGGCTTAGAGTTTGACGATGTGCGCCCTTACCAGTATGGCGATGACGTGCGCACCATCGACTGGAACGTGTCGGCCAAAGGCCACGGCACGTTCATCAAAACTTTCCGCGAAGAGAAAGAGCAAACGATTTTTTTTATCCTCGATGTCAGCGCTTCACAAGAGATTGGAACACCGGGCAAAACCAAAGTGGACATTGCCAAAGAAGTCTGTGGCGTGCTGGCGCTGTCGGGCGCGAAGGAATCGAGCCAACTTGGGCTGATTTGTTTTTCGGATGTGCGCGAGAAGGCCATCAAGCCGCGCAAAGGAATGGCGCAAGCCTACGAAATCATTCACAGCATTGTGAACTTAAAACCGCGCTCGCTCAAGACCAACCTCAACAAGGCAATTGCCTTCGCGCTCAATTTTATTAAGCGCAGAAGCGTGATCATCATGGTTTCTGATTTCATTGACGAAAATTATTTTCAGGGATTGAAAGCATTGGCACACAAACACGACTTGGTGGTGATCCGCATTTGCGACAAGCGCGAAACACAACTGCCCAAGCTCGGTATCATTCCGGTGCTCGACAAGGAAACACAAAAAACCCTTTGGGTGAACACCTCGTTTGGTGGCTTCCGCGAAAAAATTTCGGAGCACAACACCACCCGACAACAGGCACTCAGCGATTTCAGCCGCAAGCATCAGATCAATTTTATTTCCATCGACACAGACGAAGACTACGTGCCCAAACTACTGAGGCTTTTCAAAATGCGGAACAAAGTATTGAAGACGGTATGACTATAAATTACAAACCTGCCTGCCGGACAGGCAGGTTAAAAATTACAGATTACGGATTGGAAGTAGATCGTGATGGGGAATGCTCGACATTCAACATTCAACATTCAACATTCAAAGCTTGGATTTTTCTATTCGTTGTATTTTTTGTTTCTACTGCCAATGCTCAACAAATAAAAGTAGTAGGCCACTTCAGCACCGACAGTGTAAAATTAGGTAAGCCAATAGAGTTTCATTTGTCAGCGCGCTATCCGCAAAAACTCAATCTACTTTTTCCAGACTCTACTTTTTCGTTTGCGCCCTTCGAGTTGCAAAAGAAAAAATACGTGCCCACCAAAACTGAAAATGGCATCAGCCGCGACAGCGTAACCTACGTTCTTTCTTCTTTTGAGATTGATCCCATTCAAACGTTGAAACTTCCTGTGTTTGTGCTCAATGCCAGCGACTGCACGTTGGTCTTCTCCAACACTGACAGCGTGTTCTTTCAAAATTTAGTGAAGGCAATCCCCGATTCGATAGCCGCACAGCAGTTGCCCTTGCTCACCAACACCAACTACCTCGGGGTGCGCTGGCAACTCAACTATATCCTTTGGGGCATCGTTGTTTTTCTTCTGGTTGTGGCGGGCATTTTGGTCTGGGTTTTCTTCGGCAAGAAAATCAAAAAGTATTTTTTATTGAAGCGATTGACCAAAGGCTACGAATCCTTCCGTGTCAACTTTGAAAGTTCGTTGGGAAGTTTAGAGAATGAGTTTTCTCCACAAAATGCCGAGCGCACGTTGGTGATCTGGAAAAAATATTTAGAGTCGCTACTCGCAAAGCCCTATACAAAATATACATCAAAAGAGATCCGCGCTTTGGAAAACAACGAAGCACTCGGCCTCTCGCTCAGCACCATCGACCGGATGATCTACGGAAATGTGGAACAAAATATCCGTACCCCTTTTACCAACTTGAAAGAACACGTGCAGCAGCAATTTGAAAAAAAGAAAGCGGAGGTAGCCAATGGATAAGCTGACTTCGCCCTGGTATTCGTTGGAGTGGTTCACCACCTCTACGTTCAACGCCTTCACGTGGGAAAATCAATTCATACTTTATTTTATCGCTACCGTGCCGCTGCTGTTTGTGCTGCGATGGGCTGTGAAATATTTCCTGAACCAAAAACTTCCGGTGGCACTCATCAAGGGCGACTTAAAAAGTTCGGTGCTCAATGGGTTGCGTTTCATTCCTGAAATTATGATGATGATCGTGTTTGCCTTGTTGCTTGTCGGGCTGGCGCGGCCGCAGCGCACCAACGAAAAAGTAGAACAATGGACAGAAGGCATTGACATCATGATCGCGCTCGACATTTCGCAGTCCATGCAGATCGAAGACTTTCAGCCGAACCGATTGCAGGCCGCAAAAAAAGTAGCACGCGATTTTATTAAAGGAAGATTGCAAGACCGCATCGGGCTGGTAGTTTTCTCGGGCGATGCCTTTTCGCTCGCTCCGCTGACTACCGACTATGAATTGCTTTACTCCTACCTCAACGATATTTCGTTTGACATGATCGAGTCGCGCGGCACGGCTATTGGCAGCGCGCTGGCCGTTGTTACCAACCGGATGCGCGAGTCAGAATCAAAATCAAAAGTGTGCATCCTCATCAGCGATGGCGACAACACGGCCGGCAACATCGACCCGATCACTTCGGCAGAACTGGCCGCAGCGCACAACATAAAAATCTATACCATCGTGGTGGGCAAAGAAGGGCTAGTGCCTTACGGGAAAGATTTTTTTGGCAGGCCGCAGATGGTAGAGAATACCGTGGACGAAACCACCATGCGAAAAATTGCATCGCTCGCCTCGGGCGAATTTTTTCGCGTGACCGACAACGAGGCACTGAAAAATGTTTTTAAACGCATCGACCAATACGAGAAAGCCGAGATCAAAGAAAGCCGATTCAAAGACACCACCGATTTTTATCATATCTACCTGCAGTGGGCGATGGTTTTCTTTTTGCTGTGGCTGGCAATGAAGTCGAGCTTCTTGACGAATGTGTTGCAGGATTGACACGATTTGATTCGGTAATGTATTGATTCGGTGATTCGATAATGCTCATCGGTACTTACTCTTCCATCTTCATCGCCTCGCCAATCGTGTTGGATTTTGACAGACACCAAATATGAAAGCTGAAAAGTCCCAGCAAAAGTAATCGCGTAGATTTTTCTAATTCTAACTTTAAGGTGTCCTACACTTCACACGTGTGGGACACCTTTTTTATTTACTTTGAAAATTGCAAAATAGGCGCAATAGAGTTGCGCCTATCCTTATATTTGGAGTGAATACGCAACTGGAGTTGCGCATATATTTTGTTGAGGTGATGCCATACGTACACTTCGGAGACCACGAAATGGCATTGACGATTAAACTATTCTTTTCGACAAAGCATCACTTTGAGGTAACCTAAGCCTCTGAAAATGAAACTGACATCTCCTCTCTTGATTGCGGCATTGATTATTAACACTTCGAGCTTTTCTCAGCGGACAGCTAATAAACCAAGTCGCATTGACCAAAGAAGTTTTTTGATGCTACAGAAGAAAAATAAAAATAAGAATGCATATTACAAGACTGGTGACATGATTTCTTTTCAGGTAAAAGGACGTAAATCAAAAATTACAGGAGAGATTGTCGATTTTAAAGACAGCGTTATCGTGTTTAGAGGTTACGAGGTGAATGTTACTGAAATAAAATGTCTATACATTGACGAAAAAACAAAATGGTGGTTGAGATACAAAATCGCTCAACTTTCGCTTATCACTGGGACAGGTTATTTGTTATTGGATGTAATCAATACTGGACAGCTAAATAAAAATACTTTAACTGTAGGCGGTACTATTATTGGTGTTGGACTTCTTGCAAAGTTGTTGATACGTAATAAGATTAAAATAAGGGGAAGGACAAAATTGAGAATTTTGAAGTTGTGACCATCATTCGTAGCGGAGTCTCCGGAGCGATGCGATGAGGGTGGCAGGGGCTTCGTGTTGAGTAAAAACAAAGAGTGAGGGAACAATAAAATGATGGAAGAAGAAGAGAGCAGGATTTATGGGGCTGGAAAGAAATGAAAAGCGCGGAGTCCCGAGGCGGAGACTCCGCTAAGAAAAGAAGCCTGCCAGGTAATAGCTCTTCAAGATAAGCTTCAAAAACCTCCGAGGTTTTTCACCGCACCACCATCTTCCTCACGGCTCTTGAAAACAATCTTGGAAAAAACCGTTTGAGGTAAACGCCAAAGACTTCTTTCGCCCCACCGATGTACACTTCATCTTTTTTATTTTGAATAGCGGCAATAATTTTTATCGCGCACTGCTTAGGCGAAAGCCCCTTGGCCGTGGTCTTGTCCATCACATTGAGTTTGCTGCCATCGCCTGTCATCGCATTGAGCGTGACGTTGGTATGCACCCACCCCGGGCAGATGAGCGTTACATAAATTGATTTGCTTTCTTTCCAAAGTTCGGCACGCAGCGAATCAAAGAAGCCGTGCAGCGCATGTTTGGCGGCCGCATAGCCCGATCGGTAAGGCGTACCAATGATTCCCATCACACTGCTGACGGTGACAAAGTGCCCCGCCTTTCGTTTTAAAAAATGAGGCAACAAGTATTTGGTTAGTCCGACCGTTCCAAAGTAGTCCACCTCCATCACATGGCGATCGACAGTGAGCAATGTCTCTTTGGCAAGACTGCGCTGACTGATGCCGCCATTGTTAATCAAAATATCCACATGGCCAAAAAATTGGATGGCCGCCTCCACACTAAGTTTTAATGTATCGGGCTGCGCCAAGTCGAGCGGAAGGATGCGAATGTTAGGCTGCACGGCCGTTGGGCAATTCCCCTTCACACGTTCAAGCTCTTCTTTTCTGCGCGAAGAAAGAATCAGTTTCAATCCTTTTTTGTGGGCCAGTTCATAAACCAATGCTTCGCCAATGCCACTCGAAGCACCCGTGACCCAAATTATTTTATTAGTAAGGTAAGGCATGTGCTATTGTTTTTTATAAACCACAAAATCAAATGCAAATTGATGACGCACATCGGCCACGTGTTGTTTCCTCGAGATTTCCTTCCACGATTTTCTATCAAATTCAGGAAAAAAGATATCACCTTCTATCTCCGCATCAATTTCAGTAAGATAAAGTCTATCCGCTTGTGGAAACGCCAATTTATAAATCTCCGATCCACCGATGATGAATAATTCTTGTTCTCCATTTTTTTCTGCGAACCTTATGCCCTCTTCTAACTGGTTTACAATTTTACAACCGGGAGCATCAAAATTTGGTTGGCGTGTCACTACAATATTGGTGCGATTGGGCAGTGGCCTGAATTTTTCAGGCAGTGAAGTATAATTTTTTCTGCCCATCACCACATGATGCCCCTGGGTGGTTTGCATAAAAAAGACCATGTCATCGGGCAAGCGCCACGGCAGGTCGTTGGCTTTACCAATCACGCCATTTTTTGCTACGGCAGCAATCATTGAGATTGTCATTTCAAAAAATAAAAATGCAAAAACATCAGGTAATCAATTTTGCCAATGCAAAAGCAGCGGCCGCTGCGGCCACACCAATTACGGTTACGCGCAGTGCGCCTTTGAGCAGCGGTTGCCCCGTGAGTTTGCTTTTCACAAGGCCAAAGCCGATCAAGCAAATCACTGTGATTACACTCGAATATTTTAAACCATCGCTAGCGGTGTCAGTCAAAAAATAGGCACTCAATGGAATGAGCCCACCAATGATGTACGATAGCGCAATGATGAACGCACTTTGGTGCGCGCGGTTTTTATCGGGGCGTTCAAGACCCAACTCAAAGCGCATCATAAAGTCCACCCACGTCTTTGGGTTCTTGGCCATCTCACGCGCAATGGTTTCTTGCATTTGGTCGTTCAGTCCGTAGGTAGCAAAAATTTCTTTTGTTTCGCGGATTTCTACTTCGTGCAGTTTTTCAATCTCTTCGTACTCGCGCTTTTCTTCGGCTTCGTAATGCTCAATCTCGGTGCGGCCGGCCAAGTAGCCGCCAAGCCCCATCGCTATTGAGCCCGCAGCGATTTCGGCAAGCCCGGCTGTGATGATGATGCCCGTATTGGCCACGGCACCACTCAGGCCTGCGGCCAAGGCGAACGGCACGGTGAGGCCATCGCTCATGCCGATAACAAAGTCGCGCACTTTGGCCGAGGACTGAAAATGTTTTTCTTCCATGACACGAAGCTAAGGGTTGATGGAGATTAAAAAAATAATGGAGCGAGTCGGGAACGGAAAAAAGGGTGATTAATGTTTATAGCGATGAGTACGAACCTCGCCTTCAAAAAATGAAAAGAGCGCATCGATGATGTTGCCTTGATTGCCAGAGTGGGTGACTTCCTGGTGCTGCTCGTTGAAGCGGGTGAGGATTTTATAAAAGGTAGAGTCACTGAGCGAAAAGCGGTCGAGCAGCTCTTGCTTCACATCGGGGTTGGTCACTATTTCCACATACGTTTGCGTGCTCGCCAACTCTGCGGTGAGCTTCACCAGCTTTCGTTTTTCACGTTCACGTTTCGAAAAATAATCGAGGTTGACGGCTGCACCGCCTGCCCCGTTGGGCACGGAGCCGTACCACGGCACTCCTTTGCTTTTTAGTTTCAGCGATGGCAATTCTTTTTTCAACGCCTCTCTCCTGCCGAGCACCGTTACTTCCTGCAGCATGATCACATCTTGCGCCAGGCGCACAAACAGGGCTTCATCTTCGAACGAAACAGGAACTTGTACGCGGCCATAGCCAATACTTGAAATGATGAGCGTGTCTGTCTCCTTTACTTTCAGAAAAAATATCCCATTGAGGTTGGTGATCGTGCCGTAGTTCGTATTTTTTATTTTTATTGAAGCGTTGGGCACGGCATTGAGCGTGATCGAATCCACTACAATCCCCTTCAATACTTTTTGAGCCGAAGCTGAAAAGCAAAAAGAGATTGATCCAACCACAAAAAGCAAAAACTTTAGTTTCATCAACTTCGCAATATACTTCTACAAGAGGAATTTTATAGGTGAAAAGTTTTGATCGGCTCAACTTTTGTTTGCCAATTGCCCACAGGCAGCATCAATATCCTTGCCACGACTTTTGCGGATGCGCGCGGTGATGCCGTTGCGCTCCAGCAAGTCCGTGTACATGGCCAGCACTTCATCGCTTGCTTGCCTGAACTCGCCATCGTCAATCGGGTTGTACTCAATCAAATTCACTTTGGAGGGAATGACTTTACAGAATTTTAATAAGGCATAAGCATGTTCTTCGGTATCATTGATGCCCTGCCACACCACATATTCGTACGTCACTTTGCGTTTTGTTTTCTGGTACCAATAGCGGAGTGCATCGGCCAGTTCGCTCAGCGGGTTGGAGTCGTTGATGGGCATGATCGATGAGCGGGTCTGATCTAATGCCGCGTGCAGCGACACGGCCAAATTAAACTTCACGCCATCGTCTGCCATTTTGATGATCATTTTAGCGATGCCCACCGTAGAAACCGTGATGCGTTTCATGGCCATGCCCAATCCTTTTGGCGAAGTGATTTTTTCGATGGCAGCCATTACGTTACTGTAGTTGAGCAGCGGCTCGCCCATGCCCATGAACACAATGTTGGTAAGCGGCCGATTGAAAAACAGCTCGGCTTGCTCTTTGATGGCCGCTACTTGATCGTAGATTTCATCGGCACTGAGGTTGCGTTGTCGTTTCAATCTTGCCGTAGCACAAAATTTGCAAGCCAGTGAGCAGCCCACTTGCGATGACACACAGGCAGTGATCCGTTTCTCTGCGGGGATCAATACCGACTCTACGACCAAACCATCGTGCAAGGTCACCGCGTTTTTGATTGTGCCGTCAATGCTGCGCTGCATGTTGTCCACATGAATGTGGTTGATGGCAAAATGTTCGTTGAGCAATTCGCGCGTGGCCACCGACAGGTTGGTCATCTGATCAAAGCTTTTAGCTGATTTTTTCCACAGCCACTCGTCCACCTGAATGGCGCGAAAAGGTTTATCGCCATGGTCGGTGAAAAATTTCTTCAAATCTTCGGTCTTGAGTTTGCGGATGTCGCGCTTGGCGACCGCTTCGGCAGATTGCATGTGGCAAAGGTAAGGAGATCGGAGTTATCCTTTCAAAATCATCTCGGTTGGCCAGCACGCAGCCACCATGATGATGTAATCAAAAGTCATGGTAAAGGCTTTACCCAATTTTCGATTCTGATTCCAGAAATAGGAAGAAAATGTTTCTCATTATTTGTGACTATCGTCAAATTATTTTCTATTGCCGTACCTGCAATTAAAATATCAGAAGTACCGATGGTCATACCATTTTGACGAAGTGCAGCATAAATTTTTCCTGATGCTTTTGCCGAGTCTTCGGAGATGTGAATAATATTGTTGTTGCGGATGAATTCTTCAAAATCCCTTAATTGCTTCGTAGCCTTTTTGAACGATAAGCCGCAATTATTTCATAATAAGAAATAACCGAAATATTGAGTTGATCAAAGTTTTCTAAGTATGCCTTGACTCTTTCGACAACTTTTGGGTCTTCCTTAAAATAAAATGAGAGGATGTCTGTATCGAGAAGGGATTCGGTCACAGAGGCAAAGGATTTCTGTCATTAGCTCTCTTACTGTGAAGGTTTTCTGTCAATTCTTGAAAAATTTCTTCATCTAAATCTTTCCAAGACCCTGCTAATTTAAGTGTAACTTCTTTTGACTTCAATTGCATTTCAATTTTATTCAATAAAGAATCTACTTCTGTCAATTTTTGTGTTGACAATCGATGAATTCTTTTCACGAGTTTATCTTTTAGCTTGCTCTTTGTATTCATAAAACAAATCTACAAAATTTTATTACGGTTCATTTTGCTCTCCCAAACGCCTTCGACTCGCAACTCCTGATCGCATCGTGAATTTTCAAGGAGCTCTCGGTCAGTTCATCGATTGCAAACCGTTGGGTGATCAAACCCGATTTTTTGTCGGTGAACAGAAGTTCCGTCCCATTAATTTTATATTGAAAAGAATTCATTCCACTTCCTTTCTTCCTTCCCACCGAAAATATTCCTTCCTGCCCAGTACCATCTTTTTTAAAGATAATGAGTTTGGCCACGGTGCTCTTTGAATTGCCGCCCATCATGCTTTCAAGTTCTTTTTCAGTTTCGCTTTCTGCAAGTTCGCTTTGAAGACATGACTTGCTGCCAGTCAGTTGCCAAGTGCCTTCTATCGATTGCGAAAACAAAGGCCAAGAGATCAAAGCAAGGCCAAGAGCAAATAAATTTTTCATATTTTTTATTTTAGTGATGTTGGAATTATTTTGTTCACGGGTTATAAAATTATATGCTAATTTAACATGAAATTTTAATACTGATTTTCAGATGGACCTTACCATACTCTTCTCTCCCATCGATGAAGCGATTTATTCGGCCAGTTACCCGGCCAATTCTTTTTATAAAAACATTCGCGCATACGCTGAAAAAATGCCCGACTACAAAGGGGCACACCTTGCGCTGATTGGCGTGCGCGAAGAACGCGGCACCGTCAGCAACCCAGGCACCGCACAAGGCCCAGACGAAATCAGAAAAAAACTTTATGCCTTAAAAAAAGGTACGGGGGCTTACAACATCATCGACCTGGGCAACCTCAACCCCGGCATTGATCTTGAGGAAACGTATGTACGCCTCAGCGAAGTGTGCCGCATGTTATTAGAGAGCAACGTAATGCCTGTGATACTCGGTGGCTCGCATGATCTCGACTATGGGCAATACCGGGGCTATGAAGACATGCAGAAGCTCATCAGCTTTCTCAATGTCGATGCGTTCCTTGATCTAGAAGAAAGCAAGACAGCATCTGCCTCGCAGCGGCACATTCACAAAATATTGTTGCACGAACCAAACTATCTTTTTGGCTACACCCACTTGGCGCACCAAACCTATTTGACCGACCCCTTTGCTGCTGCGGTGCTGGAGAAATTAAATTTTGAAGCGCACCGCATCGGGCAGATGCGCACTAATTTAGCGGAGATGGAACCGGCCATTCGCCATGCCGATATGTTTTCGTTCGACATCACCGCCATCAAATCTTCGGATGCACCGGGCAATGCCAATGCGCAACCCTTTGGCCTCACGGGCGAAGAGGCTTGCCAGATTTGTTGGTATGCGGGCATGAATGAAAAATTAAGTTCGGCAGGCTTTTACGAATACAATCCGGTGCACGATGATGCGCAAAAAAAAACCGCCTCGGTCATCGCCACCATGATTTGGTATTTCATCGAAGGGTATTATCACCGCAAGCAAGAGAGCAATTTTAAATCGAACGACTTTTTGAAGTATGTGGTGTCGATGCCGGTAGAGCCAGAGACCATCGCATTTTACAAAAGCAAGCTCACCGAAAAGTGGTGGATGGAAGTGAGCCACGCGCGGCCGGGGGCTCGGTACACGCGCAACGCCATTGTACCTTGCAGCTATGCCGACTACCAAACGGCTACCAAAGGCGAACTGCCCGAGCGGTATATCGGTGCGCTCGCAAAAATGGGGTAACATTATGACTTTCGCAGACTGGATCGGTTTCATCGGGGTGAGTATTTTGCTGGTGGCTTACTTGCTCAACTTGTTTAAAAAAATAACTCAAGACACCCACACCTACATCTTGCTCAACTTGATTGGAGCAGGGCTGGCCTTCATCGCCTCGGTACTCATTAACTATGTGCCATTCATTATTTTAGAGGCCGTTTGGACTGTCATATCCTTGATCAGTTGGATAAAACTGCTTTTGCAAAAGAAGGCCGCCTGATTCATACTACCACGCTCATGGTTTAAGCAACATAGCATTAATCCTAAACCCTACCCGGCAGGCAGGCATCCTAAACATTGAACTTCAATTAAATTTATGTTGCATGAGCTCAGTAGTACTCCGTATCATCGTTTTTCTATCCAAAAAAAATAGTAACATTGACTTAACATTAGTCATTGCCCTTGAAGCTACCTTTGCCTTAACTTATCATTTATGTTTGGACTCGATACCAGCTACACCCTACTCTTAGTTGGATGCTTATTTGCCGCTTGTGTTTTTGAATTTGTAAATGGATTCCACGACACCGCCAATGCAGTAGCCACCGTCATTTATACCCATACACTCAAGCCTTGGATGGCGGTAATCTGGTCTGGTCTTTGGAATTTCATTGGCGTGCTTACGGGGGGCATTGCAGTGGCTATGAGCATCGTCAATTTATTGCCGGTAGAGACGCTGGTCGATCAAAATATTGCGCACAGTTTGGCTATGATCATGGCGTTGTTGACCACGGCCATCTTTTGGAATGTGCTCACTTGGTATTTTGGGATTCCTTGTTCTAGTTCGCATACCTTAATTGGTTCAATCTTAGGGGTGGCCCTCGCATTCACGATGATGCCCGAAGCAACTGGCGATGCCGTGAACTGGGGAAAAGCACAAGATATTGGATGGGCGTTGCTTATCTCTCCGCTATTTGGTTTCTCTGCCACCATCATTTTAATGTATTTCATACGTGTGGTCACCCGTAAAACACCGCTCGAAGACACCCTGTTCAAAGAGCCAAAAAAAAATCAGCCACCGCCACCCTTGATCCGAGGAATTCTCTTTATCACCTGTACGTTGGTCAGTTTCTTCCACGGACAAAATGATGGCCAGAAGGGTGTGGGCCTGATGATGCTCATCCTCATCGGCATAGTGCCTGCCTACTTTGCGCTTGACGCGAACTTTGATCCTTCGCAATTATCAAAACCGCTGCACCAAATCGAGCAGGTAATGGCCTCGGTAGATTCATCGGTGCTTTCAAAACCCGACAAGAAAAAATTGGCCGAGTCAAAAGAAATGAATGCACGCCTTCAAACTTCTTTCGACTCACTTCCTAAAGTGAGCACGATACCCAATGGCCAGAAGTTCAGCTTGCGCAAAGACATCATGCTGATGGATCGCAACATCAACAGCCTGATCAAAAAAGATGAAGTGCGGATGAGCAAGAAAGATAAAGAGACGGTGAAAACAGAGTTGAAAAAAGTAAGAAAAATCACCGACTACTCACCGCGCTGGGTAATCATTTTGATTTCACTTTCGTTGGGCGCGGGTACGATGATTGGCTGGAAGCGTATTGTAAAAACCGTGGGTGAAAGAATTGGCAAAGAACACCTCACCTATGCGCAGGGTGCAAGTGCCGAGATGGTGGCATCAATCACTATCGGGCTTTCTTCAAGCTACGGATGGCCAGTGAGTACCACGCATGTGTTGTCATCAGGAATTGCCGGTAGCATGGTGGCCAGTAAGGGCGTAAAAAACCTTCAACCCGATACCGTCCGCAACATACTCATGGCATGGCTGCTCACATTGCCTGTGGTGATGATCATGGCCGGGTCGCTGTTCTTTTTCTTTCGCACTATCTTTTAAGTCTCCGTTATTTAGTTACCAATAAAAGTAGGCCTGCAATAATCAGTGCGGCTGCCACGCCCATGCGCCAGGTAAAGGGCTCGTTCAGCAACCAGAATGAAAGCACCAACGTGATGATGATACTCGCTTTATCGATCACGGCCACCACCGATACATCGCCCATCTTGATGGCGCGGTAATAAAATATCCATGAGAGCGTGGTGGTGACACCAGAAATAGTTAGAAACAAAATATCTTTTGAAGTAAGTTGGCCGAAATCGCGGATGTGCCGGAAGGCAACTGCGTTGAGCCATACCAAAAGAAAAATAACTGAAGTACGAATGGTGAGGCCGGTGTCTGCGCTCACATTCTTCAACCCAAATTTGGCGATCACCGAAGTGAGCCCCGCAAAAATCATGGAGAGGATAGCGTAAAAAATCCAGGTAGGCATTGACTACTTTTTATAAACGAAAATAGTGCTTTTCCCAGCAGAAAAACTATTCAATTATATCCTGGCCTGATACGTGTAAAGTTCAAAATACCTTCCCTTTTTGGCGATGAGTTCCTCGTGCTTGCCGCGCTCAGCAATCTGCCCATTTTCGATTACCAAAATCTGATCGGCCTGACGGATGGTGCTCAGGCGGTGAGCGATTACAAACGTGGTGCGGCTTTTCATCAAACTCTTCAAGCTATCCTGTATGAAACTCTCGCTCTCGGTATCTAAATTAGAAGTCGCTTCATCTAGTAAGAGTATCCTTGGGTTTGCTAAAATGGCACGCGCCATGGCAATGCGCTGACGCTGTCCGCCTGAAAGTTTTACACCACGCTCGCCAATCACAGTGGCCAATCCATTTTCAAAACGGTTGGTAAACTCATCGACATAGGCAGCCTTCACTGCCTGCTGCAGTTCATCTTCAGTGGCATTGGGCCGGGGGAATAAGATATTTTCGCGGATCGTTCCTTCAAACAAAAAGTCATCTTGCAGCACCACGCCTAATTGATTGCGATAACTGTCGAGCGAAATTTTGGTCATGTCAATTCCGTCAACGGTGATCGTGCCGCTCGATGGGTTGAGGAACGAGGCCACCAGCCCAGCGATGGTGGTCTTGCCCGAACCGGAAGTGCCCACCAATGCGGTCACCGATCCGGCCTTGGATTCAAAGCTCACTTCGTTCAACACATTTTTTCCTTCTTCGTAAGCAAATGAAACATTGTTGAAAGAAACATCGCCTTTGATGTCTCCAATTTTCATAGTGCGGCTTTTTCCGTCATCTTCAATGGGGATGTTCATCAACTCTTCGGTGCGGTCCAATCCCGCAAAGGCTTCGGTCAGTTGGCTGCCGATGTTGCTCATCTGCACAATGGGCGCGATCATAAAAACCATGAACATGGTGAATTGAAGAAAATCGCCCGCGGTCAAATTGAAATAGCCACTCAGCCCCATAATGCCAACACTTGCCAAGCCGACCAAGAACGTGCCCGAACTGGTTACAAAACTTGTAGCGGTGAGGCTCTTCTTCACATTTTGAAAAAGCTGGTCAACGCCTTGCTCAAAAACTTTTATCTCTTGTGCTTCGGCATTGAACCCCTTGATGACGCGCACACCATTCAAGGTTTCGGTCAACCGTCCGGTAACTTCAGCGGTTATTTTTCCGCGTTCGCGGAAAATGGGGCGGATGATAGAAAATGCTTTGAGTGTGATGACCCCAAAAATCGACATCGGCAAAAGCACGAACAACGTCATCATCGGGCTGATGTTGATCAGAAATATAACAGAGATCACCGCAGTGAGTACCCCGCCAATCAATTGAACAAGTCCAGTGCCCACCAAATTGCGCACACCTTCTACATCGTTCATCACACGCGAAACCAATGCCCCCGACTTTTGATTGTCGAAAAAACTGATGGGCAAGCGGAGCAAATGCTTCTGTACTTTTGATCTTAAAACCGAGATGAGGTGCTGTGCCTCTACGCTTAAAAGTTTTGTAAGTAAAAACGAAGTAACCGCCTGAATAAGGATAGCGACAATTACAAAGATTAAGAGTTGAGGAAGAATAGCTAAGTCTTTCCTGACCAATATATCGTCCATGAAAGGCTTGGTGGCCCAAGGCGCAACCAGGCCAGCCGCGCGACTTATAATAATGAGAATCAGGCCTATGAAAAGAAGCTTTTTGCGTGGCCAGATAATGGTTTTAAAAACTTGGCCAATCGTAACTTTAGATTTCGACATGAGAATAGTGGGTTGTTATCAATAAGTCGGCAATGATCGGATTTTATTTTAAGGAGGACAAATAAAAAAAACCTTGTGGAAAAAAATGTACAAGTGAAGCATGCGCTGCCCAGCGTCCTTTCCTTCGCATTTCTCTTATCAAACTCAATTCCGTACTGCTTTAAGGGCATCTCTAAAAACTGAAACAAACGTCTTTGCGAGGGAGGAACCTGCTGCCCCGAACGGTACGGTAAGCAGGCGACCGAAGCAATCCCCCACTGTGAAGATTGCTTTCGCTCGCGCCTGCTTTGCCGAAGCGGCTACGCGCAGGCAGGCTCGCAAAGACGTGACGGTTTTTAGAGATGCCCTTAATTAATATCTTTGATCAGCATGGGAACTGAATCTTCTGAGCACCCAATAACATTGTGGCTAAAACGCTCCAGCACTTTCCATCTTACGCTCTACGCATCGGTTGTTTCATTTTGTCTTTACACCTGCATTTTTGCATTACGAAAAACGTTTGGGGTCGCCACCTATGACGGCCTTTCGTATTGGGGAGTGGACTACAAAGGCTGGATGGTGATTGCCCAGGTACTTGGTTACCTCATCTCCAAATTTATAGGGATCAAAATAGCTTCAGAACTGCAAACAAAGCATCGCGCTAAAGGCATATTGCTCATGGTGAGCATCGCAGCAATCGCGTGGTTATTTTTTGCCCTTACACCCCGTCCATATAATCTTGTGTTCCTGTTTTTAAACGGGCTGCCATTGGGCATGGTATGGAGTTTAGTTTTTGGTTACCTCGAAGGAAGAAAAAATACAGAAGTGTTAGGAGCAAGTCTGTCGGTGAGTTTTATTTTTTCTGCTGGGTTTGCAAAAACAATTGGAGGACTGGTGATGCGCGACTGGGGTGTTACAGAATTCTGGATGCCTTTCGTATCGGCTTGTCTTTTCTTTTCTCCACTTTTAATTTTTCTATGGCTCATCGATAAACTTCCACCTCCTACAAAAGAAGATGAAGCACTGCGCACCAAGCGTCAACCGATGACCGGGGCAGACCGCATGGCCTTTGTCAAAATGTTTATGCCAGGTTTAGTGCTTCTCATTTTGTCGTATGCCTTACTCACCGCCTTCCGCGAACTCCGCGATAATTTTTCGGCAGAGCTATGGCATTCGCTAGGTTACGGAAGTCAGCCAACTATCTTCGTGCAAACAGAAACACCAATAGCGATTACAGTTTTAGTAGCCATTGCTGTTTTGATGATTGTGCAAAATAATAGAAAAGCACTTTTGATCAACCATCTAATGGTATTGATGGGCATGCTGATGGTTGGCATCAGCACGTTCGCACTTCAGCATAAAATGATTTCGCCTCCAGTTTGGATGACCTTGGTGGGCATGGGGCTTTACTTTGGCTACATCCAATTCAACAGCATTTTCTTTGACCGTTTACTTGCCGCCTTTAAATATGTGGGCACTGTTGCGTTCCTTATCAATCTTGCGGATTCGTTTGGTTACGTTGGAAGTGTGGGTGTGTTGCTCTACAAATATTTTGGTCACGCTCAACTCAGCTGGCTTAATTTTTTTATTTCGGGTGGGTATTTTCTCTCCGTAGCGGGCACTCTCTTGATGATGGCCTCCTTGGTTTATTTTTCACGAAAGCTAAACTTAGTTCATCCTCAATAAAAAAAATCCAAGGCAATGGCTGCCTTGGATTTTTTATTGGTTTATTTCTTGACTATCTATTTATTGTCAGGCTCTATCCCTGCAGGGTTAAACTGCCAGCAATCATCAAACTTCAAATTGCCGGCACTGCCCGTGACCACATAACCATAACTTTTGCCAGAAACAGAAAGGCCAAAACCGATTGCACCATTTCTACCTGAACCACTAACGGGAGCGTTGGTGGTAAAAGAATATTGTGCAACCCACGTGTCATTTGATGGGGTGTACTGCCATGTCTCACCTGGGCCAATGCTTCCGCAAGCCAAATAGCCAATGCCATTGATTGTAAACGTGCTTGCTAAATCGCGTGGCTTAGGCTGAACTACTCCATTGCCATTGGCATCTTTTCCCGTAAGGCCATTGAGGCGAGACCACGGTGAGCCCGTTCCGTCTGCCGCAAGGTTTGCAATGTCAAATTTATAAAAGTCAGTTACATATCTTCCGTTATCAATACCACCACCCACGTAAGCCTTATCATCGATCACCATCACAAAAGCATTCTCACGTTTTGAACCACCGATGCTCGGGCGCTGCACCCACACATTGGCAGGGGCCGGAAGATATTCCCATAAATCTTTTAGTGAACTCAATGAATGGCCACCACCAACAAATGAGCGGCTTCCTACTGTAAAAGCAATACACCCATAGCGTGCAGAGTCAGATCCATAACTTAGACCAGTATAGCTAAAATCAGCAATCTGCGTCCATTGTCCTTTTGCACCAACCGTTGGGTCGAATACCCAAAAATCCCTCAGAGGCTGACCCGCTAAATTGAGCCCAGTACCTACATAACCCTTACCATTGAGTGAAAAGGCAACCGCAGAACTTCTAGGAGTTCCCGGAAAGTCCGCAACCTGAAACCATGAGTCGCCTTCAGGATCATACTTCCAGAAATCTCTTAATCTTTTATTGCCTTCATAATTAAAGCCAGTGCCTACATACGCAAAGTTGCCAATCATAAAGCCTACTGCATTGCCACGAGGGATGCCCTCAAAGTCACCCACCTTATCCCAAGCACCTGGAAGAGTTGTCGTACTGCTTGGGCTATTGCATGAGGTGAGGCCAATTTGCAAAGCAAGAATAAAAAGTATGCTTGCCGCGAACGAAAAATATTTCATAATAGATTAATTAGGTACGGAAGTGTAAAAAATTTTTAGTTTTATTTTGTTGACATCATGAAAACGATCACCAATATAAACTCGTTGTACACTGCTCCCTTGTGTGCCGGGGCCTGCGGTTTGTGCCGGGGCAATGATGAGTGGTGTGGTATAATTGGTATTGGCTTTTGATTGCGCGAATATAAACGGAAATAGTTGGTATCGGTACATCGTGCTCAATCCATATTCATAATCGAATTGGATGCCGGCCGTTCCACTACTCACTGGCGACAAAGGATAGTTGGAAGCATCGGTGGTATAAAGTTGTAGCAAAGCGGGTGGCAGTAAATTTCTTGGATAAGTGCCTCGCAAAAGGGGGACTTCCAAAAATGCAGCATTCAATACAATGCCCTTACTGATCGAAAAAAAATCTTTTAGCGATGGAAAATCAAGACGCGTGACAAGACCTGTGCCCGATTGTACATAGGCAACGTGGTTCGTCAAAGCTGATGAGACTGATTTATAAGTTTGAAAAATTGGAAGCGAAGTGCCCGAACGGTCATACTCAATATGATTGAACTGAAAGGGGGCGTTGTAAATAATAAAATCATAATGTGCTGGTTTCAAAACATCGTTGACATACTGCTTGTAATAAATCCGCAACTTCACCTTCTTCAAATTGAAACCTACCACGCAGGCTTGTGTGGATGGGTCAACATCCAAGTGCATTCCGTAAAAGAATCTGTTGACAAAATTCAATGGATTAGAAAAAAGACTAGCGGAATCATGCTGTGCCTTCCGAAACCAATTGGCTCCAAAGGAATCGGGCAACCGGAAATAAACAGAGTCGCGGTGCGGTCTGAATTTAAAAGTAGCAGAGACAATAGGCGATGCCGCCTGACGAAATTTTGTGGTGTTAAAAAAACCATTGCCCAAGTTAAAAGCAGAAACCTTAAGGTCATTAGTAGCCGGTAGAGTTCTCACTTTCATCGTCTCGGTAAGCTGATAAACGTTCACCTTCACTGGTTGTGTGGTGTCTCCCGTATAGTAGTGGTTATAAGGCAAAACCAAAATGGCCGAATCGTACACAAAACGTATGTCGGGCAAAAAAGTACCGTTGTAGCCAATCTGAAAATAAGACGAAGCGGAAACGAGGCCCAATTGGTCGTCAAGATATTTGCCAAGCATCACCACGCCTGTGTTGTTGGTGAGGAAGGTATCCATTTGCACGGTGGAGGTAACAACAGAAAACGTGTCGATATAAGTCGTCAGCAAATTGTTGCGGCTAAACGATTTACTTACCGATAAGGTGTTGGGGTCTTCGCACGACCATGAGAAAACAACCACTATCATTAGAAAAAAAACTATCCCTCTGCTCATCCAATTATTATAACTTACCTAATGATGTTTTATTGCCTGAAAAAGTTTCACGTACAACGGACAGATTAAAAATAGCCCATCTTGGTTGATGGGTTTTTGTGGTGGGCGCGGAGGGATTCAAACCCCCAACCTTCTGATCCGTAGTCAGATGCTCTATTCAGTTAAGCTACGTGCCCGATTTTGAAAGCGCAAATTTATAAGAATAAATCCTTTCGCCAAACCATCTTTTGGCTGCTGCTGTTAAAAATGTATTTTTGCCGCGATAAAAAAAGTCCATGTCCAAGAGCATCTCCCTTTTCGTCACCGTTATTTTCATTGTCGCTACATCGTCACTCCAAGCGCAAGAAAAAATCCGTAAAGCGTATCGGCCCGATATCCCCGGGTCGTTCATGATCGACCTCGGTTTCAACAATGGGTTGAACAAGCCAGCCGATTTTAAACAGGGCTTTTGGGGATCGCGTACGTTGAACTTGTACTATCACTACCCCGTGCGCATCGGCACCACAAAATTTACCTACAACCCGGGCGGTGGTTTTTCTTTCGAGCGTTTCAAACTCACCAATAATTATACGTTGTTGAATCCGCAAGCGGGCGGTGACGGAGCTAACTTACTCGATGATCCCACCAAAACATTTTTGATTGGCGCAGGAATAAAAAGAAGTATGTTGATTTCTAATTATTTTGATTTAATGCCTTTAGAGTTTCGGTTTGATAGCAACCCGAAAGACTTGACACGTAGTTTCAATGTTTCCTTAGGTGCTCGTGTCGGTGTGCTTATGGAATCACACACAAAAATTGAATACACTTTAAACGGAGAAAGTATCACCGCCAAAGACAAACAGAAGCATGGCCTCAATCCATTTCGCTACGGAGTGTACACGCGTATAGGCATTGGCAATTTTAATTGGTTTGCTTTCTACAATTTTTCTCCTTATTTCGCAACGGGCAAAGGTCCGCACAACTCTACCACTGACCTCACTACCACTACAATGACCACGTTCACTATTGGTATTTCGTTGAATGGATTTTAAATAGATTTCAATTCATTATTTTCCTAAAAAAGCAGGCTTTCGTTTTTCCAAAAAAGCACTGACACCTTCTTGATGGTCGTGAGTGTTGCCGGCAATCTCTTGACAGTAGGCTTCGTATTCCAACATCTCTTCCAAAGTGGAGGTAGTGGATTTGTTCAACATCTTTTTGATCAGGCCTATTGCACGTGTTGGTGCTTTCGCAAAATAGTCGGTGTAGGTCTTCACGGCTGCATCCAGTTCTTCGGGCTTCACTACTTTGTTCACCAAGCCAAGTTCAAATGCCTCTTGTCCTTTTATTTTGTTGCCCATACTACAGAGTTCAAACGCTTTGGCCATGCCCACCAAGCGTGGAAGAAAATAGGAAGAACCCGAGTCGGGCACCAAGCCAATGTTGATGAACACTTCAATCAATGTTGACTCTTCCGAAGCGACAATCACATCGCACGCCAATGCCAGTGAGCAACCCGCTCCTGCCGCCACGCCATTGAGTTTGCAAATAATTGGCTTGGGCAAATTGCGCATGCCCAAGATCAACGGGTTGTAACGCTTGTGCAGGGAATCAAGAAACGACCGCTTGCCTTGGGCCGCGCCTGCTTTTAAATCCTGGCCTGAGCAAAATGCTTTTCCTTCGCCTGTCAACACCACCGCACGGATGGCTTGATCTTTGGCGGCAGTCTTGAACGCGTCTTGTAGTTCAAAAGTAATTTCATCGTTCAGTGCGTTGTACACTTCTGGGCGATTGAGCGTGACCGTAGCCACACTTTCGGCAACCTCAAATTTTAAAAATTGAAATGACATGGTTAGTTTTTTGATTGGTCAATATAAAAAATAAATAGTGCAATCAAGAAGTTTACTCCTTTCTATTTTTTTGGGTGGGTCGTGTGTTATAACAATGTAATAACTTTACTTACCTTTACCGTATGGTAAAAACACTGAGGCAAGTAGGGAACAGCAAGGCTGTTATTCTTCCGCTTGAAATGATAAAAAAGTATGGACTTGATCAGGTGATTCTTGAAGAAACAAATTCTGGGATTTTAATTCGGCCCGTGACCAAATCAAATTACCACGATACGTTGGAGAAACTTCGAAAAGGTAAAAAGGCGTTATACAAACGCATGGAACTGCAAGCCAAAGATCCCAAGACTATTAAGCATTATGCCAGACTTGCCAATAATTTTTCAGAGACCGATACCAATATTATTAACAAATGAAACACGGTGAAGTTTGGTTGGTTGACTTTTCTCCAAAGGTTGGTCAAGAGATTGATAAAATCAGGCCAGCCATAATCATTAATCACGATAGTATGGGTGCACTTGAACTGAAAGTGGTTGTTCCCATCACCGATGCCACACGTTGGGTACGGGAATGGCACGTGAGCCTCTATGCAACTCTTGCCAATGGCTTATCGAAAGAAAGCATAGCGGATTGCTTTCAGGTAAAGTCGATCTCCAAAAAAAGATTTGTAAAACAGATGGGCAAGCTCTCAAAACAAGAAATGGATGAGGTGAAAATTGGCCTTATCAAAGTGCTTGACCTTCTGTGATCAACAACATTTGTATTGCGTGTCCTTATCAATCTGCAAGTGATCGATCATCTCTTTACTAAGTGAGTCGCTGTAAACACCATACGCATCGACCAAGACACCCTTCATGCCAGCAGTCGAACTTATGGCAAAAAGCACAGCGCTGTCATCGGGGTTGGTGGCACCTTCAAAGCGGTGCACTTCGTCCACATGAAATTGAATAGGCTTTAGTTTTAAATTCTTCGAAGGACATTC
Organism: Bacteroidota bacterium; assembly: GCA_043780615.1. Taxonomy (GTDB): domain Bacteria; phylum Bacteroidota; class Bacteroidia; order Cytophagales; family Cyclobacteriaceae; genus ELB16-189. The sequence continues at coordinate 7,920 of JAYWDN010000067.1, read as the reverse complement.
GATCCATTCGGGGTGTAGATTATAATCATTGTCGTATCCACGTTTTTTCAATTCGTTGATCGCTTCGCTCAATGTTTCCATGTGTTGAATTTAAAAAAATGAAAATTGAAATAAAACGTTATTTTAGAGTGTTGTAAAAATCACAAATGCGTCTGCTCATCTTTCTCCTATTAATGTTCTCCGTCTGTTCATGCCGCTCAATGAAAGGCACAAAAGTGACGAAACCAAAAACGCACAAAATAGGGGCGAAGGGAAATAAATATCTCATCGACATTCCTGTTGGTGTGCGGCACATTCACCTGTTTGAACGAAGACGCACAAAAACTGTGCGGATGAACTAATACTACCTCGCTCCCCTCAGACATGACTCTTGAAGTACTCCGTATCACTGCAAGCCTTTCAGCGCAACCTCTAAGTTCTTTCGATAGAAAATTTTCAATGGAGACAGCTGATTGATATGTGCCGTAAGTACGGAGCCATAAAAAACTGACACCAGTAAGTTAGTGATATCGCGGGTAGAGGCCGACTTGGTGATTTCCTTTTTAAAAATCGCTTCAAGCGAAAATTTCTCAATCATCTGATCGACAGAATAAATCTCTACCGACTGAACATCTTCGACATCGGGGAACAACAACTTTTTTTCTTCGACCTTTACCGCAAAAGGTTTAGGTGTTCGTCTCAAATCGGTAAGGTAGGCCACCAGTCTTAAAATAATGCCCGGGTGCTCTTCGCAATCTTCGCCCAACTTATCAAACAAAAATGCAATTCCGTGCACTCCTTCCTTGGGTGCTTTGCGCAACTCCACCGCACGTCTCAAACACCAAAGGCGGAAATAGTATAACAGAATATCTTCTTTGCTCGGAAAATATTTGAACAGTGTCACTTTAGAGATTTTCACTTTCGCACAAATGTCATCTACATACAAATCCTCAAACGATTTTTTACCAATCAGCTTCAGTGTGGCATCCATCACGGCAAGTTTTAGCCGAGCCGCCTTTTCTTTTCGTAAACTCATTTTTGTTTGTCCAATTTGTGATCCTTCAAAAAGGTCTCCCAATATCAATTTATAAATCTACTTTTGTTTGATCGGAAATAATACTTTTATCCTACAAATCAAAAAATAATCCCATGAGGTGTTCCTATTTTCTCTTCCTGGCAATGTTAGGGCTTGCTTGTCAGCCCAAGGAAGACAAGGCGATCATAGGGCTTGTAGCCGATTCGGCCATGGTGGTGTCGGCACATCCGCTTGCTTCACAAGTGGGCGTTGCCATTTTGAAGAAAGGTGGCAATGCCATAGACGCAGTTATTGCCGTGCAATTTGCTCTCGCGATCGTTTTTCCCGAAGCAGGAAATATTGGCGGTGGCGGCTTTATGGTAGTGCGCATGAAAGACGGAAGCACAACCACACTCGACTATCGCGAAAAAGCTCCAGCCTCTTCGTCTGTCAAAATGTTTTTAGATTCAAAAGGCAACGTAGTGCCAAAGTTGAGTGAGGCCGGTGCGTTGGCATCGGGTGTGCCCGGCTCAGTGGATGGAATGATTGAAGCACACAAAAAATTGGGAAAGCTTCCTTGGAAAGAGTTGCTGCAGCCAGCCATCGATTTAGCTTTTCGGGGAGTGGCGTTGACAGCGGCCGAAGCAGAAAATATGAACGAGGTTCAAGAGGAACTAAAAAAATACAATTCGGTGCCTCCTGTTTTTTTGTTGAAGAATTGGAAGCAAGGGGATTCTATCAAATGGATCGACTTGGGCCATACCCTCGAGCGCATTCGCGACAATGGCAGAGCTGGTTTTTATGAAGGGAAAACCGCAGAAGATATTGTGGCCGAAATGAAACGCGGCAACGGCATTGTAACGTTGGAAGATTTAAAAAATTACAAGTCGCGGTGGCTTCCAGCAATCTCTGGGCAGTTTCGTGAATACAAAATCATTTCTATGCCCCCACCTTCTGCGGGCGGCATCGCATTGATCCAACTTTTGAAATCGGTAGAGCCCCATGAGGCGATGAAAGCGTGGGGCTGCAACTCAGCAAAGATGGTTCACCTGCTCACCGAAGCAGAGCGGAGAACATTTGCCGACCGGGCCGTGTACCTAGGCGACCCTGATTTTTTTAACGTGCCCGTAAAAACTCTTTTGGACGATCAGTACATTGACGAACGCATGACTACGTTCGACCCAGAAAAAGCTACGCCAAGTGCCGACATCAAACAAGGGAATATTTCGGGGTACGAATCGTCTGAGACCACTCACATTTCCATCGTTGATAAAGAAGGCAATGCCGTGGCGGTGACAACAACGCTAAACGATTGGTTTGGCTCTCGTGTGGTCGTGGCGGGATCAGGTTTCTTTTTGAACGATGAGATGGACGACTTCAGTGCAAAGCCCGGAGTGCCCAACATGTATGGCGTGATCGGTGGCGAAGCAAATTCAATCAAGCCTGGCAAAACTATGCTGAGCTCGATGACACCCACGATCATCGAAAAGAACAATAAATTATTCATGGTGCTGGGCTCGCCCGGTGGGGCGCGAATTCCAACCGCAGTTTTTCAAACTATTTTAAACGTAACGGTTTTTAACATGGGCATGCAGGAAGCGGTTGACAAAAAACGAACGCACAGCCAGTGGTTGCCCGATGCAATATTTCCAGAAGAAGGCGCACTTTCAAAGTTGGATAGTTTACAATTGGTGAAGATGGGGCACAAAATAAAAGTGTTGCGTGGACTAAGTAAAGACCTCTCCGCCATTGGGCGCGTAGATGCCATTTTGGTTTTGCCCAACGGGAAACTTGAAGGCGGTGCAGACCATGCTCGTGGCGATGATGCCGCAGACGGGTATTGATTTAAATAACTACACTCGACTCAAACTTGCTTTCAATCTTGATTCGCTTGAACGCGTTCGTGAGCAAAAAATAAAAAACAATATCAAAAAATATCTCAAGGGACAGATTCAAAATATCAAGGGTAGTGGCATCCATAACAAAATATTTCTTTACAAATAAATCGATTAGCCCAATCGGTATTGCAGCAATGATTGCATAGACTACTAACCTAGTCGCTGTGACAAAAAATAATGAAAGAAATCGTTTGAGATATTCTTTACCATCACCATTTGAGTTTATATGAAATGTGGCCCTCACTAGAATTACTATAAAGAGAATTGATGTGATGGCTTCGATCCACAGAAATAATTCGTTTTTAAAATCGCTATGTGGTAGGTAAGGGATAAGGGTAAACATTATCAGGTTGGCCAATAAGTATTCGAAACCTTCTTTGTCAGATAGGTTTCCGTTTGCAAGCCTGTTTTCTAACTCTTGTGAATCAATCCAAATCATGTTTTATTTTTTTAAATAGTCTTACTATTCAATACTGCGCTTTAAACAAATCCCTCAACTTTTCTTTCTTCAACATCTTCTGGCCTGTCTTTCCAATCGCAATAATCCGGCTTCCCACTTTCCCCTCGATGCTGCAAATCAGTTCGTTCCTTTCAATTTTTTCTACGGAGGCTGTAAACAAAATCTCTTCACCCACAAACGCTGGGCTTCGGTGCTCAATGGAAAGCATGGTGCCCACGCCTTCTTCGTCATCTTCCTTCATCTCAATAAAAAACAAACGCGATGACCATTCAAAATCGCGGGCGAGCGCAAACGTAGAGCAAACCGAATGAAGCAACTCATTATTAAAAATAGCACAGTCGCTTGCCAGTACTTTTCTGGTAAATGATTTCTGATCGCCTGGATTGAAAATATTTTTCATAAAAGAAGTCATCTGGCCACTCATTGGCAGGGCTACTAAATTTAATCATAAACAATAAATCTTCTTGTAAAACTATTTCTTCAACAAGTCTCTGATCTCGGTGAGCAACAGAATGTCGGCTGGAGGAGGCGCAGGTACTGCTGGTTTGGCTTCTTCTTTTTTCTGCGCTGCATTCATCCCTTTGATGATGAGGAACAAAATAAAGGCAACAATAACAAAGTTAATCACGGCAGAGAGGAACACACCGTATTTTACCGTGCCCAACACGGTGAGTTCGTTAAGGTGCGAAAGGTTGGCGGCATCCAAGGCGGGTTTCAATAGCAACGGGGTGATCACATCATCAATGACCGAGCCCACAATTTTGCCGAAGGCACCGCCAATGATCACCCCCACGGCAAGGTCCACTACGTTGCCGCGCATGGCAAAGGCTTTGAATTCTTTTAGCATAAAAAATTTGTTTAGGGTTTAGGTTGATGCTAAAGTAAAGAAACATCTGCCAGGATTGTTGACGCAGCAAAAAAAAAATGACGATTAGCGCACTACTTTTAGCGGATTGGGCAAGCCCCTGAAGCCCACCAACTCGGTGCCGGCATGGCCGATAAACATTTTTGCATCCACTTTTACAGGAACCTGGTTGCCATCGGCCGAGAGCCAGGCCGTGACTGAATTTTCGCCCCGAAACAATTGGTTGTCGGGCATGATGGGCACCAACTTGTGGCAAGGGATTTTTCCAATATCGGTTTCTATCGTTTCCTTTCCGTAATAAATAATCTTAAAACTGTACGACTTGTCTTCAAAAAAACCCGAGACAGTGATCGTATCTTTCACTTTCAGTTTTGAAAAATCGATGATGCGCAAATACATGAACCCGGCCACGATGTCGCGCACTTTTTTTGGTGTTGAATAGGTTTTTAGTTTTCCAAATTCGTCCGTTTTTTTGTCGGCCACCGCTACCGAGGCTTCGTCTTTTTCGTGATCGTACGTAATCACTTCGTGCAGTTTGTATTTGCCTTCGCGCAGCCTGCGGTACGACTCGTGGGTGAGCAACTCGCTCGTATCAATGTAGGCGCCCCAGTTGTCGTTCACTTTCGAAATCCACGTGGCCAAGCCCAACGTCTCCATGTACGCATCCACTTTATAGCAAGTGCGATCGTTTTTACTGTGGAAATCTTTATCGACTGTGGTCGAACCCTTGCCCACTGTAAAAATGCCGAGATACATGCGGTAGTCGAGCTTCTCGCCCGTGCCGATGCTGCCATGGCGCGAAGAAGTGTTTTGCTCGCGCGCAAAGCCCAAACAAAGAATCGCAAATAGGGGGATGATCAACCAACGCATGATGCAAATTTAATTATGTTCTGTTAAACGTTATCAGTTTATCGCAATCAATTTAATTACAAAATTGAACGCCCTATAACAATTAACCATTAGACTAATCTAAACCGAAACCCCATTCTCGCGCAGTGCCTCATTCAATGAAGTTTTTTTATCGGTGCTTTCTTTGCGCGTGCCGATAATCAGCGCACACGGTACTTGAAATTCTCCCGCTGCAAACTTTTTGGGCACCGTGCCGGGGATCACCACCGAGCGGGGCGGCACATAATTTTTATATTCTACCGGTTGTGCTCCCGTCACGTCAATGATTTTCGAGCTGGCGGTGAGCACCACATTGGCGCCTAGCACCGCCTCGCTGCCGATGCGCACACCTTCTACAATAATGCAGCGCGAACCAATGAACGCATTGTCTTCCACGATCACAGGCGCAGCTTGCACCGGTTCGAGCACACCACCAATGCCCACACCCCCACTCAAGTGAACATTTTTTCCAATCTGTGCGCAGCTTCCTACCGTGGCCCACGTATCCACCATCGTGCCCTCGTCCACATACGCGCCAATGTTCACGTACGAGGGCATAAGGATCACCCCCGTGTTAATGAACGAACCATAGCGTGCAATGGCGTGTGGTACTACTCGAACACCTAGCGATTTATAATTTTTTTTGAGCGCAATCTTATCGTGAAACTCAAATGGCCCTACTTCAATCGTTTCCATTTCTTGGATTGGAAAATACAGGATCACGGCTTTCTTGATCCACTCGTTTACTTTCCATCCATCGCCTGATGGCTCGGCCACGCGCAGCTTGCCTTTGTCTAATTGATCGATCACTTCGCGGATAGCGTTTTGTGTTTCTGCTGCCTTGAGCAAGTCGCGGTCTGCCCACGCTCTTTCAATTTGTTCTTGGAGTTGCATTTTATGTTTTACTTTTAAACCAAGATGCAAGAAATGAAAAAAAGGAGAATAGTCCTTGCCTCGGTTTTAAAGCCAGTGGACGATACGCGCATGTACGAAAAAATGGGTGTGTCTTTGGCGCGTTCGGGCAGGTACGAAGTCCACATTATTGGCTACCCATCGAACAAGCAAAAAGACGAGGCATTTGTACATTTTCATTCGCTGTTGCCATTCAATCGGATAAGCTTTGGCCGGCTGGCAGCTAGGCTAAAAGTTCTCAAAACTACTATTAAACTAAAGCCTGAATTAATAATAGTTACTACTCCTGAATTACTGATAGTTGTAAGTCTGATCAGAATATTCTATGGCACTAAGATTATCTATGATATTCAAGAAAATTATTGGCAAAATATTCTTTACACCAATTCTTTTCCGAAAATAATCCGACCACTTATTGCTGCTACGGTGAGGCTAAAAGAAACGATTGCTTCTCCCCTCTTTGCGCTGCTTTTGTTGGCCGAAAAATGCTATGCCGATGAATTGGGTTTTCTTAAAAAGAAATATGCCGTCATCGAAAATAAATGCAAAGTCCCCGATGGTTTTGAGCGAAAACAGGGCAACGATTTTGTCCAACTGATTTTCACCGGCACGCTAGCCGAAAGCACGGGAGTATTTCAAGCAATCGCTCTGGCTAAAAAACTTCATTCGCTTGAACCAAAAATACGACTGCACATTATCGGTTTTTGTGCACGGCCCGAGGTGCTGCAAAAAATCGAAAATGAGATTTCCAAAAGCCCTTTCATCAGTTTGACTGGCGGGAAAAATTTAGTTGCTCATCATTCCATCATGGACGCCATTGCCTCGGCCAATTTTGGTATCGTTTACTACCCACCATCTCCTCATACCGAAAACAAAACGCCAACTAAATTGTATGAATACCTCGCGTGCAAGCTTCCCATCTTATTGCAAAACAATAAACTGTGGGTGGAAATGTGCTCGCCCTATAACGCTGCTATTGTTACAGATTTTAATCAGCCTGATGTCAAGACAATTTTAGATCAAATGCGAGAGACCAACTTTTATTCAACTGATCCTGAAGGTGTGACTTGGCAAGCAGAGGAAAAGAAATTTTTAGAAGCAATCGATTCCCTAAAATGAATTTGCGACACCTTTTAATTTGTTTCATTTCATTTATGCTTTTGTTGGAAGCTTGCGATAGAACCGAGCACAGGGCTGGAATTTGTCTTTCGTTTGATGACCGCTCCGTGAAAGAGTGTATGCCGTGCGAAGCCTCTTCAACCAATATGGCACCCGGGTTACATTTTTTGTCACTCAATTTGACTCCCTCACTCCTGCTGAAGTGCAAATGCTCCATGAATTGGAACAAGACGGGCACGAAATTGCCAGTCATGGGGCTCTACAAAAAAAACAAGTTCTTATGCTTAGTGCCCATCAGCCTGGCGATAGCACGAAGGCAGGCCCTATTATTTCGACCTGGAATTCTTGAAGTTCATCAAGAAGCAAAAGCTGCTCTCCTACAGAGTGAAAGCCCTTACTGAGAAGACTCACTGACTTGGCACTTGCTTGACCAACGCTTTAAAGTATTTTTCGGCTACGTGGTGCAAAGGAGCAATGACCAAAGCGATGAGCGTATTGCCAAGGAGAATAAACACGGGCTTGCTGCCGCTAAAAGTTTGAAGCGATGGTTCGACCAATACCACCAAAAACTCGAACAGGAACATGAACCCAACAAATACTGAAATATTCAGGGCTTGAGCCGATATTTTTTTTCGCAGGAACGCGATGAAAACAAAAGCGCCTATCAACACGATAGCAATAACAAGGAATTGCAGGTTGTCCTGCCGTTGCTTTTGTAGTCGCTGCTGCTCTTCTTTTTGTTTAATCTCATGTTGCTGAATCTTATATTCATAATCGGCAGCGA
>JAYWDN010000066.1:0-14808 GCA_043780615.1 Bacteroidota bacterium | reverse complement strand
GTGCATTCTCAGCCTCTTTGCGAATGAGGTTGCAAAGTTGCAAGCGCATGTCGTTGGGCGAAGTGATCAAGTTGACATACGAAGTGGGATGCGAATGTCCGGTGATGACGTTAAAAAACTCAGACACATCGTACGCATAGGTTTCGTTGGTGCTGAGCAAACTCAAGTCGGTATAAAAACGCGAGGTGGTTTCGTTGTAGTTGCCGCTTGATAAGTGCACGTAGCGATAGACACGGTCGGGTTCATTGCGCACAATCATCATCAGCTTGGTGTGCGTCTTTAAGCTGCTCACTCCATAAATTACAAAGCATCCCGCCTTCTGCAGTTTTTTTGCTTCGCGCAAATTGTTTTCCTCATCAAAGCGCGCCTTCACTTCAAATAAAACAGAAACGTGTTTTCCATTTTCGGCTGCACGCAGCAATGCGGCACTCACGCGCGACTCTTTCGCCAACCGATAAATAGTAATTTTTATGGAGAGCACAAAGCGATCATCGGCCGCTTTCTCCAGCAGCTCAAGCACCGGCTCCATCGAGTTGTAGGGATGATGCAATAAAATATCACGTTCTTTAAGTACTTCAAAAAGATCGCGCGACCCCTGTTCAGGAAAAGTGACGGGCTTCACCGGTGGCCGCGGTTGAAAGCGCTTGCTCTTGAACTCGGCATGGTTTACAATTTGTGTGATGCCCGTGAAGTCGATCAACGATTCGTTAGAGACGACAAAAATATTTCGTTCGTCCAAGTCCCACTGTATCTTCAGCATGCGCATCATCCACGGATCTGGATTTTCTTGCACATCGAGCCGCACCACGCGGCCCGTTCTGCGTGTCTGCAATTTTCTTTTCAGCTCCTCTAAAAAATTGATTTCGATGTCTTCACTTTCTTCCAACGTAAAATCCCCATTGCGATTGATGCGGAATAAATTCACACTGGCAATCTCGATGTTGCGAAACAAATGTTGGATGTTGTTGCGGATGATGTCTTCAACAGAAACGAAAGAAATGGAATTGTCTTTGTTCAAGATTTCATAAAAGCGAGGAATGTTGCTCGGCACTTGGATGAACGAAACACGAAGTTGGTTTTGTTGATCGTGTGGTGCTTTGGTCACCACCCCAAAAAGCAATCGGTTGTTTTTCAGTGCTGGAAAAGTGTGATAATTATCAAACAGCATAGGCGTGAGCATCGGGTAGATGGTACGCTGAAAATACAAGTCCACACGTGTCTTATCTTCTTCGCTGAGGTGTGGATAATCGGCTATCCTAAAATTATTTTTTTCAAAAAGTGGCTTTAATTTCTTGATGTAGTAATCACACTGCTCGCCCACAAACTTGTGAATCTCGTCCAACAAGTATTCGCGAAATGGCAACTCGCGCATGCCGCTATAGTCAATGCGTTCTTTGCCATAGTCAAGGTAGTTGTAAAGGCTGCCTAAGCGGATGGTACAAAACTCATCAAGGTTGGTGGCGGTGATCGATAAAAATTTCATCCGATCGAAAATACTCCGATCGATATGCTTCGCTTGATCAAGTACTCGGTAGTTGAATTGAAGCCAGCTTAAATCGCGGCTTACATAATTGCTCTCGAAGGTTTGCCTCGCAACTAAATCTATTTCTTGTTCAGGTACTACTTCACTTTCCATAAACGTAATTTCAGAATTAAAAAATTCAAAATCATGGTCACCAATCTGTAAGGTTGAATTTTTTAAATATCAATCTTTGCATACTTCGCATTCTTCTCAATAAATTCCCTGCGCGGAGCCACTTCATCGCCCATCAACATCGAGAACAAATGGTCGGCCTCAGCAGCCGACTCTATATTGACTTGTTTGAGGGTGCGCTTTACGGGGTCCATCGTGGTCGTCCACAATTGCTCGGGGTTCATTTCGCCCAAGCCCTTGTAGCGCTGCACACCTACACTGTCTTCCCTCCCATCTTTGGCCAACTCTTTCACTAATGCTACGCGCTCTTCTTCGTTCCAGCAATAGCGTTCTTCTTTCCCGCGCTTCACCAAATACAATGGAGGCAAGGCGATGTACACGTACCCTTGCTCGATCAGTTCGCGCATGTAGCGAAAGAAGAAGGTCAAAATTAGTGTACGGATGTGGCTTCCGTCCACATCGGCATCGGTCATGATAATTACTTTGTGGTACCTCAACTTAACAAGGTTGAGTGCCTTGCTGTCATCGGCTGTGCCAAAGGTAACGCCCAAGGCGGTGATCATATTCTTGATCTCTTCGTTTTCGTAGATGCGATGCTCTTGCGCTTTTTCTACGTTCAATATTTTTCCGCGCAGTGGAAGGATCGCTTGAAAATTCCGATCACGTCCTTGTTTCGCAGAACCTCCGGCCGAATCGCCCTCTACTAAATACAATTCACAAATAGAGGGATCAGAACTGGAGCAGTCGGCCAGCTTGCCGGGTAGCCCCGTTCCCGAAAGCACATTTTTGCGTTGCACCATTTCGCGGGCCTTGCGGGCGGCAATGCGTGCCTGTGCGGCAAGGATAACTTTGCTGATAATTAATTTTGCTTCGCGTGGGTTTTCTTCTAAAAAATTTTGGAGCATCTCCCCTACCGTCACGTCCACTGCCCCCATCGCTTCAGAGTTGCCGAGTTTGGTTTTTGTTTGCCCCTCAAATTGTGGTTCAGCTACTTTGATGGAGATCACGGCAGTCAGGCCTTCGCGAAAGTCATCGCCATTGATTTCAATTTTTGCTTTCTCCAACAGCCCCGACTTTTCGGCATAGCCTTTCAGGGTGCGGGTGAGCGCGCGCCTAAAGCCAGCCACGTGCGTGCCGCCTTCGTGTGTGTTGATGTTGTTGACGTACGATACCAAGTTTTCACTGTACGAAGTGTTGTAGCCCAAGGCCACTTGCACTGGGATTTCCGTTTTGTTGTTTTCGATGAAGATCGGATTGGGAATTAATTTCTCGCGTGTCGAGTCGAGGTATTCTACGAACTCGCGCAAGCCAACGGTAGAAAAAAATGTATTCGATTTTGGGTTTCCCGCTTCATCATTTTCACGAAAGTCTTTCAAGTTCAGGCGGATGCCTGGGTTTAGAAAAGACAATTCGCGCAAGCGATTGGAAACGGTTTCGTAATTGTATTCGATGGTAAGCGTAAACACTTCCGTGTCGGGTTGGAAATGAATGGTGGTGCCTCTGCGGCTGCTCTCTCCTGCCACGCGCACGGCATACTGCGGCACACCTCGGTGGTACTCTTGTTCGAAAACTTTTCCTTCGCGATAAACAGTAGCCTTCAAAACGGAAGAGAGCGCATTGACACACGAAACACCAACACCGTGCAAGCCGCCCGAAACTTTGTACGTGTCTTTGTCAAATTTGCCTCCGGCATGAAGCACGGTCATCACCACCTCAAGGGCAGATTTTTTTTCTTTCTCGTGGTAGTCGGTAGGGATACCCCGGCCATTGTCTTCTACCGTGATCGAGTTGTCGCTGTTGATAGTCACGAGTATTTCATCGCAATAGCCCGCCATGGCCTCATCAATACTGTTGTCCACCACTTCCCAAACCAGGTGGTGAAGTCCCTTTACGCCAATGTCGCCAATGAACATGGCTGGTCTTTTGCGCACGGCCTCAAGACCTTCTAAAACCTGGATATTACTGGCTGAATAATCAGCGCCACTGCTTGCTTTCCCTTCGTTCATTTTAAGTTATTATAACTCACAAAAATAAGGTTTTAGTCAGTGCTTTCCGCATTTTTAAAATCCTTTTTGTGAAGTTAATTTTCAACAACTTCTTTTTGGGCGCACTTCCTAAAAGACAACCCTATTGTCTCTTCTATTTTCAAAGCATAACCACCGTACAGTTTGAAATTGACTTTAGCCTTAAATCAATGAACGCTTGATATTCGGCCCGATTTTAAAAAACAAACTCATCCCGATGATCGAAGATCAAATGCTTTACGGAAGTGCGGGCTTTGTTTCGCGTGGCAGAAAACTGCTGAAAGAATTAAAGAGCTAATTTGCGCTACTCAATGGAACAAACCAAAACACATATATGCAAAAGCTGTGGCCACTTCTTTGTGGGCAACTACTGCAACCAGTGTGGTGAAAAAGTACTGCGAGCAACTGACCGTTCGTTCAAAACATTTCTGAGCAGCATTCTGGTTGCTGTTACGTTTGCCGACTCTAAGTTTATTCGAACACTTTGGCTTACGCTAAAAAAGCCTGGATTTGTTTCTAAAGAATTTGCCGAAGGCAGGCGCGTGAAACTCCTCAAGCCCATCTCGCTTTTTTTTGTGCTCAACCTCGCCTACTTTTTCTTTCCGGTGATCCAGCTATTCAATGCTTCGCTGCACACGCAACTCTTTTCGCCCTTGGGCAAATATTATCAAAACATAGTAGCTACAAAAGCAGTCGCTCTGGGTATGGATCTTACTTCGTTCAATTTAATCTACAATTTAAAAACCGTGGGCCTTGCCAAGATGATGGTAATGGTTTTTGTGGTGATCGGCTCGCTGCCGTTGAACTTGTTGTACCTAAAACGCAATCGCTTTTTCACCGACCACGTGGGCTACATGATCGAACTGGCTTGTTTCAATTTGTTTGTCAATGCAATCGTCCTTTCTGTGCTGGCAAGTTTTGCTGGCTTGGGCCGATACCTTGATGAAGTAGCACTCACCGTTATTTTTATTTCCACCAACTTATATTTCCTGCTGCGGTCGAGTGCAGAATTTTATTCAGAAAAAAATTGGAAGCTGGGGATAAAGTCTGTGCTGATGGTACTGTTTCTAAAAATTGCATTAGAGGTTTATCGCGCTATTTTATTTTTCGTAACCATTTGGTCGTTGTAGGAAATCAATTACCCAATGACCTCGAAAGGCTACTGATAAGTTCTTCCGCTTGAATTTTTTCGGTAGAAGAAACCAATCGGCAATAAAATAAAAGCGATTGGATCGCTTCATCAATTTCTTTGTTCATGGCCAACGTAAGGCCGAGGTTGAAATGGCTGTTGGAAAAATAGGGTTCGATCTCAATTGAAATTTGATAATGCACTTTGGCCAACGCCAAGTTTCCCACTTCGGCATACAGGTTGGCCAAATTATAGTGTGCCTCAAAGTGGCGCGGATTTTCTTTTAAAGATTTCGTAAAACAGTCGATCGCTTTGCTGTAATTTTTCTCTTGCGATTCCAGAATGCCCAAGTTGCAGTAGGCATCGGCTACGGAGTCGCCTTCGTCAATGGCTTTTTGGTAAATGTCTTTTGCTTTTTTGTCGCCCAGGTCATCGAGCATCAACGCTTCTTCAAAGCGCGTGAGTTTGCTTAGGCTGATCACCTTGCCTGCTGAAAACAAATCCAATTGTCTGTGCTTGCCCTTCTCTGTCTTGTCTTTTTTTCGTACAGGCTTAAAGCCAAATTTTTCGGGACTTGGAATTGGGAATTGAATTACCTTGGCCATAGGGCAAAGTTACTGATGAAATGTGAGAATCAAATTCAAGCAAAGAGAGATCAATGTGATACGGGCTGCAATTTTTTTCCTTGCTCGGGGTTATCACTGAATACAAAGGGAAAGATCAAACCCAACACCAGCGCATAGGCGGCAAAACTAAACCAGATGCTCGGCCAATGCCGCACGCCATTGATTGTGAAATGATCTACTACCCATCCGCTGAATGCGCCTCCCAAAAAAGCCCCGATACCGTTGGTCATTAACATAAACAAACCTTGCGCGCTTGCCATGATACTTCGGTCGGCTTCTTTTTCTACAAACAGTGAACCTGAGATGTTGAAGAAATCAAACGCCATTCCGTAGATGATCATCGAGAGCACCAAAAGAATCAATCCATCACCGGGATTGCCCACTCCAAATAAACCGAAGCGCAGCACCCACGCAAAAATGCTGATGATCATTACTTTCTTGATACCAAACTTGTTGAGGAAAAATGGAATGGTGAGAATGAACAACGTTTCCGAAACCTGGGAAATAGAGAGCAAAAGGTTGGGATGTATCACACCAAATGAATTTGCATAGCTGACTTTGAAATCTTCCAAGAAGGTTCCGCCAAATGTGTTCGTGATCTGCAGGGCCGCCCCCAACAGCATCGCGAAAAAAAAGAACACAGCCATCCTCTTTTTCTTGAACAACACAAAGGCATCGAGCCCCAGCGAGGAAAGAAGTGTACGCTTCTTTGATTCTCTTACCGGAGGACAAGCTGGCATTGTAAAAGCATAAAGTCCAAGCACTAAAGCAGAGGCTGCACTCACATAAAGTTGTAGCGGGCTAAGTGTCCAGTGTCCAAAATCAATCACCCACATCGCACAGATAAAACCAACTGTGCCCCACACACGGATGGGTGGGAAAACTTTTATCACATCAATGCCTTCTTTCTTCAACACCGCATACGATACGGCATTGTTAAGTGCGATGGTCGGCATATAAAACATGGAGTTGAGCAGCATCACATAAAACATCGTTTGTGGATCGGTGATGGTCGATGCCCAAAACAAAAGCCCCGCGCCAATGAGGTGGCACACGCCAAGCACGCGCTCGGCATTGACCCAACGGTCTGCGATGATCCCCAATAACGCAGGCATGAACAGCGAGGCAATTCCCATCGTTCCATAAATGCTCCCAACTTGTGCGCCTGTAAACTTCAGTGTTAGGATCATGTAACCGCCCATCGAAATCAGCCACGAGCCCCAAATAAAGAACTCCAAAAAATTCATCACAATAAGCCGGTGCTTGATGGTCATATTCGATCTTATGTTATTTCATCATTCTTTGATCAACATTCTACATTCAAATTTGAATATCGAATAATCAATGTTGATTTGTGAATTATGAAGTAATGAGTGGGGTTAATTTAATTCCGCTTGCCGAGTTCGTCCCTGATTTTTGCTGCGCGCTCGTAGTCTTCTTTGTCGAGGGCGTCTTTCAGAAGATCGCGCAGTTTGTCGATAGAAAAACTTTTGAAGTCTTCTCCTTTTTTAAGCGCTTCTTTTTTTACGCGTGCTTTTGTTTCGGGCTTCACCGTTTTGTCTTCTTCCTCTTCTTGGTCGGTGAGCACAATGCCTGCCTCGGCCAAAATAGTTTCGTACGTATAGATCGGGGAATCAAACCGCAAGCCAATGGCAATCGCATCTGAAGGCCGGGCATCTACTTCGGTTTTCTTTAAGCCATCGCTACAAATAATTTTTGCAAAGAAGACACCTTCCTTCAAATCTGAAATCAAAATCTCTTCTACATGAAAATGAAAACTGTTGGCAAACGACTTGAACAAGTCGTGCGTCATAGGACGGTTGGGAATAATCTTTTCGATTTCGATGGCAATGGCCTGCGCCTCAAACATCCCAATGATAATCGGCAGTCTTCGGTTGCCCTGCATTTCGCCCAGCACCAATGCAAACGAGCCCGTCTGCGATTGACTTGACGACAGGCCTAAGATTTCAAGTTTAATTTTTTTTGGTACTGCCACTTATCCGTTCAAGTTATGAAAATAGTTGAAAAATTTTATTTCATTGTCCGTGGTCTATAGATTGTGATCCTTGTCACAGCGACCCAAGGAATTATTTCGCGGCTAAAACTGCTTCGGTCAGCTTAGGCAAAATATCAAATGCATCACCCACAATTCCGTAGTCAGCGGCTTTGAAAAATGGCGCGTCTGCATCCTTGTTGATCACCACTATGCACTTCGAAGAATTCACTCCGGCCAAATGTTGTATCGCTCCAGAGATGCCAATGGCAATGTAAAGTTGCGGTGCAACTTTAACCCCTGTTTGGCCCACGTGTTCGTGGTGCGGGCGCCAGCCCATGTCGCTCACGGGCTTGCTGCAACCCGTGGCAGCGTGCAGCGCTTTCGCTAAATCTTCCAACGGTTTCCAGTGCTCCGGGCCTTTCATGCCACGCCCTCCCGAGACTACGATCGCTGCTTCGGGCAACAAAATATCGCCTGTCGCTTTTTCGGTTGAAATAGTTTTAGTGTTGAAGTCCGCATCGTTGAGGGTCACCGCATAGTTCACTACTTGTGCATTGCTGCCAATCTCTTTTGCCTCGGCTGCATTCTTGCGGATGGCAATTACTTTCTTGGGGTTTTTCAATTCCACCATTGCAAATGCTTTGCCCGTGTAGATGCTGCGCTTCACCACAAAACCTGCACTGGTGTTGGGCAACTCCGATACGTTGCTCGCAAAACTTGCCCCGGTTTTGATCGCCACCTTTGCAGCCACTGGTGTTCCTAATGAAGAGTTGGCCAACACCAACACTTCGGCATTTTCATCTTGCATGGCTTTTGAAAGCACTGACGAATAAACTTGGATGACGTGTTGATCTAATTTGGGATCGGTCACATGCAACACTTTACTGGCTCCATATTTGCCGATTGTTTGAAGTTCATTAGCATCGGCTGTGCCAAGCACAATGGCCGTTACCGATCCGCCCATGGCATGCGCATAAACCACTGCTTCGAGTGAAGTCTTACGCACTTTTCCTTCCGATGTCTCTACGAATACTAATGCGTTCATCGTTAATAGTTATTTGTTAATCGTGAAATCCTAGTTCAATCTTCAAATTTTCAAATTGAATAATTTTCAAATTCTAAAGCACCTTCGCTTCTGTCTTCAGTCGTGCTACCAACTCCGCTACGTTGTCTGCGCTGATCATCTTCACCGCACCTTTGGGGGCAGGCAGTTCATAACTTTTCGCTACCACAGAATTCTCTGAACTTTTAGGCTCAACAACATTCAAGGGTTTTGTCCGTGCCGACATGATGCCGCGCATGTTCGGTATCTTCCATTCTGCAATCGGTTCTTGGCATCCGGCAACTAATGGTAGGCTCGCCTCAACTTGCTCCTTCCCGCCTTCAATCTCTTTTGTCATTTTCACTTTCGTGCCTTCGATATCTAATTTCATCACGGGCGAAACGGAAGGGATCCCGAGCAGCTCTCCTACCATGGCGTGAACCACACCACTGTTGTAATCAATCGACTCGCGGCCCATCAAAACCAAGTCATAGCCTTTGGCGTGTTCGGCAATTTGTGTGGCCACAAAAAGTGAATCAGTAGGCTCTGCGTTTACGCGGATGGCATCGTCTGCACCGATGGCCAATGCTTTGCGGATGGTTGGTTCTGTTTCTACAAGACCAACGTTAAGAACGGTTACGGTTGCGCCCGAAGTTTCTTTTAACTCAATGGCACGAGCCAACGCATAATCGTCATACGGCCCGATGATGAACTGCACGCCCGTGGTGTCGAACTTGGTGTTGTTGTCCACAAAGGCAATTTTGGAAGTGGTGTCGGGGACGTGCGAAATGCAAACTAATATTTTCATGCCTGAATTTTCTAATCTTTAACTTTGAATTTTGATCCCGAAGGTTATCGGGATTCGGCCTCAAGATAAAGGATAAAATATCAAAAAACCGAATAGTTGAGCGATGAATTCTGAACGGATAAAAATGCTGGAGCAATTTGTGGCCGAAGACCCCACCGACCCATTCAACCGCTATGCCTTGGCGTTGGAATTAGTGAAGTCCGACAAGCAAAAAGCCAAAGAAATCTTTGATCAATTAATGCTCTCTAATCCTGATTATGTCCCCACGTATTATCAGGCCGCGCTGCTTTATATTGAATTGACTTTGAATGATGACACAACAATTATTATTGAAAATGGAATTGCCCAAGCCAAGAAACAGAGTAACCTAAAAGCTGTGAGTGAGTTGAGGGGATTGTTGGATGAGATGGAATGACATCAATCTATTTTTATCAAAATTTGAATTGCGAATAGCAATAATGAAAGGGATTTCTAAAAACTCCTTCCTTCTCTTCTGGAGAAGGGTGAAGGGTTGAGGTAATAAAAAGATAGGTTTTTAGAGATGCCCTGAATATTGATTTTTGAAGATTTAAGGGCATCCGACTTCAATATTCTTTATTCATCAATCATCATTCGTAATTGCCCTTAGTATTTGCTTACACCTGAAACACAATCTTCCCTACTTTATTCGGCTTGGTCACGTCTTGAAACGATTCGGCCAATTTTGAAAACGGACGAATGGAATCTACCATCGGTCTGATTTGGTTTTTCCCTACAAAGGCGATCATTTCGCTAAACTCCAGGTCGCTGCCCATGGTGGTGCCGAGCAGCGAAAGCTGATGCCAAAACATTTTATAAAAGTCAACCTTGGAAGGCATGCCGTTGGTGGCACCATAAAAAACTATTTTGCCCGCAGGCCGCAGCATTTTTATAAACGTGTTCACCCCGTCACCACCCGCGCTGTCGATGACCAGATCAAACCCGCCCTTGGTTTTCCACAGTTCATCGTAGGTAGTTTGCTTCTTGTAGTTGTAGCCGCCCTTCGCGCCCATCTTCATGGCCTTGTCAATTTTTTCATCGCTGCCCGAGGTGACATACACGTTGGCACCGGCCGCTTTCGCAAAAAGAAAAGCAAACTGCGCCACGCCACCACCAAAGCCCGAGATCAAAACATTTTGATCGGCTCTCAGTCCACCTTTACGGAAGAGCGCACGAAAAGCCGTGAGCCCACCAAGGGGAAGTGATGCGGCCTGCAATAGATCGAGATGAAATGGTTTGTGATGAAGCCGATCGACAGGCACGGCAACGTATTCGGCAAACGTGCCATCGTTGGGCATTCCGAGAATGGTGTATTTTGAAGATTGCACATCGGGGTTTGCGCCCCAATCAATATTGGGATTGATCACCACCTCTTTGCCAATCCATTCTTTGTGCTCATCGTTGTGCACGGCTTCAACAATGCCCGCGCCATCCGAGCCCATCACCATTCCGGTTTTGATGTTCGGGTATTTGCCTTCGCGTATCCAGTCATCGCGCCTGTTGAGTGCCACCGCTTTTATTTTTACCAACGCCTTGCCAGAAGATAAAGCAGGCATGGCCACGTCTTTCATTTCAATGTGGCCGGGAGCAGTGAGTACGAGAGCTTTCATAAAAAAATGATTACGCGTAAGTGATGTTAAGCAAAACTAATAATTTGTCGGCATCGCGAGCACCTGCAAAGGAAGTGTGGAGGGCGAAGCGATCCCCATGCAGGAGATGGCTTCGCGCCATCGCTCAAATTCTCCGCAGGTGCTCGCAAAGTTTGAACTAACAATAACCTGCATTCTAAATTCTACCCTCCTATCTTTTAAATTCTTTTTTTAAAAAGGTGTCTCCTCGTTCGAAGTTCCCTGTGGTGGCGGCACATCGCGCGAAGTGTTGATCCGGCTTTGGATGTTGCTTATAGGCGTGAAGCCATCGGGCGAATCGTAGTCGGCAAACTTGGTGTACTTGCCAATGAATTTCAGTTTCACGCTGTCGAGCGAGCCGTTGCGGTGCTTGGCTATGATCACTTCGGCCACACCCTGCGAGGGCGTGCCGTCTTCGTATTCGGTGATCTTATAATATTCGGGGCGGTAGAGGAACATCACAATGTCGGCATCTTGCTCGATGGAACCTGACTCGCGCAAGTCAGAGAGCTGCGGGCGTTTGTCGCCACCACGCGTCTCCACTCCACGGCTCAATTGCGAAAGCGCAATCACTGGCACATTCAGTTCTTTAGCAATCCCTTTGAGCGCGCGTGAGATAGAGGCGATCTCTTGTTCGCGGTTGCCACCCGCTTCGCCTCTCATCAATTGCAAATAATCGACCACGATCAATTGCACATTGTGCTCTGCTTTCAATCGCCTACACTTGGCGCGCAATTCAAGAATGGAAAGTGCGGGTGTGTCGTCAATAAAAATCGGGGCGGTGGAGAGGCGGTTGGTTCTAGTTACTAACTGGTGCCATTCGTGGTCGGCAAGGTTTCCTTTTCTGATTTTTTCTCCTTCCAGTTCGGCTTCGGCAGAGATCAACCGGTTCACTAATTGAAGGGAAGCCATCTCCAACGAAAAGATGACCACCGGATGGTTGAAGTCAACCGCTGCATTGCGCAAAGCAGAAACAATAAAAGCAGTTTTTCCCATCCCCGGCCGAGATGCGATGATTACCAAATCTGATTTCTGCCAGCCCGATGTGATGCGGTCCAATCGCGAGAAGCCACTCGCTATTCCCGTAAGGCCATCTTTGTGGTTTTTCCTTTCTTGAAGTTCTTGAATGGCCCGAAACATCAACGACTTCATGTTGTCGTAGTTTTTGCGCAGGTTGGAGTCTGAGATTTGAAAAATGGATTGTTCTGTTTTGTCGAGCAGGTCAAACACATCGGTCGTGTCTTCGTATGCATCGTGGTGTACTTGCGATGCAATCTGAATCAAGTCGCGCTTGATCGCCATCTCAATGATAATACGAGCATGGTATTCGATGTTGGCCGCAGAACTGACTTTAGAGGTGAGCTCGGCAATGTAATAGGCACCGCCCACAATTTCTAGCTTTCCGTTTTTGCGAAGCTGAGCCACCACCGTGCGCATGTCCACAGGTTCGGAAGCCTTGAACAAGTCAATGATGGAGTTATAAATCTCTTTGTGCTGGTCAGAATAAAAATGTTCTGGCCGTAAAAACTCGACCACGGCAGTGAGCGCATTCTTCTCGAGCATGAGCGCACCGAGTATGGCTTCTTCCAGATCAGGCGCCTGAGGTGGCAACTTGCCTAGGCTCTCAGAGATGTCTCTGGCTAGCGTTCGGGCTTTGTTGCCGACTCCGCTCATCGCGGAACTTAACCTCACAGGCGTTGATCGTTGCTCCATACTTCGTGGTCGTTGGTACGAGATTTTTAAAGGGAGACAAACATACTCGTGTTGGTGAAATTACCATCCCCATCTCGTGCAACTTGTACACATTCAATAAACACTATTCTTTGTGCATAAATTTCAAAAACTTAAGTTATCGCTAATAAAAATTTCATTTTCATTCGAACTGCAATTTGTTTTACTTTGGTTTTAAATGCAATCAACTCCTTCACATAGCTACAGTCAAAGTGTTGACAAACAACGCATCGTCATTGTAGGGAAAAATAAATCAAAGATTGCACAGTTGGTGCTGTTTGTGCTGGAGCAATGCCACCACAAATTTGATTGCTCAACAACGACCCGCGAAAAGTTCACGACTGCCCCAATCATCATTATCGAAAGCGATTTACCTACTGTTTCACTTTTAGAATACAATCACCACATCCTTGTAATCAGCGCATTGGCTACCTCTGAAAAAAGTGATTTAGGAATGTTGGCCAGTGCTACGCCCAAGTGTGGCATGATCATCTTTGACGAATCGGATTCCGTAGCCAAAGGAATTTCTAAAATGGAAAGAACGGATGTGTTCACCGTTCCTTATTCAGTTGTCAAGCCTAGTGCTACCGAAAAAGTCCCCGCGTCTCTTTCCTCGCCCGAAGATTTGAAAAACGCTGGTGCGGTCTTCGAACTTGTAAAAAAAATTGGTATCTCCTCCGAACAATTCTATAAAGCCATCCTTTCATTTCAATAATTATTTCCTGCTTTTATTTTTATCAATGAAACTAAGCCTCAAAATCCCGCTTTGCTTTTTCGATCTTGAAACGACCGGAGTCAACATCACGCAAGACCGCATCATTGAGATTGCGGTACTCAAAGCAATGCCCAATGGCGAAGTGATCAGGAAAATTAATTTGCTCAACCCTACGGTGCCCATCCCGGCAGAGTCCACCGCAATCCATGGAATTGGCAACGAGCAAGTCAAAGACAAGCCCACCTTTAAAGAAGTGGCGCGCGATTACGCCAAGTTTTTTGAAGGGGCCGACTTGGCAGGGTTCAATATATTAAAATTTGATGTGCCGATGTTGGTCGAGGAATTCCTTCGCGTGGGTGTTGAGTTTGATTACAGCCGGAAAAAGATCATCGACTCGCAACGGATTTTCCACTTGATGGAGAAGCGTACACTTTCGGCCGCGTACAAATTTTACTGTCTAAAAGAAATGAGCAATGCACATTCGGCAGAAGCCGATACACAAGCATCTATGGAAGTGCTGATGGAACAGATTGAAAAATACGATGGCCGCGAAGTGACCGATGGGCTCGAACGCAAAGTGGGCATGATCAAAAACGACATGGAGACATTGGCGAAATTGGTGAGCGATGACATGGTGGACTTGGCGGGCCGCATGGTGCGCAACAACAAAGACGAGGTGGTTTTCAACTTTGGCAAACACAAGGGCAAATTAGTGGACAAAGTCTTTAAGGAAGAGCCTGCCTATTACGATTGGATGATGAACGGGGATTTCCCGCTCGATACCAAACGCAAGATCACCGAACAAAAACTGAAGAACCTGCAAAAATAAAACCCACCGGATTTGGTAGGAGTTTCTGAACCCTCTATACGACAAGTTTTGGGCTGCCGCCTTCTGTAACCTTCCACTGTTACCCTGCTTTGTGGGCGAGGCTCTGATCCCGATAGCTATCGGAACAGAGTGAGGCCTGATTTTAGAAGAAAGCTATACCCGGTATTGTTTCACTGTTAGGTTCAGCAAACGTGTCCCAAACCCGAGTGGGAATTATTTGCTACAAAAATACACAATGACGAATAAGGAATAAAATTTTTGTACATCCACATGTTTTTCAAATAGCTTTGAGCGATGAAATCCATTGCCCACTTTGCGCCCGGCCCTTCGCAACTTTATTTTACTGTCGAAGATCATGCGCGCAAAGCATTTCGCGAGGGCATCCCTTCGTTGGCACACCGCAGCAAAGAGTTTGAAAAAATTTTTCAGTCTGCTACCGAAGGCCTAAAAGAGTTGCTGGGCATCCCGCAGGGCTTTCACATTTTTTTTGCCGCATCGGCCACTGAAATTTGGGAGCGCGCTATCCAGAATTTAGTGAACGAAAAATCATTTCACTTTGTGAATGGCGCTTTTTCCAATCGCTTTTATGAGATCGCAAAGCAACTTGG
>JAYWDN010000065.1:0-14841 GCA_043780615.1 Bacteroidota bacterium | reverse complement strand
CGGCCCCGGGCGCATCCACCACTGCATGCGGCTGATCGGCATGGCCGAGCGCGCGCTCAGCCTGATGTGCGGCCGGCTGGACAGCCGCGTCGCTTTTGAATAAAGTATCCCAAATAGAACCGAAATCAAATTTCCTAACAAAAAGAAATCGTTGGAAACTTTATCCTCATTGTCCCTTATCCGTGTGGCAATCTTCAATGCGCCTAGTAATGTCAACGCCTGTGCCATGTTAAAATGAAGGGATACTACAATAAAAACTCTTTCCAGTATGCCTTTCAAAATACTAATTCGGTTTATTTTGTCCTTAGTGGTCTTGCCGATAAACTTGCTCAGAAGAAAAAGAACAAAATGGATAATCACCTCACCAACAAGCAAGGTCAAAATTGTTTTTAGTATGATAGTTGCCATTTTGGATTAGCTGTTTTTAGTATCAATCTTTTCAAACTATTAAACTCGTTGATCATTAGCGATTTTTTTCTTCTCCAGATAGCCGTTGAGTCTTTGTTTAAGCGTTCGGCCACTTTTTTATAATCTTCTAATTCAAGAAAAGTAGCCACCACCTTTTGTTGTGTTGGAGTCCATTGATCTATTATCCCTTGAAGTACTATCAACATAAGGCTCAATTTTTCGGCAAGCTCTTTATCGTAAAGGGAAACCTTAAAACGGCTTTTCGATGATTTCATATCTGTCAACTGCTTTCGTGCAGCCGTAAGTCCAGGTCCTAACATTTCATACGCTTTGTCTCTGTTAAGCTTGGTTTGAATCTCACCTTCGTGAATCACATACCGCAACTTAAATGGATTTTTCAAGGTCATCAGGTGCTTTTCCAAATCAAATATTATTTGCAAAGCAGCACGGGGGCTTTTAACTACGCCCTGAAATTCATCACCCAAGGTGATGGTAATCGGGGAAAGTATAAGGTCTCTGTCTATCCTATTGATGTAAGTGACACTTGATTTAAAATCGTTCATCAACGATTTTGCATGGCGTTTAGAACTTCCAATGATGTCTGCCATTACTATTATTCTCATAACCTTTATTGCAGAAAAAGTGCAACGACACAAATATTGCAGAATTTCTGCAATAAGTCAAATATTGCAGAATTTCTGCAATAGCCTATTTCCTGCTTATTATTCGGTATCCGCCACCAATTCTTCTTTTTGTTCTACTTTATCCAATTCAATCCTCAAATTTTCAATAATAAACTCCTGGCGATCGGGTGTGTTTTTGCCCATATAAAATTCAAGCGTCTTGATCAAATGTTTTTCTTTGTCGATCAGCACAGGCTGCAGGCGAATGTTTTCACCAATGAAGGTCCCAAATTCTTCAGGCGAAATTTCTCCCAAGCCCTTGAAGCGTGTAATCTCTGGCTTGCTTCCCAATTTACCCACCGCAGCTTGCTTTTCTTCATCGCTGTAACAATAGATCGTTTCTTTTTTATTCCGAACGCGGAACAACGGTGTATCCAAAATATAAACATGACCAGCCTTCACCAAGTCGGGGAAGAATTGCAAAAAGAAAGTCATCAGCAGCAAACGGATGTGCATGCCGTCCACATCGGCATCGGTGGCCACGATCACTTTATTGTAGCGCAAGCCATCGAGGCCGTCTTCAATGTTCAACGCGTGCTGCAACAAATTGAACTCTTCGTTTTCGTAAACTACTTTTTTGGTGAGACCAAAACAGTTGAGTGGTTTACCGCGCAAACTAAATACGGCTTGCGTTTCCACATCACGCGACTTGGTGATCGATCCGCTGGCCGAGTCTCCTTCCGTGATAAAGATCACCGACTCCATTCCCTTCTCTCCTTTCTGATCGTCAAAATGAAAACGACAATCGCGCAATTTTTTATTGTGAAGGTTTGCTTTCTTCGCCCGCTCATTCGCGAGTTTTTTTATCCCTGCAATTTCTTTTCGCTCGCGCTCTGATTGCAAGATGCGTTTGAGCATCGCATCGGCCACGGTTGCGTTTTTGTGCAAAAAGATTTCCAATTCTTTCGATACAAAATCGCCCACAAAGTTTTTCACCGATGCTCCTTCGGGCGCCATGTTGATCGAGCCGAGTTTGGTTTTGGTCTGCGATTCAAACACCGGCTCTTGCACGCGCACCGCAATCGCACCGATGATGCTAGCGCGAATATCGGCTGCATCAAAATCTTTTTTATAAAAATCGCGTACACCACGCACAATGCCTTCGCGAAAAGCCGCTAAGTGAGTTCCGCCTTGTGTGGTGTTCTGGCCATTCACGAATGAATAAAATTCTTCGCCATATTGATTGCCGTGTGTCAACGCAAATTCGATGTCGTCTCCCTTGCAGTGGATGATCGGGTAGCGCATCTCATCTGGATCCGCCTTTTGTTTTAATAAATCCAGCAGCCCGTCTTTCGAATAAAATTTTCGTCCATTGCAATTTATTGTAAGCCCCGCATTCAAAAAAGCATAGTTCCACATCAAGTCGTCCAAATATTCAGGAATGAAATGATAGTGCTTGAACATCGTATCGTCTGGCTCAAACTCTACCAGCGTACCGTTCTTGTCATCCGACTTAGACTGCTTCGGGTCGTTGGTGAGAACTCCCTTTTTAAATTCGGCCAGTTTGGTTACTCCATCGCGAAAAGCCTGAACCTTAAAATAATTGGAGAGAGCATTCACTGCCTTGCTGCCCACACCATTCAAACCTACCGATTTTTGAAACGCTCCCGAATCGTATTTCGCACCTGTATTTATTTTTGAGACAACATCTACCACTTTTCCCAATGGAATACCACGGCCATAATCACGCACCACCACTTTTTGATCGGTGATTTTCACATCGATGTTTTTTCCGTAGCCCATCATGTGCTCATCGATACAGTTGTCGATCACTTCTTTTACCAGTACATAAATACCATCGTCTTTGGCTGAGCCATCGCCCAGCTTGCCGATGTACATGCCCGGCCGCATGCGGATGTGCTCGCGCCAGTCGAGCGACCGGATGCTCGCTTCGTTATATTCAAAGTCTTTCGCCATACGTCAATTGTGGTTGGGAGAATTAAAGTCAAAAAAATAAAAAAGATTTTATCCAAAAAATAGAGCAGACAAATTCTTCTTTAAAGAAAAGAAATTTTTGTTGTATTCCATTTACATTGCAAAAAATCAGATCTACAAATCTTAAGAAGGGCAACTCAATTAACTCGTTGGTAGTCAGGTTTCAGAGTACAAAGTTCAAACGGGCTGTTTACGATTAAATTTTTTCAACAATGCGTAAACTGGCCATGCTATAATCCACACTGCCATCAACGCAAGGCTACCGTAAATGATAACACCCAGCCGGCTGTAGTCAAATTTTTCTCCGCTGTTGTACGTGCTGATGAAACTCAGGCCGATGATAAAAAAAAGATTGGCGCACAAAATAAACCCATAAAACCACGCTTTAAAGTCGTGATCCTTTTCGGAATAGATGCGGCTCACTG
Organism: Bacteroidota bacterium; assembly: GCA_043780615.1. Taxonomy (GTDB): domain Bacteria; phylum Bacteroidota; class Bacteroidia; order Cytophagales; family Cyclobacteriaceae; genus ELB16-189. The sequence goes on along the minus strand of JAYWDN010000065.1, from coordinate 11,390 downwards.
CAAAGACCAACGCATTGGCGATGGCGATCAGGGCCAGTGCCGTATAAAATAAAATCTCTTTTGAAAGCGTGACTGCCTTCGTGTTTTCGTTCACCACCACCGCTTCGGGCAGTCCAGCATACACGTACATCAGCACCGTTAGCACCGCCAGCAATGAAAAGACCCACAGCACTTTTAAAATTTTTAACACCATCTTGAGTACTTTTGAAGAATAAATTATTCGCAAAGTAATTTGAATTGATGGTAAAAAACGAACGATGAAAAAAATATTTATTGTATGGATACTGATGGCAGGAGCTTGCGGTAAGCCGCTGCCCTCACTTGACGGCATCGACCTGAAACAATGGAAAGACGACAAAAACGGATGCAACCACGTTCGTGAGAAATCAATTGAGCAATTGGTTTTGCAAAAAAATAAGCTGAAAGGATTATCGGAAGATAACGTAATCAAGTTGCTCGGCCGGCCCGATCAAAATGAATTGTACAAACGCAATCAAAAGTTTTTCTATTATTTTTTAGAACCTTCTGCAAAGTGCCAATTGGCATTGAACGCACCAAAAAAATTATCGATCCGATTTAATGCCGTGGAGTTGGCGAAGGAAGTAGTGATTGAATAAATCAGTAGGCAGTCCTCCTTCGCTAAAGCTACGGAGGATGAATTGGCAGTAGGCAATGCTCGGTGGCAAAGGTTCGAGTCAACTGTGCAGCGCGTTCTTGCTGAAATAAGTTTTCTTTTTTTTCGCTTTTTCGATAGCACTCCACAGCACGTTGACCAACTCATCTTTCTTTTTAGAATTGAATGGATATAAAAGTGAAGGTTTGAAATAAAATTTATCGCCCAGTTGTTCGGCTTGGTACAAATCCACACAGTAAACCCCGCCAAGCGTTTTAATGTTCACATCCTTGATGTTTTCCAACGGGATGAGGATGTCGTTCCTTTTTAGAATCACATAAAGGAATTCGTCATCAAACTCAACATTGTAAACTTTGCTGTTAAGTTTCCACCAGAGGAGAACAAACCACAACAAATACAAATAGTTCCAAACCCTAAATATTTGAGCAAGTTTTCCTCCTCCGGTTAACTGAGTTAAGTAGATATAGGAAACTCCAAGTCCAGCAACAGCCATCAACACGTAGCCCGCTCCTTTATAAAAACTTAAGTATCGCGTGGACAAACTCTTTATTCTCGTTTTTAGTTTTTCTGGCATCCCAAATAAAATTAACTTAGCTGCAAAATTATAAATAAAATGACCCACATCGCAGTGATCGGCTCGGGCACCATGGGCAACGGCATCGCCCACGTGTTTGCCCAATTTGGATTTAAGGTTTCGCTCATCGACATCTCAGAAGAGGCGTTGAAGAAAGCGCTCGCCACCATCGAAAAAAATTTAGCGCGACAAGTAGAGAAAGGTGCGATCTCCGCAGAAGCAAAAGAAAAAGCATTCGCCAATATTTCTACTTCCCCGTCCATCAAAGATGGAGTGGCCAATGCCGATTTGGTGGTGGAAGCGGCCACTGAAAATATCGACCTAAAATTAAAAATCTTCAAAGACATGGACGAGGCCGCCAAGTCAACCGCCATCTTAGCGACCAACACTTCCTCCATCTCCATTACTAAAATCGCATCAGTAACAAAACGACCCGACAAAGTAATCGGCATGCACTTTATGAACCCGGTGCCGATGATGAAGTTAGTGGAAGTGATTCGTGGCTACTCTACCAGCGATGAAACAACGGAAGCCGTGATGTCGCTTTCTAAAAAATTGGAAAAGATTCCTGTTGAGGTGAACGACTATCCAGGCTTTGTGGCCAACCGCATTCTCATGCCGATGATCAACGAAGCGATTTATTCTCTTTATGAACACGTAGCTGGCGTAAATGAAATCGATACCGTAATGAAATTGGGAATGGCCCACCCGATGGGCCCGCTGCAACTGGCCGATTTTATTGGGCTTGATGTGTGCCTTTCTATCTTAAAAGTTCTGTACGATGGATTCGGTAATCCCAAATATGCGCCTTGTCCGTTGCTGGTAAACATGGTTCAAGCCGGACACAAAGGAATAAAATCGGGAAGTGGTTTTTATCAATACAAAGTGGGAAGCAAGGAGTTGGTGGTGGCAGAGGGGTTTTTAAAAAAGTAGGCAAGAATCAGTAGACAAAAAGATATTCAACATATTTTACAAAGGAAAGTAAAATCTGAACTTGGAGTTGGTCGCTCATTTGCCAACTGCCTACTGGAGACTGCATACTATTTGCTTCCCACTCTCAAATTCGGCACAGGCGCCACATCCAATCCGCAAAACTTTCCGGCTAAAAATTTATAGTGCGCGGCCATGGCGATCATCGCGGCATTGTCGGTGCAATATTGAAACTCAGGAATGAAAATTTTCCAGTTTAGTTCTTGTGCGGTTTGAGCCACTGCATTTCTCAATCCAGAGTTGGCAGCTACGCCTCCCGCAATAGCAATCTCTTTTATGCCAGTTTGCTGTGCAGCGAGTTTTAGTTTTTGCAAAAGCATGTTTACTAAATGTCGTTGCAAACTCGCACAAATGTCGTTCATATTTTTTTCTACAAAATTTTCATCTTCTTTTTTGCGGTCGCGCAAGAAATAAAGAAAGGCGGTTTTGATTCCACTGAATGAAAAACTTAAGTCGGGCATTACGGTCTGCGAAAACTTGAATGCATTTGGGTTTCCTTCTTTCGCAAACTTATCGATCAACGGTCCGCCCGGGTAAGGCAAGCCCATCATCTTGGCGGCTTTGTCGAACGCTTCGCCTACGGCATCATCTTGCGTTTCCCCGATCACCTTCATGTCGAGATAATCTTTGACCAGCACAATTTGTGTGTGCCCGCCACTCACGGTCAAACACAAAAAAGGAAATTGCGGTCTAGGCTCCTGAATAAAATGAGCCAGCACGTGTGCTTCCATGTGGTTCACTTCAATCAAAGGTAAATCCAGCGCCAGTGCCATTCCTTTGGCAAACGAAACACCTACCAGCAGCGAACCCATCAGCCCCGGCCCACGTGTAAAGGCTATGGCATTTAATTCATTGTTTTTTATACCGGCCTGCTGCATGGCATCGTTCACCACATGCCAGATGTTTTGCTGGTGCGCACGCGAGGCCAGCTCGGGCACCACCCCACCATGTTGGTGGTGCACGGCCTGTGAGGCTATCACATTATTGAGTACCTTGCCCGCCCGTATCACCGATGCAGAAGTTTCATCGCATGAAGACTCGATGGCAAGGATTGTTGGATGCTGTTGCTGAACCATGAACTTGCAAGTTATCAAAAACCTCATTTTTTTTTGGCTCAAGAAAATTTTCTTGTACACGGCCTTTGCTGTCCTTACTTTTTTTATACTATCGTTCTTGATCTTGCAGTTTCCGCAAGTGCAGACTGCCCTCACTAACCGCTACCTCTCGGGCTTCTCGCAAGTGATCGGTTTTCCAAGTACGGTAGGGCAAATCGACCTGCGGTGGTACGACCGCCTGGAGCTGCACGATGTAAAAATCAAAGACCCTGAGCAGCACACGATGATTTCGGTAGGCAAGCTGTCGCTGAATTTTGAGTTGATGAGTTTGTTCAAAAGTGGAAACGTAAACATCGATGCTGCCACGCTGGATCGTGCCGAAGTGAACTTAGTAAAAATTGCAGAAGGCGACAGTTCAAAAAATTTGAATATCAATGTCTTCATCAAAAAAATAAATGAAAAATTTTCTTCGGGCAATGGCGGCCCCAGTTCGGGCAAACTCAACATTGGCGAGATCGCGTTGAGCCAATCAAAATTCATTTACAACGACACCGAAAAGGATTCGATCAAAAATGGGTTCGACTACCATCATTTTTTGTTGGCGGTAGGCGAGGGCGACATCACCGCTTTTCAAATCATTGGCGACACCATTCAGTTTGATGTCGGCAGCCTTCAAATCCAAGACCGTCAAACGCAACTAAAAATCAAAGACCTCAACACGTATTTTAGAATATCGCAAACTTCGATGGAGTTTCTTGGCGTAACCCTCAATGCTGGCAAGAGCACGATTTCTGACACGGTGATTTTCAAGTACCAAAGCACAGATGACCTCAGCGACTTCAACAACAAAGTGAGCCTCGTTGCCAAACTAAAAAACACCGTCCTCGATCCGCAAGACCTCCAATGGTTTACCTATGGCCTGCGCCCCTTGCAGCAGCCGCTGCTCTTGAGCGGAACGATCACCGGAAAAGTTTCACGTTTTGTTTTTAGCAACATGACCGCAGCAATTGGCAAAACAAAAATCAAAGGCCGCATACGCATGGACGGCCTGCCCAACATCAACGAGACTTTTATTGACTTGAAGATCATTGACGGAACAGTTGAGCAAAATGATGTTCGATTTTTTATCCCTGAAAATGTTCATGATTTAATAAACCCACTTGGGCGCACGCACGTGCAAGCAGAGTTCACGGGCTTTCCCAACGACTTTGTGGCCAAAGGAAATTTAGCAACCCAGCTTGGAAAAATTTATTCAGATGTGAACTTGAAAGTAGATGATCGCAATGTGGATCAGTCTACCTTCAGTGGAAATTTGGCGCTGAACGATTTTGCGTTGGGATTGTACCTCAACGACACCATAAATTTTCAGCGCGTTTCGCTCAACGGCAAAATAAAAGGCAAGGGGCTGAACCGCGAAAGCACCGACTTCATCCTTTCGGGGAAAATAAATTCATTGGGCTTTCGCCATTATGATTATTCTGACATCGTCACCAATGCACGCTTTGCCCGGCAGCTTTTCAATGGCAACTTGTCGATCAACGATCCAAACTTAAAGTTCAACGCCACTGCTTTTATTGATTTCAGAAAGGGTAAGGAATTGATTCAAGTGAAAGCAAAATTAGATACCGCTTTTATTGATCGGCTTGGTTTTATCAAAGAGCCCTTGTTTGTCCGTTCGTATTTTGAGGTGAACACCAGCGGTCTCCAACTCGACAGTTTGTTTGGATCGGTGGTGCTGCGCAATGCGTTGGTGGAGTACCGATCAAAAGCTTTGGCGTTGGATTCCATTCATGTGATCTCCATCAAAGATGGGACCGGCCGACAACTGAAACTGCGCAGTTCTATTGCCGATATTAATTTGAACGGAGACTATCGTTACAGCAGCTTGTTTACCGACATTCAAAAATTAGCGCGCGAGTTTTATCTCTATTTGAAAAACGACCGTACGGCATTGACTACATATTATCAAACAAAGAAAACAATAGCGCGTCCCTACCGAACTGACTTTACAATGGAGGTACATGACATGTTGCCCTTAGCTGTGCTGAGCAATGTTGATCTTTTTATTTCGCCCGGTACAAAGTTTGAAGGTAATTTTTTGCAAGGCAATGTTTCCTCATTGCACCTCACGGGCAAATTAGACACTGTCATTTATCAAGGAAAAACTTTTTTGAGCAATGCTTTTGACTTTAGTTGCTCAAAGCAGCTCGACAGTACGCGAGGCAAAGCAGCGTTAACAGTGCATTCGGATCATCAAGAATTTTCAAGATCGTTCAGGTCTAAAAATATTTTTGCTGAGGCCCTGCTGAACCACGACCACCTTGCTTTCATATTCAATGCCGACCAAGAAGGCACCACCAATATTTTACGGTTAAAATCAGAATTGGATTTTTTGACGGATAGCATCCGAATGAAAATAATGCCGACACAACTCCGCATCTTTAATGAAGAGTGGATAGTAAACCGCAAAAACTATGCGCTGATGAAAGGCCTTGAGTGGAACATCCACCACTTGCGCGTGTACCACGGCAAAGAGTCGGTGCTACTCGATGGGTATATCTCCGAAGATCCAACTCGCGCGTTGACACTGAACATCGACAGCCTCAACCTCGATCTTTTAAATTCGCTGCTGCGCGAAAAAATTTCGGGCGAAGTGAACGGCCATGTGCAGGGGCGCGACCTTTACCACAATGCATTTGTACAAAACGATCTGACCATAAAAAATTTGATGGTCGATAAATTTTTGGTGGGCGATGTGACGGGCTCAAACCAATGGAACCGTGGACAAAAACGTTTTGACTTGGGCTTTTCGCTCGACCGCAATGGCAAACGCACCGTGGAGATGGAAGGCTTTTACGATCCGGCATTGGCCAGCCCGCTGTTGGTGAATGCGAAACTCGAGAATACCAACATTAAAATTATCGAGCCGTTCATGCGCGGCATCTTTTCAGAAATGGATGGCGCGCTCACAGGCAACTACACCATCACCGGCACCTTCTTGCAGCCCATCATAAAAGGTGATGGAAAAATCCAATCCGCCCAGTTGACGATTGACTATTTGAAAACAAAATATTTTTTCTCTGGCTCGCTCGGTTTCTCGCCCACCGAAATTATCTTAAAAGATTTTAACCTGACCGATGAACTGAAAAACAAAGCATCGCTCGATGGGAATTTGGTACATCGCAACTACAACGATTTTAGAATTGACCTGAATGCTGACTTCAAAAATTTTCAAGTGCTCAACACTACGGCCAAAGACAACGGTCTGTTCTACGGACAAGCTTACGGCACTGGCAACATGAACATGCTGGGGCCGCTCAGCAACATGAAAATCTCAGCTACGGCACGTTCCGAAAAAAATACACGGATGTTTATCCCGCTCAATGGTGCAGAAGAAACTTCTGCCAAAAAAGATTTTATCACATTCGTAAATTTTGGCGACACGCTTACTCTTAAAAAAGAAAAAAATAAATCCAAGACCAAAGACGAGCCCACCGGCATCACGATGGACATGAACTTGGACATCACGCCCGATGCCTATGCCGAAATTATTTTCGACATAAAATCGGGCGACATCATTCGTGGCTACGGCAATGGCGATCTGAAATTACAACTGGATACCAAGGGAGACTTCAATATGTTTGGTGCGTACGAATTTGAGCGCGGCAACTACAACTTCACCCTGTACGATATTATCAACAAAGAATTTACGATCAACAAAGGCAGCCGCATCACGTGGTTTGGCGACCCGTACAGTGCTACACTTGCACTCACTGCGAGCTACAAACAACTGGTGTCTTTTGCGCCCGTAATCTCCAACCAATTGCCTGCCGTTGTCAACTCGGTGCAAATGCGCAGAAAATACCCGGTAGAAGTGCAATTGAAATTAGATGCTGCAATGCTCGCACCGCAAATCAACTTTGATATTGTGGCCAACGATTTGCCCAACGTGGTGCCGATAGATGCTGCCAACCAAGTCACGCTCAATCAAGACTTCAAAGCATTCAAAGCCAAGCTTGATGAGCAAGAATTAAAAAAGCAAGTGTTCAGTTTGATCATGCTCAGGCGCTTCTCTCCGCCCGATGCTTTTGCCACGGGTGGCGGCAGCAGTTTGTACAGCAGCGTGAGCGAGTTGCTCTCCAATCAATTGAGTTATTGGCTCACGCAAGTAGATCAAAATCTTGAAGTCAATTTTGATTTGGGCAATTTCGATCAAGAGGCGTTCAACACTTTTCAGTTGCGCCTCTCCTACTCATTTCTAAATGGCCGGCTTCGCGTAACCCGCGATGGCACTTTCAATAATCAATACAACCGCTCGGAAGTCTCCAACATGCTGGGCGACTGGACGGTGGATTATTTATTGACCCCCGATGGGAAATTTAAAGTGAAAATGTACAACCGCACCAACATCAACCAGCTTACCAACACACTCGGCTCACAGTCGGCTATCACCACAGGCTTCAGTTTGATCAACACCCAAAGTTTCAACACGTGGAAACAACTGCTCACCGCTGCGCGCGATCGGAGAAGAAGAGAGCTGCAACAAAAACCAAAGCAAGAAACCGATGGAACAAAGTAATAGTAGGTATGTTTCAATAGGCAGACTTCAGTAGGCAGTAGGTAAGTTCAGTGAGCAACTCGCCTTTCACTATTATTTATTGCCTTATTGATTCTTTGCCTACTGCCTACTTTTGCCAACTGCTTGCTTTGCAAATTGCCTACTGATTTAAGTATCTTGCATTAAACAAAAACAAATATGGATTTAAGTGCTTTGATGAAAAAATATGCCTTACAGATTGAAGGCCAATATGCCGAGTACGATCAAACTCAATCCATCATTATTGTGCCCGTTTCGGGAGGGCGGTTTCAAACGGTGCTAGGCAAGATCACACAAAACGATCTCTACAACCGCAAGTTGATTTCGCTCAACTCGAAAGTGTGCTCTATCAGGCCGGGCATTGATTATAAAATGTTGTTGGAGCAAACCATTTACTTCAACTACTGCCGTTTTGTGATCAAGGACAATTATCTACAGATCGAAGCGGTGGCCTCGCTGATCGGCATCTCGGAAGAGACCATCAAAGAGATGGTGCAAGAGGTGGCCAACCTTGCCGACCAGTTTGAAATGAAACTGACGGGAGTGGATGTGCATTGAGAATAATTTAAGATTGTTGGTGAAGAACACCAAAGCCCCGTTAGCGCACGTTTGCAAAGCGAGCATCCTCTTTTTTAAAAAAAATGTTTGTTGTAGCTTGGCACAATTTCGGAAAAGTATAAGTTCATAGATACGGATGGCATCTACTTCACCACTGCCTAGTGAGGATGATCGATGTGGAGGATTGGAGTTAACAGAAAGCACGCGTTGCAAACGCGCGCTATCAAGGGGTTGGCACATTAATTTTAAATCTTTCACGGAGAATATATAGATCAAAAATGAAAGCAGACTTCTGCCTTTGTTGGTGTTCTTCACCAACAAGCAAGCTGAACCGTAGATGCAGCTACATCAAAACCACTTCTTGTATCTAAAATACCGGATCATCCCCACGGTGACGAGGGCCATCACACCCCACACCAGCGCATAGCCAAACTGCCAGCGCAGCTCAGGCATCACATCGAAGTTCATGCCGTACACACCCACGATAAAAGTTAGGGGAATAAAAATAGTAGAGATCACAGTGAGTACTTTCATTACCTCATTCATGCGCGAGTTTTGCATGTTGATATAAATATCCATCAGCCCAGAGGTGAGGTCTTTGTACGTATCGAGCGAATCGATGAGGTGCGCCACGTGGTTGTAGATGTCTGAGAAGAACCGAGCGTTGGAGGAATCGATGAAGCCGCTTTCGTCTTTCACCAATTTGCTCATGGCATCGCGCAGTGGGTACAAAGCCTTGCGCAAGTAGATCAATTCTTTTTTCAGTCGCTGGATTTTTCTAAACTCTTGCCCGGTAGGGTGCTTGTAAATTTCGTCTTCGATCTGCTCGATCTGCTGGCCGATGGCATCGAGCACTGCATAATAATTATCAACGATAATATCGATCAGCCGATAGAGGAGGTAATCCGCTTTTTTCTTGCGCACACGGCCTTGGTCTAACCGGATACGTTCGCGCAGCGGGCCAAACAAATCGCCTTCTTTTTCTTGAAAAGAGATCAGGTAATTTTTGCCGAGCACAAAACTGATCTGCTCGTAGTCGATGATGTTTTTCTCGATGCGGTAAAGCATCTTGAGCGAAAAAAAGAGGTAGTCATCATACTCTTCTACTTTTGGCTGCTGGTCTATGGTGAGGTCTTCCAGCAATAAACTGTGCAACGAATAGTGCTCTCCAATTTTATTAATAATATTGGTATCTGTCAGTCCATCAAGATTGACCCAGTTGATAAGCTCAGGTTTTTGTTTGGTGAGCAGTTCCTCGATTCCCAGGTTGACGTATCCGGCAAAATATTTTTCATTGTATTGAATCAATTCAAGAATGATCTTTGATTGTGGAGTAGGCGATTCAAATTCTTTCTTTCCCACAGGGTCAGGAATTTTTAGTAAGGATCTGGTACTGCATGTTGGCCAAGGCAATACCCTCATTGTCAAACCGCTCTTTGATCGATTTGTTGAGGTCACATTTCAGGTCAAAGGCATCGGTGGGGTTTTGTGTCCACACATAGGCGCGCAGCAAAATACCGCCATCCAAAAAAGTCATCACGCGCACCATCACCGGTTGTTCGCCTCGTGCAATCTCCAGTTCGTTGCGGTTGTCAATATAGTATTGGTGCTTGACCGATTCGTCTTGAATTATGTGAATGGCGCTGTCGAGATTGGTGTTGAGGGCAACGGCCAATTCGATAAACACACAAATTTTTTCGTCCACGCTCGTGGAGTTGATGATGGTCTCATTACTGATGACACTGTTGGGCATAATCACCCTTCGGTTTTCAAAATCCCGAATGACGGTGTGGCGTAAGGTAATGTCTTCTACATCGCCCGTGTATGATTGGCCCACCTTCACACGGTCGCCCACGCTGAACGGCTTGAAGATCACCAAAAAAAATCCGCTAATGATATTGGAGAAGGCCGACTGCGAGGCGAAGCCCACAATGGCCGCCAGCACGCCCGCGCCCGTGAGCAGGCCTGTGCCATACGTGCGCAACGATGGGATGGAGCGGAAGATGATGACGATGGCCACGAAGAACAAAAGAAAATCAACGGCATTTTTAAAAAAATTGTAGCGGGTGGGATCTACTTTTAGTTTGCGTGCCGCCCCGCGGATGAAGCGACCCACCAAGTAGCGAAGAATGCGCGACACAATAAACGTGACCGTCAATACAACGAAAGCAAAGATCACCTGCTCCCAATTTTTATCCATCGGCATCATGGCCACTAAAATAGTGAATAGTCGACAGTCAACGGTCAACAGTGAATAGTTTTTTTGGTCTAAGACAATTTCTGCGGACAGAGGACGGTAGACTGTGGACTTATGATTATTATTGCAAGAATGTCTTTGCGCTTAGACGATATCAAAAGGCCGGTGGCCAACGAGATGGAGGAGTTTGAACACAAATTCCGGGCCTCGATGAAAACGCGAGTGCTGCTGCTCGACAAAATCATGAACTACATTGTGAAGCGTAAGGGCAAACAAATTCGGCCGTTGTTTGTTTTTTTGAGCGCAGGGGCTTGTGGCAAAATCAGCGAAGCCACTTTTCGTGGTGCATCACTTATTGAATTGCTCCATACGGCAACCTTAGTACATGATGATGTAGTGGACGACTCCAATTACCGAAGAGGTTTTTTTTCTGTCAATGCGCTTTGGAAAAATAAGATTGCCGTTTTGGTTGGCGATTTTTTGCTTTCGCGTGGAATGGCCTTGGCATTGGACAACAAGGATTTTCACCTGCTGAGTATTGTCAACACTGCCGTGCAGCAAATGAGTGAAGGCGAACTGCAGCAAATGGAAAAAGCCCGCCATCTCGACATCTCTGAAGAAATTTATTACGAAATCATTCGTCAAAAAACAGCCTCGCTCATCGCATCGTGCTGTGCTGTAGGTGCCAGTTCTGTCGGTGCCAACGAAAACCAGATCGAAGCCATGCGGAAGTTTGGCGAAGACGTGGGCATGGCCTTTCAGATCAAAGATGATTTGTTTGATTA
>JAYWDN010000064.1:0-69933 GCA_043780615.1 Bacteroidota bacterium | reverse complement strand
GGAAAAGATAATTTTTCACTGTGCCTTCGGGCATGCTGGTGATCTTGCCTATCTCTTCATAATTCATGTGGTCAACATGATACAATGTCAAGATGGTTTTATAATGTGGTGGCAGTTGCTCGATTAATTTTAAAGTGATGGTTTCAATTTCATGGTCTTCCATACTTCCTTGCGGATCGGCATCTGAAATAAAATGGGAGGTGAAACTTTCTTCATCGGGAATATCTGTCAACTGAATTTTCTTTTTTCTGAGATGATTAATTCCCATCCGATAAGCAATCGTGGCAATCCATGTGCTCAACTTCGATTGAAAATTAAACTCCCCGATTTTGTCATAGACTTTTAAAAATACATCCTGACAAAGTTCTTCACGGTCTTCGTGTCGATCAACCAACCTGCCTACCATGTGCGCCACAAGCCTCTCATGCTGGTTGATCAACAGTTTGAAGGCTTGCCTATCGCCACTAACAATGCGCGCTACCTGCGCTCGATCATCTATCATTTTGGGGTGAGACACAAAGCTTAAACGGGATGTTGCAGGAAGTTAGGTAAAAAGATTCTGGATGCTGGTCACCCGATTCTGGCAGGGGCGGCCAGAATCTTTTTAGTTGACTGCAACATTATCTTCTCTTCTCCTGTCATACGCTCCAAAACAAATTATAAAACTAAAAATTTACAACCATGGACCACAACCTCACCGATGTATTAATGCCCGTTACCATCTTAGGAAGCTTTGGCACAGCCGTTTATTTCTTTGTCAAAGTGATGACCGACTACATCCTCAAAAAGAAAATGATTGAAAAAGGATTTGTGAATGACGACACGCAAGCCATTTTCAAACAACACACTGCCGACAATAAGCATTCTTCTCTGAAGTGGGGGTTGATCACTTTCTTCGCTGGGCTTTCATTGATCATCATGGAATTTATTCCTGTACGCCCCGAATCTCCGCTGCCTTATGGCTTGTTTGCTGTTTCGGTCTCGCTGGGTTTTTTGATTTACTACTTCATGATCAAAAATAATTCGAAGTAGCATTTACAGCCTTCGCTAAAAGTCGCCCGGCTAATCAAAATGGCCAGGCGACTTTACACAAAATTTAAAATCTTAAATCACAATGTTGCGCAAAGTGGCATTACCATCGCATTGCAAACTTAAAGAGCGAACAACTTCGTCTGAAATTGCGCTATACTTGTAGCGCAATTTTTCATTTCAACATCATGAGCGAGTTTCAACTCTACTTCGGTTTGGGCAAAGATCACATCCTCGACTATGCCAATGGCTACGACCACATTTTGTTTGTAGTGGCTTTGTGCGCGGTGTTTGTGGTGCGCGATTGGAAAAAGGTTTTGATTTTGGTAACAGCTTTCACCATCGGCCACTCGATCACACTCGCGTTGGCCACGCTGGAAATTATTGCTGTCAATACTGCATTGGTTGAATTCCTCATTCCACTCACCATTTTTATCACGTCCGTTTCCAACCTGTTCAAAAAAGAAGAACTCATCGGCAAAAAAAATATTCAACTCAATTATTGGTTTGCGCTTTTCTTTGGGCTCATCCACGGCATGGGTTTTTCAAACTACCTCCGCGCCTTGCTGGGCCATAGCCACAGCATCGTGTCACCGCTATTGGCCTTTAACCTCGGGCTTGAGTTCGGCCAAATAATAGTGGTAACCTTTTTCCTTGCAATCAGTTATATTTTGGTCGATTTAGTTCACGTGCCGCGAAGGGATTGGAAGATGGTGCTATCCTCGGCAATTGCGGGCATCGCTTTCATTTTGATGAAAGAGAGATTTTAATTGACAATTGACAATGCTCCGTTGACAAAATTAAGAGGGGTTTTTCAAATGCAAACTCTCTTTGTCAATTGCATTTTGTCAACTGCCTATTTGAAGAAACAAAATTTGTAATCTTAAATCTGTAATTAAATAACCTATGAAACGTTTTCTACTTCTTCTTTTTGCGATGGGTTCGCTTGCCGCGATGGCCCAAGACAAACCCAAGGCCGATGCCATCCAATGGAAAGGCAAGTTTGAACAGATGGATCAAATGCTGCCCACGCCCAACGAATACCGCACGGGCTCGGGCGCACCCGGCCAAAAATATTGGCAGCAACAAGCCGACTACGACATCGTAGCGGAGTTGAACGATGCCAACCAAAGCATCACCGGCAGCGAAACGATCACCTACACGAACAACTCGCCCGATGTGTTGAAATATTTATGGCTGCAACTCGAGCAAAATATTTTTGCCAAAGACAACAATACTTCCAAAACATCGACCAACTCGGTGAAAGACTCAGCCGCTACAAAACAGGTGGCTTCTCAACTCAACCTGTGGGACTACGATGGCGGTTACAAAATCAAATCGGTAAAAGATGCAACGGGCAAAGACCTGCCCTACACCATCAACAAAACCATGATGCGTGTGGACTTGCCACAAGTGTTGAAGTCGGGTGCAAAATATTCGTTGAAAATAGAATGGGCATTTAACGTGCTTGACCGCAACCAAACTTTTGCGCGCACTGGCTATGAGTTTTTCCCTGACGACAACAACTATGTGTACACGGTGGCGCAATGGTTTCCACGCATGTGCGTGTACGATGACGTGGTGGGCTGGCAAAACAAACAGTTTCTTGGCCGTGGCGAGTTCACGCTCCCTTTCGGGAATTACAAAGTAACCCTCACCGTGCCTGCCGACCACATCGTGGCGGCAACGGGAATGGTGAAAAACCCGCAACAAGTTTTGACGAGCGAGCAGATTGCGCGTTTTGAAAAAGCAAAAACAACTTACGACAAGCCCGTGATCATTGTTACTCAAGCCGAAGCCATCGAAAAAGAAAAAACAAAATCAACCAGCAAAAAAACTTGGCTGTTTGAGGCAACCAATGTGCGCGACTTCGCTTTTGCTTCATCACGCAAATTTATTTGGGATGCCTTGGCCGTGAAAGTTGGCAACAGCACTCCGCTCGCCATGTCGTACTATCCCAAAGAAGGCAACCCGTTGTGGGAAAAAGAATCGACACTGGCCGTGAAAAATACATTGGAGGTTTATTCAAAATACACCGTTGACTATCCTTATCCTCAAGCCACATCCGTGCACGCTGCCAGCATTGGCATGGAGTACCCAATGATCTGCTTCAACTTTGGCCGACCAAAGAAAGACGGCACTTATGACAACCAAATTTTGCAACGCATGCTCGGTGTGGTGATCCACGAAGTAGGCCACAATTTCTTTCCGATGATCATCAACAACGATGAGCGCCAAACTACTTGGATGGACGAAGGCATCAATAGCTTTGTTCAATTGCTCACAGAACTTGAGCGGTATCCTGCATTAGATTTTAGCCGTGGCAAACCTGCGGGGCTTGTAAATTATATGAAAGGCGATAAGGCCATCATGCGCCCACTAATGACCAACTCAGAACAAATCATTCAGTTTGGAGCAGAGCAATATCAAAAAGCAGCTACAGCTTTATTTATTTTGCGCGAGACAGTGATGGGCCACGAACTGTTCGACAAATCATTTAAAGAATATGCACAACGCTGGGCATTCAAACATCCTAAGCCTGCTGATTTTTTCCGCACGATGGAAGATGCCTCTGCTGTTGACCTCGACTGGTTTTGGAAAGGCTGGTTTTATACTACCGACAACGTGGACATGTCGCTTGACCAAGTGAAGTGGTACAAGCTAAGAACGGCACAGACCAACCTCGAAGGAAAAGAAAAAACTGTTGCCAAAGGTGACCTGGCCAATCCAAAAGACGAAAAGCCCGCAGAAGATTTTGGCAGCGGCCCCAAGTACTTTAGCGTGATCCCTACGGATGCACGCTTTAGTGGTGAATTTAAAAATCAAACCGATGACAAGGCCGTGGTGACCAAGTTGGAAGGCAAGAATTTTTATGAGATCACCTTGAGCAACAAGGGCGGTTTGGTGATGCCCGTGATCATTGAGTGGACCTACAAAGACGGCACCAAAGAAACCGACCGCATCCCAGCCGAAATCTGGCGCATCAATGAATCGAAGGTGACCAAAGTATTTGCCAAAGAAAAAGAAGTGGCCAGTGTTTTGGTCGATCCACAAAAAGAAACTTCTGACATCTCGCCTGACGATAATATGTTTCCGCGCGTAGTGCTACCTTCTAAGTTTGACGAACTGAAAAAGAAAACGAATTAACAATGTAATTGATGTTACGCAAAACTAATAATTGACGCCACAACTGTTTTTACTTTTACAACTCTCTAAATTTAATTTCCCCTTATGAAAAATGTTTTTAGTGTACTTCTCCTGTTCTTTGCCTTCGCTGCGATGGCCCAAGACAAAAAATGGACGGGCAAGTTTGAACAACTTGATCAAATTTTGCCTACGCCCAACAGCTACCGCGCTGCTTCGGGCGCACCCGGTGTCAACTACTGGCAACAGCGTGCCGACTATGACATCGATGTAGAATTGAATGACGAAACCCAACTCGTTACGGGTAAAGAAACCATCACTTATTTTAACAACGCACCTGAAACGATGAAGTATGTGTGGCTGCAGTTAGATCAGAACAATCTCTCTAAAGGCAATATGACTGCGCAAACAAAAACCAACCGCGTGCAAGACTCTGTGCCGACTCGTTTCTTCCCATTGACAGCAAGCACCTACGACTACGAAGGCGGCTTCAAAATCAAATCGGTGAAAGATGCCGTATCGGGCAAAGACCTTTCGTTCCTCGTCAACTACACCATGATGCGCATCGACTTGCCCGTGGCCATGAAGACAGGCGATAAATACAGTTTCAAAATTGAATGGAGCTACAATGAAAAAGACCGCTCGAAATTTGGCGAACGCGGTGGCTATGAATTTTTTCCAGAAGATGGAAACTATCTCTACACCGAAGCGCAATGGTTTCCACGCATGTGCGTGTTTGACGACTACGAAGGTTGGCAAAACAAACAGTTCCTTGGCCAAGGCGAGTTCGCATTGACTTTCGGTAATTACCGTGTGCGCATCACCGTGCCCTCCGATCACATTGTAGGCGCAACGGGCGTGCTGCAAAATCCAAAAACAGTTTTGAGCCCAGAGCAAATCGAGCGTTTTGAAAAGGCGAAGAAGACTTTTGACAAGCCAGTAGTGATTGTAACCGAAGAAGAAGTGCGTAAAAAAGAAAAGGAACATTCTTCTAAAAAAAGCACGTGGGAATTCTATGCAGAAAATGTGCGCGACTTTGCCTTTGCCACTTCGCGCAAATTTATTTGGGATGCGATGGCGGTGAAGCTCAACGACAAAACCCCACTGGCCCAATCCATGTATCCCAAAGAAGGCAACCCGCTTTGGGGCAAAGAATCGACCATGGCTATAAAAAATACGCTCGAAGTTTATTCTTCGCGCACCTTGGATTACCCTTACCCAACGGCCTTCTCTGTGCATACTGCCAATCAAGGCATGGAGTACCCCATGATCTGTTTCAATGGTGGTCGCCCAAAAAGCGATGGCACGTTTTCACAAGGAACTTACGAAGGCATGGTAGGCGTGATCATCCACGAGGTGGGTCACAATTTCTTTCCGATGATTGTCAATTCAGACGAACGTCAGTGGAGTTGGATGGACGAAGGCTTGAATTCGTTTTTGGAACGCGAGACCAAACGTGAGCGCTACCCGAATGTGAACATCAGCTGGGGCTCGCCCAAAGGCATGGCCGGATATATGAAAGGAGACAAAAACAGAATGCGCCCGATCATGTGGGATTCGGACAACATCCCCGGAAACGATTTTGGCCCGAATGCTTATGGCAAACCTTCGGCTGCGCTCACGCTCTTGCGCGAGACCGTGATGGGGCCTGAGTTGTTTGACAAAGCGTTTAAAGAGTATGCCCAACGCTGGGCATTCAAACATCCCAAGCCTGCCGATTTTTTCCGCACGTTAGAAGATGCCTCGGCTGTTGACCTCGATTGGTTTTGGCGTGGATGGTTTTACAGCGTGGACAATGTGGATGTAGAACTCGATGAGGTCAAATGGTTTCGTGTGAAATCGGAACAAAAAGATTTAGAAAATAAAAACGTGAAGGCGGCCACCGGAGACCTGGTATCGACCGCTGCAAAAAATAAAGAGAAGGCCACCGACTTCAGCAAAGGCGCACAAGAGATCACGCTGCTGAACACGCCCGATAATCTTAGTGGGGAATTCAAAAACAAGATCAACGATGAAGCAGTACGCCAAAAACTAAAGGGCAAGAACATGTATGAACTTAGTTTGAAAAACAAAGGCGGGCTTGTTACTCCTGTAATTATAGAGTGGACTTATGCCGATGGCACTACCGAGATTGAAAAAATCCCAGCAGAGATTTGGCGCGTAAACGAAAACGAAGTGAAGAAGGTATTTGTAAAAGATAAGGAGGTGACCAAAGTGGTGATCGACCCGAACAACGATTCTGCCGATGTGAACCTGGCCGATAATTCTTTCCCAAAGAAACCCGCAGAAAATAAATTTGATCTCTTGAAGAAGAATTGATTCACCAACAACTCAATCAAAAAGAGGGGGCAAGTAGCCTCCTCTTTTTTTTAAAAAATATCCCAAGTAGTATTGAGATCATAACGCAGAAAAAATTAAATCAGCATCTCTAAAAATCTAACCGTCATTGCGAGCGTTAGCGAAGCAATCCCCATTTGAAGCACTCAATTGGAGATTGCTTCGGTCGTCCCTCCCTCGCAATGACGTCAATTTTAAGTTTTTAGAGATGTACTTAAGGTCGTTGCAAAACAAAATGATCTGCTAATTTTGAGGACTGTAGCTACGCGGTCGATAATTATATCCACATGGAAGAGAAAATCAAATCAATTGAAGAAGCGGTAAACCAGTTTTCTGTCGTTTCGAAAGAAGCATTGGAAGATTTCAGGTTGAAGTTCATCAGCAAGAAAGGATTGATCCCTGCATTGTTTGATGCGATGAGGCAAGCACCTGCCGAAGAGAAAAAGAAAGTGGGCAAGCCGCTCAACGATCTGAAACAGTTGGCCGAAAAAAAATTTAAAGCCGCACAAGAGGAATTAGAAAATACTTCGCCCGAAGGCAATCAAGATATTGATTTGTCGCTGCCTGTTGTCCCTAATAAATTGGGCAGCCAACATCCGCTCAGCTTGGTGCGCTACCGCATCATCGAAATATTTGAGCGGCTCGGTTTTAGTTTAGCCGATGGCCCCGAGATGGAAGACGATTGGCACAACTTCACGGCACTCAATTTTCCTGCGAACCATCCTGCACGCGAAATGCAGGACACTTTCTTTGTCGAAAAAAACCCTGACATTCTTTTGCGCACCCACACGTCAAACGTGCAAGTGCGGTTGATGAAACAGCAGAAGCCACCGATCCGCTCGATCATGCCCGGACGCGTTTATCGCAACGAGGCGATCTCGGCACGCGCCCATTGCTTCTTTCATCAAGTGGAAGGATTGTATGTGGACAAGAACGTGGGCTTTGCCGATTTAAAGCAAACGCTTTATCATTTTGCGCAAGAGATGTACGGCAAAGACATCA
This sequence comes from Bacteroidota bacterium, assembly GCA_043780615.1. Lineage (GTDB taxonomy): Bacteria > Bacteroidota > Bacteroidia > Cytophagales > Cyclobacteriaceae > ELB16-189. Next base: position 62,421 of record JAYWDN010000064.1, on the reverse strand, counting down.
AGATCAGGTACCGGCCTTCGTACTTTCCGTTCACCGAACCAAGTGCTGAGATCGACATCTCCTGTTTGATTTGCAAAGGCAAGGGCTGCAACATTTGCAAGCACAGTGGCTGGGTAGAGATTGCCGGCTCGGGCATGGTACACCCCAACGTGCTGAAGAATTGTGGTATCGATCCTGAAGAATATACAGGCTTTGCATTTGGCATGGGCATCGAGCGGGTAACACAATTGCTTTATCAGGTGAACGACCTGCGGCTGTATTCCGAAAACGATGTGCGTTTCCTCAAACAATTTAAACCGGTGATGTGATGCACGCCATCAAAAAAGTGGGCGTGGTGGGCGCAGGTGCAATGGGGCAAGGCATTGCGCAAGTGTGTGCTGCTGCCGGTTATGAAGTTTTATTATATGATGTGGATTCGAAAACTGTTGTCAGGGGGATTCAACTTATTGAAAAGAATTTTGACCAGGCTATTGCCAAAGGAAAATCGACCGAAGAAAAAAAGATTGCTGCTCTTGTAAAAATAAAATCAGTGGCCCTTGATCAACTCAAGGCTGACTTGATCATTGAAGCGGTGATCGAAAAACTGGAGGTGAAGCAAGCTATTTTTTTAGAACTCGAAAAAATCAATTCGCAAGAGACGGTTTTTGCCAGCAACACGTCATCGCTCTCGATCACCAAAATCGCTTCGGCACTCACTCATCAAAACCGTTTTTTGGGATTGCACTTTTTCAATCCGGCTCACGTGATGAAGTTGGTGGAAGTAATTGCGGGCAACCTGACAGATGAAAGTTTGATCGCACCAATGGTTGCCTTTGTAAAGAATCTTGAAAAAATTCCAGTAGTGGTAAAAGATTCTCCGGGGTTTATCGTTAACCGTGTAGCACGGCATTATTATTTGGAGGCGTTTCGGTTATTGGAAGGAGGCGCAGCAGACATTGGCACAATTGATGCTTTGATGCGATCGGCTGGGTTTAAGCTCGGGCCTTTCGAGTTGATGGACTTGATTGGCAACGATGTAAACTTGGAAGTGAGCCGCTTGATGTACGAATCCTTTGGCCGTGTGCCGCGCTTCAAGCCGAGCCGCATCCAAGAAGAAAAAGTACGGGCAGGGCAATTAGGAAAGAAAACAGGAAAAGGATATTACGATTATGAAAAAAAATAAAATTGTTTGCGTTGTTGTCTTGATTGTTGCTGCATCACTTCACGCAAATGCGCAAGCTGCTTTTTCGGAGATCACCGTCAACTTGAATTATCCGCAGTACCAAAGTCTGAAATTGGATGGCGGCTACAAGTACATTGATGGCGGGGGATTGCGCGGCATCATTTTATACCGTGCCAACGAAAACTCATACCTCGCTTATGAGCGCGCTTGTCCATACCACCCGGGTGCAAACTGTGCCATCGTGCAAGTGGACGGCTCAACTTTGTTTATGACCGACCGATGCTGTAATTCCAGTTATAATTTTTCAGATGGTCAACCATCGGGCGGCCCCGCAACGCGTGCACTTATCCAATACCGAGTGGAGTTGAACGGCACTACATTAAAAATCTCTGACGAGATCATCAATTAAAAAAGGCGTAAGACACCTTTCAGTATCAGACGCCTAATGATAAATTATCAGTGTTACTTCTGATTGCGCAGCGTACTGTTCTTTTTGCTGTACATAAAGTACACCACCAAGCCAATCAGCAACCAAACAAGAGCAACCACTTGTGTCATGGTGTCCAAAGCCACGATTAATACGGTGCACACCACCATCCCAAGAATTGGGACGAGCGGAACTAATGGGGTTCGGAAAGGTCTTTCTGTTTTAGGATCAGTTCTTCGCATTATCCAAATGCCGGCACAGACCAACACGAATGCAAATAAGGTACCGATGCTGGTGAGTGTACCCGTTAGGCTTTCTGGGATAAAGCCCGCGATAGCACCCGTGAACAACAACAAGATAAGATTGGATTTGTATGGAGTGCGGAACTCGGAGTGAAGTTCTGAAAAAACTTTGGGCAATAATCCATCGTTCGACATCGAGAAAAACACACGCGACTGTCCGTAAAGCATGGCTAAGATCACGGTTGAAAACCCCGCAAGGATTGCCGCACTGACCAACGTGGCAAGCCAACCAAATCCAGGCATATAGTTTTTGATCGCATAAGCCACTGAAGCTTCGCTCCCTCCTTTTATAAAATCAGTATAAGGGGCTACACCCGTGAGTACGTGTGAAAACAAAATATAAAGCACAGTGCAAATAGCCAGCGAGCCGAGGATGCCAATGGGCATATCGCGTTTTGGGTTTTTGGTTTCTTGTGCTGCTGTTGAAACGGCATCGAAGCCAATGAAGGCAAAGAAAACAATGGCCGCTCCGTGCAACACACCACCTATGCCGTGGTTGAAGAACGGTGCATAGGAATGAACAACACCATTTTGAGCAGTGACACTTGCGGCATCGGCAGGGATCATGAATGGCACATAGTTGGCCGGGTTGATGAAATGCCAGCCGAGTGCGATGAATACAAGAACAATCGTAATTTTTACGACAACAATAATTGCATTTATAAAAGCAGATTCTTGTGTGCCCTTGATCAAAATCAAGGTGATAATGGTAAGGATGACCAATGCCGGTAAATTGATAATTCCATAAACTCCATTAGCGTTATTCTCAAGTGGTGAGTGACACCACTCATACGGTATTGATCCACCCATCAAATTATTTAGATACTGGCTCCATGAGATGGCAACAGTTGCTGCCCCGAGTGCATACTCCAATACCAACGACCAACCGATAGCCCAGGCCACAATTTCGCCCATCGTGGCGTAGGCATAAGTATAGGCACTGCCCGCCACAGGGATCATCGAGGCAAATTCGGCATAACATAACCCCGCAAAGGCGCAGCCCACAGCTGCGATGATGAACGAGACCACCACGGCCGGCCCGGCTGCTTGGCCTGCTGCTGCTGCTGTGCGTACAAAGAGGCCCGCACCGATGATCGCACCAACTCCCAGTGCCACAAGGTTGCCCGCACCCAGTGTTCTTTTTAATGTCTGTCCCGAATCGGCAGCCTGAGCTAAAAGTTGTGCGAGTGGCTTCTTAATAAATAAACCCATGAAAATAGTGTTATGTCTATGTTGCCCAAAAGTATAAATAATAATGGAAGTGAAAAGGAACTTTTTATTTGGTTGGCTATTAACGGTTCGCCTCTGAGTGGTCAAAAATAATTTTTACTTGGGTCTTGTTCAATCCGGGCTTGCTTCCCTCAACTACGGCAATCCACTTCGGGCCTTCTTTCACCAATCGAACTGCTTCTTCATCGCAGCCATACCCAATACTTTTGGCAACCACAAAATTTTCGGTGCTGCCATCAGGCCGAACATTAAATTGAATGACCACTGCTCCTCCAATTTTGTTTTTCAGTGCATCGGTGGGATAATGTAGGTTGTCTTTTAAATATTTATCAAATGCTTGCCTGCCACCAAGTGGCGATGGACCTAAAACTGTTTCTCCATTTTTATCGGCTGCTACATCCGTCATCTCTCCTTTACCAAGGGGAGCATCCTTCTTCAATCTTTTTGCCGCCCTGCTATTGCTCGTTTCCGATTTTGAAAATGATTCTTTTTTCTTTTCGTTGATTACTCCTTGCTCTCCAGAATTTTGAACCTGTCCTTTGGCAAGATCGGTTTGTTTTTCCTCTTCTCTTAAATCTGCTTTTACCTGTTGTGGCTCAGCAGAGACTATTTCTTGCAACGGTGCAGGTGCATCCAACGGCCGATTGAGAGCCGGTTGTTTCTGGTCGTCAACTTTAGGTTTTTGATTTTTAATCGATGCTATGCCCGTTGCTGCTTTCTGTTTTACTATTTCTGTTTCCGTTGCCTTGCTTTCAGATTGAGGGCTCTCATTTTTTTTCGCTTCAGGTTTTTGTTTTTCAGTTTTCAAGGCAAGCATTTCTGGTTGGGGAGTAAATTGATAAACCAAAAATATTGACGAAACCAATAATGCTAAGCCGGCTGCAATGCGCAAGGGTGTGAAGATGATGACTTTCTTTTTGCCCAATACAGTTTCATTGATCGCAGAAACATCTTTCGATAACTCCTGATCGCTAATGTTTTCAATACCTTCCAGTGCTTCTGCCAAAAAAGGATCGCTCAATGCTCGCTTTTCAAATGCGTGCATTTGTTGCGGGCTCATCTCGCCTTTTTTGTATTTGACACTATCGTCTGAGGGGTTATCCATTTGCTCCCATACAAATTTTTAAATTCCGTTTTCCGTTTTGGATAAAGCTTTTCACCGCGTTCAAGTCAAAGCCCGTGCTTTCAGCAATTTCTTTGTAGCATTTTTCTTCTAAATAAAACAAACGCACACATTGTTGTTGCCCTTCCATTAGTTTATTAATGCAGGCTTCCAACCTTCCCAAATCATTTTCCAAACTGCTTTCTTCTTCAGGATGCAGAACAAATTGGTTTTCCACACCCCCTGCAAAAATATCTTGGTTGAATTTACCTTTTTTGCTGCGGATGTGCATCAGGCAATGGTTGCGTGCCGATACGTACAGCCAGCTTCTGAAATTTTCTACGTCATGGTTTTTTAAAGTTGAAATCAATTTTTCAAAAACCTGCATGGCCGCATCTTTTGCTTCCTCTCGGTCTTTTAAATATTTTAAGCACACTCCATAAACCAAAGCCGTGTAGCGGGTGTACAGTTCCCCAATCAACAAGAGATCGCCCGTCTCTTTATAGCGTTGCACAAGTTCATTGTCGGGTTGCTCATTGACCATTGGCAACAAGTTAAAATGTGATCATACGCAAAACTAATAATTTGACGCATCGCGAGCCTGACTGCGCGTAGCCGCTTCGGCAAAGGCAGGCACCTGAGGAGGAAGTGGTGAGGCGAAGCGATCCCTAAACAGATTGCTTCGCGCCATCGCACGACCCTACCGCTGTGCTCGTGCCAAAGGCATCCCTTTGGACAAAGACGTTACTATTTTGCATAAGGCCAGTTAAAATTTTTTTTCAAGGTTTTTATGGAAAACCGATGCCGCCAACATCCTAACCTCAAAACTCAAAAAATTATGAAAACAAAAATCTCTATGCTCGTGATGGTTGCTCTTATCTTCACCAGCTTTCGACTCATGCCAGCACGCACCATTGCTGGTAAAATAACCTTTGCCGTGGATGGCAAGCCACTATCGGGTGTCAACATCGCACTCAAGGGAACGAGCGTTGCTACCGTTTCCGATGTGCAGGGCAACTATCTGGTTGCCGTGCCCGACCAAGGTGGTGTATTGGTTTTTTCTTTTATCGGATTGAAAACGAAAGAAGTAAAAGTTGGAACAAAGAACCGGATCGATGTGGTCATGGAAAACGGAACAGTTGCGCTTAGCGAAGTGAGCTCTGGCCAAGGGAAAATTACGAACCACACCAAACCCATAGGCGTTGGCCAATACGTTAAAGAGAAAAAATATGACCAGTCGTATGCCCCGATGGACCAGGCCTATCAGCCATCGATTGGCGATCGGTACGAAGCCGAAGAGCAATTCAACACCGAAGCGTACAACGGCATCACCGAAAATATTTTTCACGATGCCACACGCAGTCCGCTCTCTACTTTCTCAATCGATGTAGATGCGGCTTCGTACAGTAACGTGCGCAGGTTTTTGCAAAGTGGCCAACGCCCGCCACAAGGTGCGGTGCGCATCGAAGAAATGGTAAACTATTTTCATTATGATTATCCACAGCCCAAAAACGAAGATCCGTTTTCAATCAACACTGAAATCTCTACTGCGCCATGGAATGAAAAACATAAACTCGTGCTCATTGGCCTGCAAGGCAGAATAATCCCTACCGAAAAGTTGCCTCCTACTAATTTGGTTTTCTTGATTGACGTATCGGGTTCGATGAGCGACACCAATAAATTGCCGTTGTTGAAATCTTCTTTTAAATTATTAGTGCAGCAGTTGCGCGAGCAAGACCATGTGGCCATTGTGGTGTATGCCGGTGCCGCTGGCTTGGTGTTGCCTTCCACTTCGGGTGCTGAAAAAAATAAAATAATTGCCGCACTCGATAACTTACAAGCAGGAGGCTCAACGGCCGGGGGCGAGGGCATTCGCTTGGCTTATGAAGTAGCCAAAGAAAATTTTAACAAGGAGGGAAACAACCGTGTGATCTTGGCCACCGATGGCGACTTCAACATTGGCGAGTCGAGCGATGATGCCATGGAGCGGCTGATCGAAGCAAAAAGACAAACGGGGGTGTTCCTTACGGTGATGGGCTTTGGCATGGGCAACTACAAAGACTCTAAAATGGAAACGCTGGCCGACAAGGGCAATGGAAATTATTTATACATCGATTCGATTCTTGAAGCGCAGAAAGCATTGGTGAACGAATTTGGTGGCACACTTTTCACCATCGCCAAAGATGTGAAGTTGCAGATCGAATTTAATCCCGCCAAGGTACAAGCTTACCGGTTGATCGGCTACGAAAACCGGATGCTGAAAAGCGAGGACTTCAACAACGACAAAAAAGATGCAGGCGAGCTGGGCAGCGGCCACACTGTGACGGCACTTTACGAAATCATTCCGGTGGGAGTAGAGAGCAAATTTTTTAAGGTTGACGAATTAAAATACCAAACATTAAAACTTGATCCGAAAACAAAAAGCGGCAATGAATTGATGACGGTAAAATTCCGTTACAAAAAACCAGATGGCGAAGTGAGCCAGTTGATCGTTCACCCGTTGATTGACAACAACATTTCAATCGAAAAAACTTCTGACAACTTTAGATGGGCAACCTCGGTGGCATCGTTTGGCATGTTGCTGCGCCAATCAGAATATTTAAATGCCTTCACCGAAGACAGAATTTTAAATCTTGCGCAAGGAGCCAAAGGTGTAGACAAAGAGGGCTATCGCACAGAGTTCATCAGCTTGGTGAAAGCTGATCGGTTGGTGGTCAGTAAATAAATAATTTAAACGGTTGCATGAAACTGCCGGAGAAATCTGGCAGTTTTTATTTGCTTACAAGTTTGCAAGCAACTGGGTTAAAGTGAAATTTGGCGTTAAAGTCTTGGTCGCAGCTATTGATATTTTTTTTACCTTGGCTCAAATAAATTTAAACAGAAATGCCAGTTCAAGGGTTCAGTAGATACATTAGGCTTTTCAAGAACATTCAAAATCCGCTGCCTTACTTTTTTGATAAAATCAAGCGCAGGGATGAACTGATTTTTATTACAAAACCGCGTGCCCTGAAAATCCGTGTGCCGAGAAGGCTCCTGCTGATCTTCAAGGAAATATTTATGTCGGATGTTTACGATGTTGATGAATTGATCAAAGGGCTTTCCCCTGATTCCGTACTACTTGATATCGGTGCCAATGTTGGATTTTTTAGTGCATTGATAGTTTCCAAAGGGCCAGTGAAGAAAATCTACGCTTTCGAGCCGATTCCCGTGAACATTGACACCTTGAAACAAATCGTAGCCGATAATAAATTATTACAAGAAAAAATAGACTTGCAGGGGAAGGCGGTAACCGGAAAACCTATGGATGGCATCACCCTTTACTTGGATAGCGAAAAAGAGCTTACACAAAACGCTTCTGTTTTTTCTGGTTTTGAAAAAAGCCATGCCAATAAAATTATAGTAGAAAGCACTACGCTTTCTCAGATAATCATTCAAAATAATTTGGAACAGATTGATTTTATGAAAATGGATTGTGAGGGAAGTGAGTTTGATATTCTCTACAATACAGATCCCGAGCACATCAGACGAATAAAAAAGATGATGATTGAAGTGCATGATGTAGATGAGGAGAAGAATAACATTACCTATTTTAATAATTATCTACAGTCGTTAGGCTATCGAACCAAGTATTCCCCGATTAACAACCGCTTCCATGTTCTTACGGCAGAAAGAATGGTTGGAGCAAATTCAAATTGAGTTTCCATCGAAAAAAACTATCATAAAAACCGGCAGTTTTTTTTTCAGAGAATGTTGTTTCCAAACCTATTAACTTCAAATTTGGAATAACAAAGCTTACCAATGCCTGCATCCAACACTCCACTAGTTTCAATTGTTATTGCCACCTACAATGGCGCAAAGTTTTTGCGCGAGCAACTTGATAGTTTATTTGCTCAAACCTACGCTCCATTAGAAATTATTGCCGTGGATGATTGTTCATCTGATTCCACTTTAGTGATATTGAAAGAATATGAATTGCTTCATCCCAATTTTAAAGTTTACGAAAATGAAATAAACTGCGGGCCTTCAAAAACCTTCGAGCGTGGGATCAAACTCTGTAGTGGGGGATTTATTTCCTTGTGCGATCAGGATGATGTGTGGGCTGAAAACAAGGTTTCCGTATTGATGAATTCTTGGAAGGAAAATACTGTAATTATTTATTGTGATTCGATATTCATTAATAGTGAGGGGAAGAGTTTAGGAAGAAGAATTTCTGATATCAAAAACCTTGCTACCTATACTAATCCTTTGCCCTTTATAATCGGCAACACGGTATCAGGACACGCTGCCATCTTTACAAAAAAATTAGCGACAAAAGCGATGCCGTTTCCAACTTTCATTATCCATGATTGGTGGTTGGCGTTCGTAGCCTCTACGCAAGGGGTTATTCAATTTGTGGATCAACCATTGGTGAAATACCGACAGCATACCGGAAATGTAATTGGTGCTATAAAAATAAAAGGGAGGAAGAAGGACGAAGACAAAATCAATAAGCTTACCATAATCCGGAATCGGATTTCTCTGTTTTACGTAACATGTCCTGATTCTGTTGAAGCAAAAAAAGTTTTAAGAAGCCTGACGAAAAGTTATACTAACTTTTCTCTTTCTACTAATTTTTTGAGAATGATTACTTTTTTAAAATTTAAAGACGAATTGTTAGCAACAAAAAAAAGGTCACCATTTCGAAAGGTTCTCTTTTGTGTAAAAATGTTTTTTACGCTAATCTGATTTACGGACACCCAGCTCGGTTAAGCTCGCCTGAATACCGCGCCCATCCTCTTCAAAACATTCTTGAATCGAATATCCAATCCAATCACTGGTTTAAAAAGATAACCCGTAAAAGGTTTGCCTCGGTGCAAATATTGATTGGATAACGTACTCGAAGTTATTCCCCACTTTGAAATGAATTTATAATACCCCGCATTCCTTTTCACTCGCTTTACCGACTTAGAGCCAAAATGATAAACCCTGCTCTTGCCCACTCCTTTGAAAAACCGGATACCCATCTTCCAAAGTTTCATTGAAAAATCGGGGTCAGAATAAAGACCGGGTGAAAACTCCGCGCTGTAACCGCCCACCATATCCCACACATTTACATGAACCACATTGGGTGGCCATGTTGCACCGAGCCAATCTTTTTTTGGCAACGATTCAAATTCTTCGAGGAGTTTTTTCTCATCAAAAGTTTCGATGGTGCGGCCATAGTCTTTTTGAATGGCACAATTGCTACTAAAGACGGGCTCGATAGCGGTAGAGGAAAGAAAAAAATAGTGATGCCCAATATTATCGATCTCTTCCTTTAAGTATTTGTCCCAATTGGGGCAAACATACATGTCATCGTTAATAAACAAAATGTAGGAGGTGTCCACCAACGAGCGGCATCCATTCAGCGCATAGCAAACCCCAATGTTTTTGTCGCTGTGCACAAAATCAAGATCGGGTTGTTCTTTCACCCATTCCAGCGAACCATCTCTGCCTTCGTTGACGTGAACTATTATCTGGTGGGAAAACGTAGAGTTTTTGCGAATGCTTTCGACACACAATTTCAAGTAGGGCAAGTTGTTCCAGGAGGGAATCAAAATAGAAAATAATCGATCCTTACTATTCGATTTCTTGACCTGAGCTATTTCTGTGCCTACAATCATTTCGTTTCAAAGAACAAAATAAAGTATTCTAAAAACAAACTATTTTTAGTTCGGCTGATATTAACTTTGTTTTTTTGGGCTCATGAAAGTCAGTGGCTTTACTATTATCCGCAATGCGGTAAAATATGATTATCCAGTAGTGGAGGCCATTTCTTCCGTGCTTCCCCTTTGTGATGAGTTCGTGGTGGCCGTAGGCAATTCTTCTGACGATACGATGGCGTTGATCCGTAATATCAATTCTCCCAAAATAAAAATCATTGAAACGATTTGGGATGACAACCTGCGCGAAGGCGGCAGGACGTTTGCTTTGGAAACAGACAAGGCTTTTCGGGCCATCTCACCCGACAGCGATTGGGCGTTTTATGTTCAGGCCGATGAGGCGGTGCATGAAAAATATTTTCCTGCCATTCGCGAGGCAATGGAGAAATACAAAGACGACCGATCAATTGATGGCCTGCTCTTCAACTACAAACATTTTTATGGCTCGTATGATTACGTGGGCGAGTCGTGGCGCTGGTACCGAAGGGAAATCCGAATTGTGCGAAACAATAAAAACATTTTTTCTTACCGCGATGCACAGGGCTTTCGCAAAAAACCAAACCCTGCCTACCGGCAGGCAAGCGAAAAATTGCGTGTGAAATTGATCGATGCATTTATCTATCACTATGGCTGGGTGAAAGACCCACGTGCCATGCAGCACAAGCAGCAAGACTGGACAAAGTTCTATCACGATGATCAGTGGATAAATGAAAACGTGGTAAAGGCAGAGGCATTTGATTACAGCAATATCGATTCGCTCGAACTGTTTGATGGCACACACCCCATGGCACTGCGTGCACGGATCCATCAGATAAACTGGAGATTCAAATATGATCTTGCCAAGAAAAAATATTCTCTTAAAGAAAAAATAAAACGGTTTGTCTATTCATTTACGGGCTACCGAATCGGAGAATACAAGAACTATAAAATCGTTTAAAAAAATTAAAACGCCTTTGTAGGGAAACGATTACTTTTGCGGTCAATTATTAACCGTATGCTCGTCAAAACAAAAAATTATCGTCTAGAAAAAAAGACATACATCCGCACCGCCTTCTTCAGCGTGTTGAAAAGACAATGGTGGGCCGGCCTGATTGCGCTGGCCATCTGCCTCGGCTATGTGTGGATCGCAAGCGGGTGGTGGTTCTTTGCCGCTTTTTTTGGTGCCGGGCTTTTTTTACTTTTCTGGTGGATCCAATTTTATGGCGTCACACAACTGGAGCAAGGCAAAATGTTGTTCGAACGCTTTTCATACGAAATCAATAGTCAGCAAATTGTGATGAAGATCAACCCGCGCGAAGGCATGCCCATGAAGTGGGACCAGATCAAGCGCGCGCAAGTAGGCAAGGATTTTTTTGTGCTTTTCATCAACAAGGCCCAGTTGATTTACTTGCCTTTCAAAATTTTCAATACCGACAACGAGCGGAAATTCGTATTGAGCATCCTTAGAAACAAAGGGTTGGTGAAATAAAATATCGTTGTGGATTATCGCCATAGGCGTGATGTGTTATGAACCCTAAACATCAAAATGACAACCCGCCTATACCCATCAGCATAGAAGAAGCCAAGGCAAAAATTCATCGCTATTGCGCTTATCAAGAGCGCTCGCACAAAGAGGTAAAAAATAAATTGTACGGATACGGTTTGCGATCGGACGAGGTGAACGAAACGCTTGCCCACCTGATCACCGAGGGCTTTCTCAACGAAGAGCGTTTTGCCAAAGCATTTGCCGGAGGAAAATTTCGAATGATGAAGTGGGGGCGATTAAAAATCCAACGCGAGTTGGAGATGGCGGGGCTCACACCAAAATGCATTGCTCGTGGGCTTGCCGAGATCAACGCTTCAGATTATTCGAAAACATTGCATGGGTTGATCAAAAAAAAATCGAACCTCACAACTGAAGAAAATCTCTTTAAAAAGAAGAACACCATTGCGCGTTTTGTGATTGGCAAAGGTTATGAACCCGAGGCAGTTTGGGAAGCCGTGAACGACTTGCTTTGATTTAAACTCCATCGGCAACAAAAACACGTTTTACTCGTTCGCTAGTATTCGTTAAAATCTCGTAAGCAATCGTGCCGATGCTTGCTGCTACTTCATGAATGGGAAGTCCATCTCCAAAAATAATTGCCTCATCGCCTTCCCTTGCGGGTATATTCGTAATGTCCACCATGGTCATGTCCATGCACACATTTCCAATAACTCGCGCCCGCTGTCCATGCACTGACACCATTCCTTTTCCTTTACTGAAACTGCGGCTAAACCCATCGGCATAGCCAATGGCAAGTGTCGCTATTGTCGTTTCTCGTTCAGCTACCCCCATTCGGCCATAGCCAACAGTTTCCCCCTTGTTTATTTTTTTGATTTGCGAGATCACTGTTTTCAATGTGGCTACCGACTGAAGTGCCTTATCATTTTCTTGGGTTGGGTCAATTCCATACAGACCAATACCTAACCGCACCATGTCCATTTGAAAATCGGGGAGACGAAGGATGCCAGCCGAGTTGAGAATGTGGCGAAGGGGTTTGATGGGCAATGACGAGGTGAGCTGCGAATAAAACTTTTGAAAAAAAGCAAATTGCTTACCCGAAAAACTGTCGTGCGCTTTTTCATCCGCTCCAGATAAGTGCGAGAATACTGACTTCACGTGCAGGTTTGTGTTTTTCTTTAAGATTTCAACCACGGCTGGCAATTCGTCTATGCTCAGTCCAAGCCGCTGCATACCCGTCTCTGCCTCAATATGGATGGGGCAATCCCGGCCTTCTAAAAAAAAGACTAAAGCGTGAAGCATTTTTAAATTGTAAATCACTGGCTCAAGATTATGCGAAAGCACCATCGCAAAACTTTCTTCCGATGGGTTCATCACCATGATGGGCAACGAAATGTTTTTCTTTCTCAGCGCTACACCCTCATCGGCATAGGCCACACCCAGGTAATTGACTTTGTGATATTGCAATAGGTTGGCCACTTCCTCGCTGCCACTTCCGTAAGCAAAGGCTTTCACCATGGCCATTAATTTTACACCGGGCTTCAATTTCGATTTGAAGTAATTTAGATTGTGCATCATTTTGCCCAAGTCGATTTCCATCACTGTGCCGTGTGCCTTACGTTGCAGGTGCTGAACAATTTTTTCAAATTGAAAAACGCGCGCGCCTTTTACCAACAGCATTTCATCTTGAATAGATTTAAAATCAAACGATTTTAAAAATTCTTCGGTACTTGAAAAATATTGGGCGGAAGGTATTGATGAAAAATATTTTTTGTGCTTCATCAGCGACTGCCCAATGCCTATAAAGTTGAAAACTTGAATTTTGGAAAGCATCGATGCAATCGTTCCCGCAAGTGCGTCCTCGCTCATCCCCGATTGAAGGAGGTCAGAAAGAATCACCGTCTTTTTCTGTTTTTGTTGTGCTTGCAAGAAATCAAGGCTGATCTGTAGCCCCGCCAAGTCATTGTTGTAGGTGTCGTCAATCACTTGACATTGATTGATCCCCTCCTTCAACTGCAAGCGCATGGCCACAGGTTTTAGCTCATTGATTCTTTTTTGAATTGTTTCGGTTTTGTAACCCAAGTGCAGCATCAGCGCCACCCCGTGCGTTGCATTCTCAATCGAGGCGGCATCACTGAATGGGAAAAAAAGATCAAACTGTTTTTCGTTGAAGGAAAAATGAAAACCAGAAGGTGTCTGCGTTATTAAGATGTCTGCGTTTTTTTCTTTCCCCCACGAAAGTTTAGGGATCCCCAATTTGTTGATGGCATCGTCAACCAAAACATGATCCGCACAATAAATCAATTTATTTACGTGTTGAAAAAGTTTCAGCTTCTCTTCGATTTTCTGTCGCGCATTTTTAAAACCTTCATCGTGGGCGGTGCCAATGTTGGTAAAAATTCCAAGTGTTGGTTGGATGATTTTTTCTAACTGTTGCATTTCATTGGGTTGCGAAATGCCCGCCTCAAAAATCCCAAATTGATGATGGGCTTGCATCGCCCAAACAGACAACGGCACGCCCACTTGAGAATTGTAACTGCCCGGGTTTTTTGCAATACTATAATCGGGCGACAACAATTGGTACAACCATTCTTTGACAATCGTTTTGCCATTGCTACCCGTAATGCCGACTACCGGAAATGTAAAATTGCTGCGGTGGGTTTTTGCAATTGCTTGCAGGGCACGCACAGAAGAATCGACTTGCAAAATATTGGCGAGCGGAAATTCATTCGAATCTATTTTTCCTTCAACCACAAGTTGCCGCAACCCAAGTTGGTACAATGTTGATAGGTAATCGTGGCCATTGTTCCTCGGGCCAGCCATCGCAAAAAATACAGAGGCTTCATCAATTATTGCCTTCCTGCTGTCGATCACCAAGTTTGCCACTAACCGATCGGCTGCAAGCTGGATGATTTTCCCTCCGGTTATTTTTTCGAGTTCAGAAAAATTCATCGTCAAAAAAGTTTGGCTCCATTGGGTACTGGCTTATCGATTGCAGTAAGTATCACGCGACCTTCTTCATCGGGGAAACCGGTGACCAATATTTCAGAAATGAAATCGGAAATCTGTTTGGGTGGAAAGTTGGTAACGCACACTACTTGTTTGCCGATAAGTTCTTCTGGCGAATAGCGATGAGTGATCTGAGCACTCGATTTTTTTACGCCCAATTCTGGTCCCAAGTCCACCCAAAGTTTGATCGCTGGGTTTCGCAATCCTTCAAAGGGCTCTGATTTGACAATAGTGCCCACTCGTAGCTCAATTTTATTGAAGTCTTCCCATGAAATCATATTATTTTTTTATTAGCTTGCCCAACCAACTCGAAAGTAATCACGTTGCTTCACATTCAAATGCACGTAAAATTAAAATTTTCATTGGCTCTTTTGTTGACCGTTTGGTTGTCTGCAACTATTGTCTTTGCGCAAGAGGGAGATCACCCTGCATCTGAAATTCAAGAGTTGAACAACCACCCCGAATTGAATTTGAACGATGACAAGACGTTGTTGTTCGATGATGCCAGGCCCACTAAAGGCCTATCGACAAACAGAGACGTAACCAATCAAACTATTCAGGCAAAGAAGCAAGAGAACCAACCCAAACCTTCACCATCGGCTGCTGATAAAACAGAAGACCCGCTTTCGTTCAATTTCCTTTATTTCATCATCAAAAAATTCAAGATCTCCGACATTTTGGATGACTGAATTTAGTTAACTGGGCTTACGCACGAAGTAGTCTTGGAGATTAAATTTTGAGCCTTTGCGTAAAATCAGTTAAAAAAATCAATTTTCTTTCTTCACCAGAAACTGCTCAAGGTCTTTGAGTTTAAGAATACCTTCGTAGTAGGCCTTGCCAAAGATCACGGCAAAGATGCCCATGTCATTAAGTTTCTTGATGTCGTCAACCCCGCGCACACCACCGCTGGCAAGCACTTTCAATTCGGAAAACTTGTCGAGGATTTCTTGATAAAATGAAAAAGCTGGGCCTTCCAAAACGCCATCGCGCGAGATGTCAGTGCACTTTGCGTACTTCAATCCGCGGTCGTAAAAATATTGAAGGTGATCGAACAAATGCACTTCCGATTTTTTTTGCCAACCCCGAAAGGCAATAATCTTGCTCTTGATATCGGTGACATCGGCACCCAACGTTATTTTTTCGCGGCCGTAAGAAACAATCCACGATGCAAAAAGCTCGGGCTTGGTAACGGCAATGCTTGAAGCGGTGATGTAGTCTGCACCGAACTCGTATGCTTTGCCAATGTCCCCATCGGCCGAAATGCCTCCTGTGAAATCTATTTTTAAATCGGTGTGGCCGGCAATGGCTTCGAGTACATGGTAGTTTTTGGGGCTCCCTCGCTCGGCCCCATCAAGGTCAACCAAATGAACCACTTCAATGCCGTGGTCTTCAAACCGCTTCGCGAGGTCAAGTGGATTTTCGTCATAAGCCTTCTCACTTTGTGGATCGCCCTTCCGCATTTTTACAACTTGGCCATGACGTAATGCAATGGAAGGGATTACTTGGATCATAAGATTTGAACTTTTAATTCAATGTGGCCTAATTACTTTATTTGATCGTGAACGGAACATTCACCAACGTTTTGTCCCATATCAAATTCAATTCGTACCCATCGCTCCCTTTTTCAACTAAAATAGTAAACTGCTCAAACTCTTTTTCTTGTGGATGAACCTGCGCCTCCACAATCAAAGCATCGGTGGCAAGGTTTCGGTTTACAAGGCCATTAAAATTCATTCCCCACCAGGGGATTTCAGAATTAAAAATCACTTGCCAGGTTTGCTCGCCCGGCACAGTCCAAAGACTGTACTTGCCTGCTTTCAATTCCTTATCGCCAAATTTCAAGTCGCTAGTAGTTTCAAAGACTGAGGCTTCGTTGGCACCAGTGCGCCAGGTTTTTCCATAAGGCACGAGGTTGCCAAAAATCTCGCGTCCCTTTTTGTATGGCCGGTTATAGAATACATGCACCTTCAGACTGCCATCGGTGAAATCCACGTTGGCCTCTGGGCTGAAGGTTTTAGTATAGAACATCATGTAGTAGGCCAAATAAACTACCACCAGCACCAATGCAATTCCAAGGATGATGACTACTTTTTTCATAAAAAGATTTAATTAAGCTCGGGCTTGTAATTTTTCTACTCCAAATTGCACATATTTAGAAAGCGAAATCTATTTTTGAACCATAAATTTTTTACCATGCCTGTTTTTGGAGTTGTTATCGCCTTGTTCATCCTTGCCATCGTTTCCATTTGGCTATTCCCAAATAGTAAAGTGAGCGACAACGAGCATGATGTGAAGC
This sequence comes from Bacteroidota bacterium, assembly GCA_043780615.1. Taxonomy (GTDB): domain Bacteria; phylum Bacteroidota; class Bacteroidia; order Cytophagales; family Cyclobacteriaceae; genus ELB16-189. The sequence continues at coordinate 45,729 of JAYWDN010000064.1, read as the reverse complement.
ACTAAGCGATTAACAAAATGAACGTCTGTGTCTTTTGCGGATCGAGTACCGGAACAAATCCGGTTTACGCGGCTGCGGCAAAAGAATTGGGCGTGTGCATTGCACAAAGTAAATCCACATTAATTTACGGAGGGGGCAACGTAGGCCTGATGGGCATCTTGGCCGATGAAGCAATGGCTCATGGCGGTAAAGTGATCGGGGTGATTCCAGAATTTTTGATGAAAATGGAAGTAGGGCATACTGGCATTCATCAATTAGAGATGGTGAACTCTATGCACGAACGAAAAAAACGGATGGCCGATCTGTCGGATGTTTTTATAGCCATGCCCGGGGGCTGGGGCACACTGGATGAGTTGGCCGAAATATTAAGTTGGAAACAATTAAAGCTCACCGACCAACCTGTTGGCATACTCAATATCAATTCATTTTTTGATACACTGTTGGCACAAATGACAAAAATGAGTGACGATGGATTTTTGAGAACACAGAATTTACACTCGATAAAAATCGCTGAAGACCCGAAAAAGCTCCTCACCTTGCTTGGGGTAAATCCATTGTAAGCCATCTTCTTTCTTGCTTTTTTCGTTAGCTTTATTGGTAACACTTATGAAGCGTTTCATTCTCATTTTACTGTTGTCGGTCGCTGTCGATTCCACTTTTGCCCAACTTGGTTTTTCTTTGGCCGATGGCGCCACAAGGGTAGACATCCCCATTGAAATTCACAACAATTTGGTGGTGGTGCCAGTGGTTATAAATAACCAATTGCCATTAAAGTTTATTTTGGACACAGGGGTAAGGACAACAATTCTTACTGAGAAAATCTACAGTGATATTTTACATTTAACCTATTCTAAAAAATTCACTATTTCGGCCCTTGGTGGTGAGAATCTGCTTAGCGCTTATATCACCAATAATGTTACGATCGATATGCCAGGTGTGCATGGCCGAGGTCATGCCATGCTAGTATTAGAAAAAGATTATTTAGAGCTAAGGCATTCTCTAGGCTCGGAAGTGCATGGAATTTTAGGCTACGAGCTTTTTAGCCGTTTTGTCATAAAAATAAACTATCAAGCCAAGGTTCTTACGTTAATGCTCCCAAAAAAATTTAAACCTTCACGAAAATACTCGCGCTTGCCAATCACCGTAGAAGACACAAAACCTTACTATGTGGCTGAATTAAAATTGAACGACACCACTAGTATTAGTGCAAAGCTCTTGATCGATACTGGTGCAAGTCAAGGGCTTTTTTTGGATACGGAGTCAAACAAAAAAATCATTGTCCCTCAAAAAAATTTGAATTGTGTTCTTGGCAAAGGGCTAGGGGGCGACATTAATGGACGGATCGGGCGTATCAACAGCCTATCTATTGGTCGATATATAATTACTGATATGATCGCAAGTTTCCCAGACCCCAATAGCTATTTTGATTCTTTAAGATCTGCAAAATCAAACGTTTATAGAAACGGGTCATTGGGCGGTGATGTTCTAAGTAGATTCAATATCATTTTTGATTTCCCCCATGAAAAGATATTTGTAAAATCGAACGCGTCTTTCAAAAAGAAGCCTTACTACGATATGACTGGCTTGACGGTGAGGGCCATTGGTGAGCGGTTACATGACTTTGAGGTTTCTAGGGTAAGGGCAACTTCACCAGCACATTTGGCAGGAGTTCAAGTTGGCGACAAGGTTCTTGCTATTAATGAAACCTCAACGTTTAATATGAGCTTAAGCGAACTCAATAGTTATTTTGCAACCAAACCAGGAAAAAAGGTTACCATGAGATTGCTGCGCGGCACTGTAGTGATCGAGAAGGAATTTACGCTGGTAGAGGAAATCTAAGAAGCAGTTGACAATATTCGAAACCGTTGCCCTCTCCTCTTTTTATAAATGTTTTTTAAATAGCGTTGCGCCCTTGAAGAGACAAATGAATTTTTTAATGTTGTGAAAAGCAACTCTACCGATAGGTTTTCTTTCAAGATGTAATTCATAGCCACACCTCCAAAAGCTTCCTCGTAATTGGAATTTTTTAGAATGGTGATGGGAACATTCCTTGTTTTTTTAAAGCGCGCAAACAAGTTCACAACATTTGCGAGCTCAAGCCTACCCATGTTGTCGTCAATGAGGATATAATTTGGACTGAACTTGGCCAGCAATGCTTTCACGCTTTTCAGGTCAAATGCGATTTCTGTGTTCACGCTTTTGCTTGGAACTTTCATTAAGAAATCAAATACCTTTGTTAACTCCAATGGGTTGTTGCCGATCATCAACACATTTATCTCCTCTTTGGTCATGGCTTTTGTGAAATAATAACTTTAGGTGTAACCAATTGTAGATTAAAAAGTTTCAATTTCAGTAACCCATTTTCTCGGTATATTTTAAAAGTTTGATCATTTTTATCCATACGAAAGTAGAACCGTGAAAAAAATTGTGATCGTTGGCGGAGGACTGGCAGGATTGGTGACCTCAACCATCTTGGCCAAGGCGGGTATTGCCTGTACGGTCATCGAAAAAAAAGAATATCCATTTCACCGGGTCTGTGGCGAATACATTTCCAACGAAACCGTACCCTTCCTCAAATCCTTCGGGCTCTTTCCCGAAGAGTTCAATCCACCGCTAATCAAACGATTTCAGCTCACGTCAGTCAACGGAAAATCGGCCGAATTGCCCTTAGGCCTTGGCGGCTTTGGCATCAGCCGGTATGCGTTCGATCAGTTTCTTTACCAAAAAGCAAAATCTTACGGTGCTGAATTTATAGTAAACACTGAAGTGGAATCCATTCACTATATCAACGATGGTTTCAAAATTAAAACTCGAGATCAAGCACTTCAAGCCGATTTGGTAATTGGCACTTTCGGCAAGCGTTCAAAATTAGACGTGACTCTCAACCGAAAATTTATTCGCCAGCGTTCGCCTTACCTTGGAGTGAAATACCACATTAAAACAAACCACCCTGCTGATTTAATTTCGCTTCACAATTTTCAAGATGGATACTGCGGCATCAGCAATGTTGAAGATGGCAAAAGCTGCTTGTGCTACCTCTCTCATCGCAATAACCTTAAAGCATTTGGAAGCATCCCAGCCATGGAGCAAAACGTGCTTTTTAAAAATCCCTATCTAAAATCTATTTTTTCTTCTTCTAAATTTTTATTCGACACACCCGAAACGATCAACGAAATTTCTTTCGAATCAAAAAAGCCTGTTGAAAATCATATTTTAATGAGTGGAGATGCTGCGGGCATGATCACTCCGCTATGTGGCAACGGCATGGCCATAGCCATTCATTCAGCAAAAATCATGAGTGGGCTCATCAAGGATTTTTGTTGTGAGGAAATTTCGCGCCCAGAACTGGAGAAGAAATATTCGCAGCAATGGAATTCGCATTTTGCCAAGCGCCTTTGGGCGGGGCGGCAGATTCAAAAACTCTTTGGCAGCGTGCGTGCCTCAGACTTTGCTGTGACCCTGGCGAGAAATGTAAGGCCAGTTGCAAAATTTTTGATTTCAAAAACGCATGGCCAGCCTTTCTAACTTCTGAGTGAATCTGTACAATCCGTGGCATTTTGTGCTAACTTTAAAGTAAATGCAAATGCCATGAAAAAACTTCTTGTACTTCTATTGCTTGTTGCTTGTAGTGAGCAGAAAACCGAAACATCGCTTTCGCCACAAGATTTTAATTCGAAATATAGAAGCACAGTCAATGCTGTTTTACTTGACGTGCGCACAGAGGCCGAAGTGAAAGAAGGAACAATCGCGGGCTCTCAAAATATTGTTTACGACAACGCCTTCGCTGACAAGCTTGAAAAGCTATCTGCTGAAACTCCAGTTTTTGTTTATTGTGCCGCAGGCAAGCGCAGTGCCAAGGCGGCTGAGATAATGAAAGCGAAAGGCTTCAAAGAAGTGTACCAACTTAAGGGCGGACTGAACGCGTGGAGGGAAGCCAAGTTGCCGCTGTGAAGTCAAGTACTCTGCACTGACAAAATATCATCCACAAACTCCCTTGAGTTGCTAAGTCTTGGCACTTTGTTTTGACCGCCAAGTTTGCCGCGCTTTTTCATCCAATTATAAAATGTTCCCTCTGCCACGCTGTGGATCTTTGGTGCTACAAGCGCAATGTTGTGCGCACGCTTGGCATCGTAGTCGGAGTTGACTTTGCGCAGCATGTCGTCCAATGCTTGCGTGAATTGCTCAAGGCTCTCCGGTTGTTTTTTAAATTCAATGATCCACTCGTGCCCACCGCGTTTTGATTTCTCCAAATAAATCGGGGCTGCCGTGTAATTGTCGATCACCGCATGGGTTTGATCGCAGGCGTAGGCAATGGCGGTGTCGGCATTTTCGATGATCACCTCTTCGCCAAAGGCATTTATAAAATGTTTGGTGCGCCCCGATATTTTGATGCGGTACGGTGCAAGGCACGTAAACTTAACCGTGTCGCCAATGTTGTAGCGCCACAGCCCAGCGTTGGTAGAAATCACTACGGCATAGTTTTTTCCAAGCTCCACATCGGCTAAGTTGATCGCATCCGGATATTCTTTGTCCCATTCTTCCATGGGGATGAATTCATAAAACACACCGTAGTCGAGCATCAATAATAATTCGTCTGAATCTTTCTGATCTTGAATTCCAAAAAAGCCTTCACTCGCATTATAGGTTTCCCAATAACGCATCTGGTCAGAAGGGATCAGCGACTTGAAAAGATTTTTGTAAGGCTTAAAGGCTACCGCGCCATGAAAAAAAACTTCCAAGTTGGGCCACACTTCAAGAATGCTATTTTTCTTTTCGAGGTCGAGGATACGCTGTAACAACAGCACCGTCCACGTGGGCACTCCGGCCACGTGCGCCACGTTTACTTTGGCGGTACTGATGGCAATCTTATCAATCTTCTCTTCCCAGTCGCCCATCAGCGCCACTTCCAAACTGGGCGTGCGAATAAACTCTGCCCATGGAGGCAAGTTTTGCATAATCACTGCCGAGACATCGCCATAGTGCGAAGAAGCCGTGGGGTCAAACTCGTTCACCTGATAGCTTCCACCTATGCCGAGCCCCTTGCCATCAAATATTTTTGTTTCCGGGAAATTGTTGACATAGATCGAAAGCAAATCTTTGCCACCCTTGAGATGGCACTCTTCAATTGCTTCAGCAGAAACCGGGATGAATTTGCTACGTGCATTGGTGGTGCCACTCGATTTGGCAAACCATTTTATTTCGGAAGGCCACAAAATATTTTGCTCTCCATGCATGAGCCGGTCGATGTACGGAAAAAGTTGTTCGTACGTATGAACTGGCACGCGTCTTTTAAAATCTTCGTAGTTGACAATGTCTTCGAACGAAAAGCTTTTGCCAAACTCCGTGCCTGTGGCGGTGGCGAGCAATCGTTTAAGCACTTCGTCTTGCACCTCGTGCGGGTACTTCATGAAGAGCTCGATCTGGTGGATCCGCTTTTTCATTACCCAAGTGAGGATGGAGTTGATCAGTTGCATATTGCAATAAAATCAAAAATAGCAGGGCTTGGCGGTAATCTCCAAACAAAAAGAATACGAAACGATAGAAAAAAGCAGTTACGGATGAGTTTCCACGTTTGCTCTGCGCAACTGAAAATTTTGTCCGAGGTAAACTTTTCGAACCAAAGGGTCATCGGCAAGTTCTTGTGCTGTGCCTGCTTTAAAAAGTTTTCCTTCCACCATCAAGTAAGCACGGTCGGTAATGGCAAGGGTTTCGTCCACGTTGTGATCGCTGATCAGGATGCCGATGTTTTTCTTTTTGAGCCTGCTTACAATGCCTTGAATTTCTTCCACCGCAATGGGGTCAACGCCCGCAAAGGGTTCGTCTAACAAAACAAAACTCGGATCGACTGCCAGGGCACGTGCAATCTCTGTCCTCCGTCTTTCACCACCCGATAGCACCATGCCCAAATTTTTTCGCACGTGTGTGAGACTGAATTCTACCAGCAACTTCTCTACTTTTTCCTTGCGGTCTTTTTTGCTCATGTCGCGCATCTCCAACGGAGCCATGATGTTTTCTTCCACCGTTAGCTTTCTAAACACAGACGCTTCTTGCGCCAAATAACCGATGCCCAATTTTGCACGCCTGTACATGGGCAGGCTGGTGATGTTTTCTTCATCTAAAAAAATATTGCCTTCGTTGGGTTTGATCAACCCCACAATCATATAGAAGATTGTGGTCTTGCCCGCACCATTGGGGCCGAGCAGCCCCACAATTTCCCCTTGGCCCACGTGCACCGACACGTTGTTCACCACCGTGCGTTTCTTATATTTTTTAATCAAATGTTCGGCACGCAAAACCATGTTATTCAAATTTAATCTCTTTTGCCCTCAGTTGGATGGACGTGATGCCATTGTAACTATTTTCATCGATTGTAAAAGCCATCTTAAAATTATTTCCGCTGGCCAAATTTTTATAATGATCGGCCAGATCAAAGCCCACGGTTTGAAAAACACTTTCACTTCCCTTCTGCCCTACCAAAAAACGAACATGCCTGTCTTTAAAATTCGACAGCGAGTTGGCTACATACAAATTCCTTGCCTCGAATACTGGCTTGGGGTTTTCTGGGCCAAAGGGTGCCATTTGTTTTAAGATGGTGAAAAATTTTCCCGTGATCGCGTCAAGCGGAATGACAATGTCCACCTCCACTGCTGGCGTTTGCATTTCTTCGGTGATGGAAGCCGACACTACTTCTTCAAACCGTTTTTGAAAAGCCCTCAAGTTACTTTTATCAAGCGTAAGACCTGCTGCATATTTGTGGCCTCCAAATTTTTCGAGCAAGTCGCTACAATTTTCTAATGCCTTGTACAAATCAAAACCTTTTACGCTTCGTGCCGAACCCGAGACTTTATCGTTTGATTCCGTGAGGATAATCGTGGGGCGATAATATTTTTCGATACAGCGCGAGGCCACAATGCCGATCACGCCTTTGTTCCAAGTACTTTTAAATAGCACGGTTGATTTTGCAGTGCGCATCGACACATCGGTTTCGATCATCGCCAAGGCTTCTTCGGTGATGCTCAAATCAAATTCTCTGCGCAAATCATTTTTGATGTTCACTTTTTCTGCGAACGCATTGGCGTCTTCTTCGCTTTGCGAAATCAAAAGCTCTACTGCCCCGCGCGCATGCGCCACGCGCCCGGCCGCATTGATGCGCGGCCCGAGCGTGAACACCACACCCGACACATCTAAGTCATGTTTGATGGCGGCAATTTCTTTTAATGCCTTGAGGCCAGGGCACGGGTTGCTATTTAGTTTTTGCAAACCAAAAAAGGCAAGGGTGCGGTTCTCGCCATTGATCGGCACAATATCTGAGGCGATGCTTACCGCCACAAGGTCGAGGTAGTGAAACGTTTCTTGTTCGTCCTTGAATTTTTTTGCGAAAGCCTGAATCAATTTAAATCCAAGGCCGCAACCACTCAGTTCTTTAAATGGATAATTACAATCTTCACGCTTGGGGTCGAGCACGGCCACCGCGTTGGGAATTTCGCCACCGGGCAAATGATGATCGCAAATAATAAAGTCGATGCCCTTGATGCTGGCCAGCGCCACCATGTCGCTGGCCTTGATGCCGAGGTCCAAGGCGATGACCAATGTAAAGCCATTTTTTTCTGCCCACTTGATCCCCGCCTCTGAAACTCCGTAGCCTTCGGTGTAGCGGTCGGGAATGTAGAAGTCGCAATGCGGATAAAAACTTTTGAGGTAACTATAAACAAGCGACACGGCCGTGGTGCCGTCCACATCGTAGTCGCCATAGATCAGTATCTTTTCATTGTTGTCAATTGCGTTTTTTAATCGCGCTACTGCTTGCGCCATATCTTTCATTAAAAAAGGATCGTGGAGGTGCGATAGCGAAGGCCTGAAGAAATTTTTAGCGGTTTCAAAATCATCAATGCCACGCTGCAATAAAATTGCCGCGAGGTAAGCGTTGATGTTCAGGGCTTTTCCAAGCTCAGTTATTTTTTCTGGCGATGGAACGACTTGGTAAGTCCAGCGTTTTTCCATGTCATTCCCCGATCAGGTTTACAATTCCAATTTTGCCTTGCTCAGCCTTTGTGCCTTCCAGTCCACGTTGTCCGTTTCGGCCATCCCTCACAGGGCCAAGCCCGGCTTGGCCGCCAAAGCCGCCATCGCCTCCGAGCCCGCCAAAGCCACCGTAGTTTTTTGCGATCAATTTTTCGCCCATGAGCAAGTGGAGATCAGGGCATTGTTTGCAAGTGATGCTGAGCGCACCACCGTTGCCGCCATCGCCACCGGCAGCCCCATTCCCACCTTTACCACCATCGCCAGCCGGGCACACGCGCGTACCTGAGCCGCCATCGCCACCTCGCCCGCCCTTGCCGCCATCGCCACCATCGCCACCGTTCAAGTTGATGATGAGTGAGCCATTGATGCGCAGTTGCGTTACGTACAGCGAAAGATTCAGTCCCTCTTTTCCATGCTCGCCTAAGTAAGCGTCAAAGCCCTGCGCTCCGTTTCTGCACGGAGCGGATTGGGTTGTTCCATTTTCTCCGTTCAATCCTTTTTGTCCATTCTTTCCATGGCCGATGATTGAACAGTCTTGGCCGATGATCGCCACCTTGGCGTGAATAAAATTTTCCTTCTTCGTGGGATTCAGAATAATCGATGACGAATCGCGCATGACCAATGTATCGACCACCAGAATATCAGTGGACAAAATGGAGTAGTGTTCTTTGGTTTCAATAATCAATTTGCTCAATCGGATTTGAGACCAACTTGCGAAAGCAATACATGTGAAAGTGAAAATGAGTAAGGTGGTTCTAAGCATCGGACAAAAATAAGAACAAACTTGAAAGGAGGTTTAGTTAAAAAAAAGAGCCACGTGTTTAGCGTGGCTCTTAGTTTCTTAAGGGCATCTCTAAAAACCTTGCCTTTGACTACCTCAACCCCTTCCCCTTCTCCGGAAGAGAAGGTGTGGCGGGGTTTTAGAGATGCCCTTAAATGATTTTTATTTTGTGCCTTGTGCTTTCTCGGCCTTGTCGGCCACTACACCCTCCAGCACATCTTTGATCTCTACGCGCTGCCCGTCTTTGAAGGGCACAATCCACGCATCTTTCACGCCCATCTCGCGCAAATATTTTTTAAACTTGTCGGCTTCCCAATAGTCGCGAAACACACCGATGGTAAATTTCTGTTCGCCCTTCTCAGAGGCTTCACCACCAAAGTTGGGATTGTTCTCAAAGTATTTTGAAAGGTCCTTGTTTTTAAAGGCCCCGATCTGCACTTTGAAAACCACACCCTTGGAAAAGTCCATAGGACTTGGTGCGGGCGGTGTTTCTTTCAACTGCGCCAACGCTGCTTTGGTAGCGGTGAGGTCGCTGCGCATTTTTGAGATCTGATCTTCAAGGTCTGCGATCTGCGAATTCTTATCACTGATTTGGCCATTGAGTGTGCTCACTTGGCCTTTGAGCGAAGAGTTGTCGGTTTCAACAACCTGCTTGGTCTCGATAAGTGTTTTTAAGCTGGCCGGGTTCTTGGCATATTGTTTGGCTTTCTTTTTCCATTCCTTTTTTTCGGCTTTAGAAAGTTGTGCGAAAACTTGCATGCCGGAAAAAATCAAAGCCAGGCAAACGATAATAACTTTAGTTTTCATGAAGTGTGGTTTAATAGTTTAAGTAAAAGTAAAAAAATATTTTCAAAAGTAAGGTGGTGCTGCCCATTTTATGACTTTCATCCACAGCCCAAGTTTTTCTTCAGGTCGCGGGCGGGCAAGCCGCCAAAGTCAAAAGTTGTCGTTTTGTCGGTTTCGGAAGACGCCAATGGTTTTTCCATTTTTTTTGGAATCGGCTTTTCGTCTTTCGGTTTCTTCTTCATTGACCGAACCCTATCTTTCATCATTATGGTTTTGTGATCAAACATTTAGGCCTATCGTCTTTGCATTACAAAGCAAGGCACATATATTCGCGTTATTTAAAATTAATCTAAATAAGATTGCAAACCAACTTCAAAACTGTTGCTCAAATGATCCCGGGCGAAACTGCGGTGATCTCGGGTTTCACTGACGAAGAAATTTCGGTGAAGCTTTTAGAAATGGGCTTTTTGCCTGGCACCGCAGTTCGTTTCAATTTTACCGCGCCTTTTGGCGACCCGGTTTGTGTGAGTGTTTCGGGCTATGATCTTTCGCTTCGGTTGGAAGAAGCTGCAACTATTTCAATTTTGAATTGATGGCATCGGAGCGAAAACTAAAAATCGCATTGGCTGGCAAGCCCAACTCGGGCAAGTCTTCTTTGTTCAATCAACTGACGGGCCTCAACCAAAAAATTGGAAACTTCCCAGGCGTAACCGTGGACAAGCGCACGGGTACTTGCCAACTTGACGACCACACCGTTGCCGAGATCATCGACTTGCCCGGCACGTACAGTCTCTACCCGCGCACGCTCGATGAGAAAGTAGTGGCCGAAATTTTTACAGACCAAAAAGGGAATTTTTATCCCGACAAGGTGGTGCTCGTTGCCGATGCCACCAATCTAAAAAATTGTTTGCTGTTGCTCACGCAATTGATGGACTTGCGGCTGCCCACGGTGTTGGCGTTGAACATGGTGGACCTTGCCGCCAAATCGGGGCAGAGCATTGACTTGAAAAAATTAGAAAAAAAATTGGACATGCCTGTGGTGCTCATCAACGCGCGCAACGGCACAGGCATCGATAAACTGCGGACTATTTTGGCAAGCCCCCTGAAGCCCAGCAGCAAAACTATTTATCGTGCCGATGACGAGAGCAAGCCGCTCATCGAAACCATAAAAGAACGGTTTGCCCTCACCTCCGACTATGAAGCCTATCAGTTTTTGCAGCAGTCCGACAATTTGGTTTTTTTGCCTGAGCGCGATCGAGAATTTATCCGCGCCAACGCCAAACAAAACAATTTCTTTGCCTACAAATACCAAGGCGCAGAAACAATCATGCGCTATGGCTTTATCCAAGACCTGCTGAACGAAGTGATTCTTCGCTCTTCAAACGAAGGTTGGAAAAAAGTCTCGCACAGCATCGACCGCGTGCTCACGCACAAAATCTGGGGCTATGTGATTTTCTTTTTGATCTTGTTTTTGATCTTCCAATCCATTTTTGCGTGGGCGCAGATCCCGATGGATTTTATCGACACCACGTTTGCACAGCTTGGCAATAAGCTCGATCACGTGTTGCCCGCAGGTCCGTTTTTTGAACTGATTTCGCACGGCATTGTGCCCGGCATTGGGGGCATTGTGATTTTCATTCCACAGATCGCCATTTTGTTTGCGTTCATTTCGGTGCTGGAAGAAACCGGCTACATGGCGCGCGTGGTTTTTATGATGGACAAGCTCATGCGCAAATTTGGACTGAGCGGAAAAAGCGTTGTGCCGCTGATGTCGGGCTGGGCTTGCGCCATCCCGGCCATCATGGCCACACGCACCATCGAAAACTGGAAAGACAGGCTCATCACTATTTTTGTTACGCCATTGATGAGTTGCTCGGCACGGTTGCCTGTGTACACTATTTTGGTGGCGCTCATCATCCCCGACACAAAAGTTTTTGGCTTTTTTAATTACCAGGGCTTAGTGCTGATGGGCCTGTATCTGTTAGGTTTTTTGGCTGCCCTCTTCTCTGCGCTGGCCATGAAGTTTTTGATCAACGTGAAAGAGCGCAGCTACCTCATCATGGAACTGCCCACCTATAGAATGCCCAAGTGGAGCAACGTGGGCTATCAAATTATCGAAAAGACAAAAGCATTTGTGTTTCAAGCCGGCAAAACAATTCTTGCCATCTCCATCATCTTGTATGTGCTGGCCAGCTACGGGCCACGTGATGTGATGAACGCGGCCAAAGAAACAGTGCGAAAAGAAACCGCCAACCAAAACCTTACGGAACAAATGCTGCATGATCGCCTGGCCGCTTACAAGTTAGAGCATTCGTATGCTGGCCAGCTGGGGAAAGTGTTAGAGCCCGTGATCAAACCCCTTGGCTTCGACTGGAAGATTGGCATTGCACTGGTCACTTCATTTGCTGCGCGCGAAGTATTCGTGGGCACCATCGCCACCATCTATAGCATTGCCAGCAGTGAAGACCAATCTACGATAAAACAAAAATTAAAATCCGAGATCAACCCTGAAACTGGCGGGCCACGCTACACGCTGGCCGTGGGGATGTCGTTGCTTGTGTTTTATACCTTTGCCATGCAGTGCATGAGCACGCTGGCGGTGGTAAAGCGCGAGACCAAAGGTTGGAAATGGCCGATGATCCAGTTGGCGTACATGACTGCGCTGGCTTATTTTTCAGCACTCGCAGTTTATCAATTTCTTTCTTAGCAAGAAGTCGTGTTACTGTTTCCTCGTTAGTGGCAATTCATTTATCTTTAAAGAAATATTTTGTCGGTGGACAATAAAAACTATCAGCTTGGGCTTCTGTATTTGGTGCACCTGCTCATCAATGCCGATGGTATTGTCAATGAAAGTGAGCAGAACACGTTGATAAAAATCAGGGACAAAGAAAAAATTTCCGATTCGGTTTTCAATGAATTCCAGCGCACCGTTAAGTTCAGCAAACTAAAAGATATTTATGTGAAGAGTCTTGAGCTGATCAACTCGTGCAACGATGAAGAAAAAAAACGTGCCCTCGTTCATCTTTATAAAATCAGCCAAATCGATGGTAGCGTTCACGTCAAAGAAGTAAGGCTGTTGTTGTATTCCATAAAAATGGCAGACATCGATTTCGATGATGTGGTGGCCGCGGCCAAGCTTGCCGACTGATCACTGCCATGTCGCAAAAATTTTATCAGCAATTTAAACTTGGCATTTTAGGTGGAGGCCAACTCGGCCGCATGCTCATTCAATCGGGGATGGATTGGAATATCAATTTTTCGGTGCTCGATCCAGACCCCGCTGCACCGTGCTTCTCCATTGCCGAATTCAAAACCGGAAACCTTACCGACTTTCAAACGGTTGTTGACTTTGGCCAATCGTGCGACCTCGTCTCCATCGAAATCGAAAATGTGAATGTGGCCGCCTTGAAAGAATTGGTACGGCAAGGAAAAAAAGTCTTCCCTCAGCCTGATGTTATCGAACTCATTCAAGATAAGCGTTCGCAGAAAAAATTTTACATCAATCATCAAATCCCCACCGCAGATTTTATCCTCACAGAAAACAAACAAGATGTTATCGCGAATAAATCTTTTCTCCCCGCAGTGAACAAACTCGGCCGCGAAGGCTACGATGGCCGGGGCGTGCAACTGCTGCGAACGGAAAAAGATCTGGACAAGGCATTTGATGCGCCTGGCCTGTTAGAAAAGTTAATTGATTTTGAAAAAGAGATCTCCGTTATCGTGGCGCGCAACGAAGGTGGCGAGACGAAAACTTTTCCTGCGGTGGAGATGGTTTTTCATCCCGAAGCCAATCTCGTTGACTATTTATTTTCTCCCGCGGAATTAAATGACGCGGTTGCCCAAGAAGCTGATCGAGTGGCAAAAAAAATAATCACCGATTTGAAAATGGTAGGGCTACTTGCCGTAGAAATGTTTGTGACCAAAGATCAAAAAGTTTTGGTGAACGAAATTGCCCCGCGCCCGCACAACAGCGGCCATCAAACCATTGAGGCCAACGTGACTTCGCAATACCAACAGCACCTCCGCGCCATTTTAAATTTGCCGTTGGGCGATACGTCCAACATCCGCCCCAGTGCCATGGTGAACCTGCTGGGCGAAGTGGGTTTCACTGGTCAAGCAAAATACAATGGCCTAGAGGAAGTCTTGAAACTGACTGGCGTGCATGTGCATTTGTATGGAAAAAAAATCACCAAGCCCTTCCGCAAAATGGGCCACGTGACCATTACCGACAGCAGCATCGAAAATTTGAAAAAGAAAGCCAACTTTGTAAAGCAAACATTGAAAATAACCACATGAGCAAACCAATCATTGGCATCATCATGGGCAGCCAGTCGGATTTAAAAATCATGAAAGAGGCGGCCGAGTTTTTGGATGAAATGAAAATCCCTTTCGAACTGACGGTAGTGTCGGCCCACCGCACACCCAAGCGCATGGTGGATTATGCGTCAGCTGCGCGTGGCCGTGGGTTAAAAGTTATTATTGCAGGAGCTGGCGGTGCAGCACATTTGCCCGGCATGGTGGCCTCGCTCACCTCGTTACCCGTAATTGGTGTGCCCATCAAATCGTCCAACTCCATAGACGGATGGGACTCGGTCTTGTCGATTTTGCAAATGCCTTCGGGTGTGCCCGTGGCAACTGTTGCATTAAACGGAGCAAAGAACGCGGGGATTCTGGCCGCACAAATTTTAGGCACCACCGATAAAGCGTTGGCAAAAAAATTAGACCACTTCAAAAGCGCAATGCAAAAAAAAGTGGAAGAGTCTTTTAAGGAAATTGAAAGCAAGGGGTGGCGGAAGATGAATTTGTAAATGAGCAATTAAACCGTCTGCAATTCTGCCATTGATTATCCTGTCTCACATCGTCTCCCGCCTTGGGGACGATGTGACATTTATTCGCAATTAAAATACAGCGTGTCGTCCCCGAAAGCGGGAGACGATACTTGACATAGGTGCTGCTTTTGTTGCTGCTTTCATTCCTCAAAAAAAAGCGTAACTTCTCGGTCATTTTTAAGCCATGAAGCCCGCAGAAAAAGGTTGGTTGATGCAGTACCTTGAGTTCCGCAAGGAGTTGCTCAAGGATTTGACATCGGAAATAAAAAACGGTGCGCACCCCGAGCAGTCGCTATACCGCGTGATCCAACCCACGGGGCTGATGTACGGCCAGTCCATTGGTGCCGAAGAGCTCAATGGCCACGGCCCCTGGGCGGCCAAGGACCGGATGAAAATATTGTTGGCCGAAAGTCTCATCAGCAGTTCGCTGCTTTTTCACGACAAGCCCATCAAAAGCCCTGACGAACTCTCGGGGGTGATCATGAAAACCATTGAAAACATTGGCAACTTTTACAACCATGTCTTTCCAGAACTGGCCACGTCCGCTAAAACATTGTTTGGCAGAAAAAAAACTCCGTTGGAGTTGGCCGAACGCATCTTAGACAAGCGGATCGAATACTCGAAAGAGCTAAGTCAAAATTTTTGGGTTCAGTTTTTTCACAACAGTTTGCTCTTCCTCGACATTTTTATATTTGGTCAATGGATCCACACCAATGCGGATCGCATCGTGGCCGATTTCTTTAAGTACGAAAGGGAGGAGTTGCGGTTTTCGGTGGTGAAAGTAATGGCTGCCGCAGCCCACGCCAATACCACCATCGAGCCCGAAGAACGCAAACTGTTAGAATATTTTTTGCAAAGTGCCGGCTTGAGCAGCGAGCGCAAAAAAGAAGCTTTCAAAATTTTTGAAGACGGCATCGACATCGAAGAAATAAACCTGCCCACCAACAATTCGTGGATACTGAAAAAATACTTTTTAGAGATCGCCATCCTCACCATTTGGTCAGACAAAAAAGTAGAAAACAACGAGCAGGCTTTTTTGGTTAAGCTCTGTGCCTACATGGGCTTTAGCGAAGATGACCTTGAGAACAGCATGATGGCCATTGAAGGATTCGTGTTAGAACATTGGAAAGACCTTGACTATTTGCAAAACAAACAAGACTATAATCAAGTAAGTGAGCAATTTGTAAAGCGGCTGGCACGCATCACCGACAACAACAAAAACCGTTTGATGAAGGAGGTACAAGAAAGTGACGAACTGATGCCGTTGTTGAAAAAATCGAAAGCCAACGAACTTACCGAAGAAGAAAAAATACGGATGAAGCAACTCTTGATTGCCGTGCTAAAGACGATCCCAACACTGGTGATTATCTCTTTGCCGCAACGGTTCCTCACGCTGCCTATGCTCCTAAAAATATTACCCGCTAATTTTTTTGCCGAGTTGAATACGCGCTAACTTTTCACTTCCTCTGCTTCTTGGCTTTCTTCATCCTTGTCTTTGTTGGGGATGACCACCGAAAAAATAATGGAGAGCGTGAGTGTGACAATGATCACGGTGAACGAAAGGGTTGGGCTCAATTCAATAGGAACAATCTCCAACAGCATTTTGGCACCGATGAAAAACAAGATGATCGACAGTCCTTTTTGCAGCAAATAAAACTTGTCGATGATGCCTGCCAACAAAAAGAACATGGCTCGCAAGCCCATCACAGCAAAAATATTGGACGTGTAAATCAAGAATTCATTTTGAGTGATGGCGAAGGCAGCCGGAATTGAATCCACTGCAAAAATCAAATCCGTAGTCTCGATCAATACGATAACTAAAAAAAGTGGGGTGAACATCCATTTGCCATTTTGAGAAATCAAGAATTTCCCGCCCATTTCATCTTTGGTAATGGGCAAATATTTACGGCAAAGTTTTAGGATCGGGTTTTTTTCGGGATCGATTTTTTCATCGCTGTCTTCAAAATAAATTTTGACGCCCGAATAAATCAAGAAGACACCGAAAACATATAATATCCAATGGAATTTGCCAATGAGCAAGGCTCCCACAAAAATGAAAACACCTCTAAAAACCACCGCTCCAAGGATTCCCCAAAAGAGCACGTTGTGATAATATTCTTCTTTGACAGAAAAATATTTCAAGATCAAAAGGATCACAAAAATATTATCGACCGAGAGGGCGTATTCCGTAAGGTAAGCGGAGAAAAATTCGATGGATTTATCAAAACTGTTACCGCTTGCCGCTCCGTCTTTATCAAAATAATAAACGAGGTAGCCGAAGATAGAACTGACGATGACCCAAAAGATGGATTGAATGAGCGCAGACTTTGTTGAGATTTTCTTGGCGCTTTTATTGAAAACCCCCAAGTCGATAATCAAGAAAGTAAAGATGACGGTGGCAAATACCCCAAAAAGAATTGTCTCGGTTTGGCTATTACTTCTGAACAAAGAGAAGAGGAGTATGCCCATGAAATTAAAAGGGTTCAAAAAGTCTAAATTCCAATATTAAAGACACCAAAAGAACTCAAAGCTACAAATATTATTTACTCGCAAAACTAACCTTTTATTTATCCTAAAAAGGCATCGATGGAAACCGAAAAGTGCGTCTATTTTTTTGTATTGCAAAGGATCACTACTCACAAATTCATGTGATGACGATTCTTATATTCAGTCTTTGATCGACAAGATGATTTGCTTTTTTGGTATCCTCACACCAAGTGCCTTGGTAAAAGCGATCGACCCATCGGGCAGCTCTTTCATCAACGGCTTGGTGTACAGCAGCGAGTCGTTGCCCATTCTTTGAAGGTTGTCGCCTAAGTTTACCACCCCTGCACCCAAAGTGGACGTGTAGGCCTCAATAATCTTCCGTTCCACTCCGCGCAGCATAGAGTCGGTGGGCTGCATCGCAAGTATTTGCACGCCAAATTTTTTTTCAAGCGAATCCAAGTAAGGACGGTTGCTCAAGTCTTTGTCACGTGCTTCGATCAATGTGGCCAATGGACGCGCATACGCCAGCGCAGCTTCGGTGAGTTCGGCATCCGAAATCTTTTTGATGGCCTTGGCTTCCATGTTCTCACGAATTTTTTTTCGTTGCTCGCTCGAGAGTGAACCTCCACAAGACGAAGCAAACAAAACAATTAAAATAAAAAAAAAGCGCATGGTGGTGTAAAAGTAATTGAACTAATCGACTCCGCACTTCAATATCGCTCCAAACATTTTGTACAAAAGCTGCACGTGCTAAATTCTTTCACTTTATCTTTCTGTAATCTATCCCACGCTACATGAAGCTACTCCGTGCTTTCGCTGTCCTATTTCTTTTCCCATTTTTTTCGCAATCGCAATTTCCGGTCTCGCCCAACAAACTCGATGAGAAGGGCAGACGCACCGGCCACTGGACTCTGCTGTTTGATAGCGCCTTTCGAAAGGAATTAAAAAATCCTGACTCAGCACGGTACTATCGCTTGTTGCGCTACGAGGCGGGCATACCTACAGGCAAAGTGCGCGACTTCTACCGCACGGGACAAAAACAATGGGAAGGATATTTGTTGTCGATGATCCCCGATGTAATCGATGTCGAAGGAATCAACTATCACGAAAACGGAAAAGTAAAATACAAAGCCGTTTACGTGAAGGGAAAATTCGATGGGCCCTTTGCCGAATACTCGGTCAATGGAAAACTATTGTCGCAAGGGATGATGAAGGAAGACTCGGCCGTGGGCAAATTCAATTATTATAGAGAAGAAGGCTACCGTTGGTTGGAAATTGATAAGCATGGCAAACAACGTGAGGCCTGGACGGAGTTTCACGCCAACGGTCAATTAAAATCAACGGGATATAAAGTAAAAGATAAAATCGATGGGCTATGGTTGACCTTTTATGAAAATGGCAACCGTCACAGCAAAACTTTTTACACCAACGATTTGAAAAACGGAGCGTGGGAATGGTACAATCAAGAGGGTGTTTTGGAGGAGACCGGCTCTTATCTAAATGACAAGCAGTTTGGAAACTGGACGGTGTATAATGATGGCGGCAAGACGCTACTGAAAAAGGGGGCGTATGACAGTGCCGGAAAAGAGACAGGCCACTGGGCTTACTACTTTACCAATGGCAACAAAAAATCGGAAGGCGAAATGCTTCACGGCTCCAACATTGGCGATTGGAGATTTTATTACGAAGACGGCACACTCAAAGTAGAGGGAGCGCTGCGAAAGGGGCTTTACGAAGGCGAAATAAAAATGTACAAGCCCAATGGAAAGCTGGAATCCATTGCCCTGTATGAGCGCGACACAATTCATGGTGCGTTTGTCAGCTATTACGATAACGGGAACGTGTTGGCCAAAGGAAAAAAAAATCGCGGCAATAAAGACGGATTGTGGAGCTACTATTTTGAAGGGGGCGCACTCGATGGCACAGAAATATTGGTGAATGGCACGCTGCTAGGAAAGGCTATTAATTTTTATCCCGATGGAAAATTGAAAGACGAGTCCTCTTTCATAGCGGGCAATCGCGACAGTTTATTTATTTCATATTTCTACAATGGGGAACCCGAGGCAAGGGGTTTTTACAAAAATGGAAAGCGAACAGGTGCTTGGGTTTGGTATTACGATAACGGAAAAATCGAGTCAAACTATTTTTATACCGATGGTCTCTTCGAAGGCGCGTATGTGAACTACTTCATCAACGGAAAAATAAAATCAGAGGGCACGGGCCTTCACGGAAAAAAACATGGCCCCACAAAATATTACTTCGCCAACGGTCAACTAAAAAGCGCAGGCAACAATACCAATGACCTTGGTGAAGGGATCTGGAATTATTACGATTCGCTCACCGCAAAAAAAACAGCACAAGGACTGCTCGTAAAAAATGAGCACCAAGGCAAGTGGAACTATTGGACGGCACAAGGCAAAAAAGAAAAAGCGAAGTACTATTTTTTGGATTGGCAAGAAGAGCCCTACAATATCCGCGACAGCATTTATGCCTTGGTGAAAGGCAAACAATTTGACAAAGCATGGGAGGCTGTCAGTTGGGAAAAGAAAGTGATCAAGCGCGAATACCCCAAAGAGCACAAGAGTTACGCGCTGCCTTTTTATCTGTACGGGTATATCCTTCTATACGGAAAAGCCCAAGCCCAACAGGCGCTTCCGTGGTTTCAAGAATATCGCAAATTGGTAGAGAAGTACGAAGGCAGAACTTCCTATAATTATCGGTCGTCACTTAATGATTTGGCCAATGCCTACTCAGGCATCAAACAATACGAGCGATCGTTGGTTATCTATGACACGCTCATGGCAAGCACACGCAAGTTAGAAACTGACAAAGAATTTTATCTGACGGCCTTGTACAACAAGGGCATCACGCTGTATGAAATCAAGCGGAAGAACGAAGCTGACAGCCTCTTTACAATCGAAATAAAAAGGCAGATAAGCGAAGGCAAAGATCAACTTGATGTGATGGCCGCACGCAAAAAAGAAGCAGACTTTCACTATGCACAAGGCAATTACGAAAAAGCAATCCCCCTTTTTAAAAATCTAATGAACGATATGCGGGCCATCGATGCAAAAAATAAAATGGTGATGGCCTGCGCATACTTCATTGCCTACTGCAATCAAGCACTGAGTCACCAGCCTCAAGCGATCTGGTGGTTTAAACATTATCAGTTTTTAGCTGAAGAAAATAATATTCCCTCTTTTTTAGATTATCAAACCACACTTAGTTCGCTTGCCAATCAATACAACAACGCAAATGCGTTAGACAGTGCCTTGCAGACTTACACCAAAATACTGAACGTAATCACGACACACAATCTGTTGAACACACGTTTCCACAGCGATCTGCTTGATGGCCGCGCAGGCGTCTATCGAAGTAATTCAGAAAATCAAAAGGCATTGACCGATTGGATTCAAGCCAAAACAATATTGGAGAAAATTGGCGACACCAATACCGGCTTGTACTCTGATGTGCTGTGCGGGCTTGGTTTGCTTTACAACGAAATGAACAAGCCTGCCGAGGCTGTTGATTTTTATACGCAAGGGCTGGCACTCTCAAAGCAAGTCAATGGAGAAACGAGCCGACCTTACTTGCAATCGATGGTGGTATTGGCAACGATCTACACAGATCAATCTGCCTACGACAAAGGCATAGTGCTATTAGATACGGTTCTAAATACATTGGGAGACACGCCCAACGCTGTACGAGGAAAGATTTATGTGGATGCACTCAATGCAATGGCTGACATCAAGCGCGATCTTGGGCAGCATAAAGAATCCATTCAATGCAACGAAAGAGCACTCAACTATTTTGAAAAAAATATGAGCGAAAACCCGTTCACCACTGCAGACCTCCTTCGCGATATGTCCATCAGTTACCGTAAGCTTGCCGATTATGAAAATGCTGAACGATTACTGCTGAAAGCGTTGGGCATTATAGAGAAAGCATTTGGCACCGAAAGTATTACCTATCTCAATTTTCAAATTTCGCTCGCTTACTATTACAACGAGCGCAGTCTTTACAGCGATGCCGTTAAAGTTTTTCAGCAGATCATGGCGGGGTTCGAAAAATCTGTAGGAAAAAATAATCAACAGTATTTTCTTGCTGTGCGCAATCTCGCCTCTTGCTATTTTGATCAGGGCGAGTACCAGAAAGCAGAAGGCTTGTACATTCAGTTTCGCGATCTGATTCTCCCTGATGAAGGAACGCAATCCAATAATTACCTGAACACCACCTACAAGCTCGCCACCATCAATTTCAATCTTGGAAAAAGAAAGGCAGCAGAAAGTTTGTACAAACTCGCGGCAGAAACCGCGAAACAATTTTATGGCGAAACGCACCCTAGCTACGCCTCCTTTGTTTTCGACTTAGCCAACTTTTATTTTAATGTGAATCAACTTTCGGAAGCCGAGCCACTCGCAGTCAAGTCCAGCAGCATTCTTGCTGCCAGTGCTTATGGCAAGAACAGTAAATCCTACGCGAGCCACATTATCCTATTGGGCAAGATTCTTTCGGCACGTAACAAAAACAAAGAAGCTGAAGGATTTTTGACCCAAGCCGTGGCCATCATGGGTGTCAACAAAGAAGATTTTTTTTATACCTATCTCGATGCCGCAGAAGCCCTGGCAGACTTCTATGAGAAACTGGGGCAATTCAATCGCGTAGAAAAACTTCGCAAAGAGGTGATCGCGTTGGTGGAAGGGCGCTCGGGCAAAGATTTTAATTACGCCACAAAAAATTTATATCTTTTGTCGTCCTATTACAGTTCCGATAAGTTCGTTCAGGCCATTAACTTAGGCAATGACCTGCTCACTTATTTTGAAGGCGAATTGTCGCGCGACAATTATTTGATCCTTGACGTGCACAACCTGATGGGCCTTGCCGAATTGGATCAAAAAAACTTTGATGCTGCGGCCAAGCACTTCAAGTACTGCCTTGAAATGCGCGAATTGAATAGCACTAAAAAATCTGCTCCTTATGCTACTTCGCTCAACAACCTTTCGGTAGCCACACTTGCCAAAGGAGATTTTGCCGCCACCGAAGACCTTTTGATTAAAGCAGCCGCGTTGCGAAAAGAATTAGATGTCAAATTAGACCCTCGGGCGTATGCCATCGTCACCGACAACTATGCTTCGCTCTATCAGGCCTGGGGCAAGCTCGACAAGGCCGAAAAATATTGGCTGGATGTGATTCAAAACTTACTGACCTACACGCGCGAAAATTTTTACTTTATGAGCGATGAGGAGAAATCACAATTTTGGAAAGGCATCAAAAGTGATTTTGAATACTTCAACACGTTTGCGGTGTTGCGCGCTCCGCAAAACCCCGCCATCCTTGGCGAGATGTACAACAATCAATTGGCCACCAAAGCCATCTTGCTGAGTGCTTCCAACAAAATCAAAAAACGTATCCTCACCAGCAAAGACACCGCCATGGTAAACCACTATTACCATTGGATGGAGACACGCGAAAAGTTGGCGCAGCTCTACACGTCTTCCGATTCGGAATTAAAAAACAAAAAACAATTGGTGGATTCGTTGGAGACGATTTCTAAAAACAGTGAAAAAGAGTTAAATATCTCTGCCGAAGATTTGGCGCAAGACAAAGGCGGGCAGAGCAAGCTCGTCACTTGGAAAGAAGTGCAGCGCGCACTGTTGCCCACCGAGGCCGCCATTGAGATTATTCGCTATCGTCACTACGACCGCTACCTGCGCGACAGTGTTGTTTATGCTGCCTTGGTGCTGACTGCCGAAACAAAACTAAACCCCAAGTTGGTGGTGTTGCCCAACGGAAAATTATTGGAAGGCCGCGCACTCCGCTATTACAAAAATGCCATCACTGCCAAAATAGACGATCAACTTTCGTACACTAATTTTTGGGCTCCGCTTGATGCCGTAGTCAAAAACAAAACGCGCATTTATCTTTCACTCGATGGCGTGTACAACCAAATCAACCTCAACACCTTGGCCGATGCCGATGGTAAATTTTTGGTGGAAAGTAAAAACCTCACCATCCTCTCAAACACCAAAGATCTCTTGCAGCTCAAGGGCAAGCGAGCCAGCCGGTTTACCTCCACCACCGCCTCACTCTTTGGTTACCCAAAATATTTTATGGGCAAAGCGCGCATTCAAGAAAAATTAAAAAAACAGAAGCGCGATGTTGATGCGGCCTCGATAGACGAACTCGATGCCACAGGCATTGCCGAGCTGCCCGGCACGCAAACTGAAATTGCTCAAATAAAAAATATTCTCGCCTCGCATCATTGGCAGACCAATTATTTTACAGATGAAAATGCATCCGAAAAAGAACTGAAGGCCGTGGACTACCCACGTGTGCTGCACATTGCCACGCATGGTTTTTTTGTTGATGAGAACGAATCTTCTTCCACTTTCAAAGTGGGGGCGGCAACGGAGTACGCTCGGCAAAATCCTTTGCTGCGATCTGGCCTCTTGTTGAGTGGTGCTTCCAACTTCATTCAAAACAATGTGCGGCTCGAAGATGAAAACGGAATCCTCACGGCCTACGAAGCGGCCAACCTCAACTTAGACAACACGGACTTGGTGGTGCTCAGTGCCTGCGAGACGGGCAAGGGTGAAGTTCAAAACGGTGAGGGCGTGTACGGCTTGCAGCGTGCCTTTCAGTCGGCAGGTGCGCAAGCCATCATTATGAGTTTGTGGAAAGTCGATGACGAGGCCACCCAAGAATTGATGACTGCATTCTATCAAAACTGGATGGGCGGAGCCACGAAGGCCGAGGCTTTTCGTCAGGCACAACTGCAATTAAAAGGTAAGTACACCAACCCTTACTACTGGGGCGCGTTTGTGATGATGGGAAATTGAATGCTCAACTATTTTTTTCTAACCCCAAAATAGTGCCAGTGCGCTTTCTTGTTTTCTCCAAAAGTTTTTCGTCTTGCGATAAGTCCAAGCCATAAGACGGAAACATTTCTTTCAATTTGTTTTGCCACTCCTCGCCTTGGTTGTCTTTCTTAAAACATTTAGGAAGCAGGCCAAGCATCACGGCAGCAGCCGTACTCGCCCCGGGCGATGCACCGAGCAGTGCCGCTACCGTTCCGTCTTCAGAGACGACCACTTCTGTTCCAAATTCTAAAACACCGCCTTCTTTTTTATCTTTCTTAATCACCTGCACACGTTGCCCGGCTTCTTTGAGTTCCCAATCTTCAAGTTGTGCATTGGGCACATATTCGCGCAGTGCTGCCAATCTATCTTCGGGTGATTGCCGCACTTGAACGATCAAATATTTGGTGAGCGACAAGTTGTGCAGCCCAGCAAAAATCATGGGGATGGCATTGTCGGGGCGGATGGATTTTGGCAAATCCATGAGCGATCCATTTTTTAGAAACTTGGTAGAGAATCCTGCAAAGGGGCCAAACAAAAGTTCTTTCTTTCCATCGATCATGCGCGTGTCAATGTGCGGCACCGACATGGGCGGAGCACCTACGCTTGCTTTGCCATACACTTTTGCGTGATGCTGTTGAATCAATTTTTCGTTAAGGCATTTCAGCCAAAGCCCGCTCACCGGAAATCCACCATAGCCCTTGCGTTCTTTGATCTCAGCCCGCTTGAGCAAATGCAGCGTGGCTCCGCCCGCACCAATGAAAACAAAATTGGTGTTCACCTTTTTCTTCTCCTTGCTCAACAAATTTTTTATAAACACATCCCATCCGCCTTTGCCATCAGGGTCGAGGTCGAGGGCTTCAACATTGTAATGGATCGTTACGCCCGGCATCTTGTTCAGTTGCGCAAACAAACCACGGGTGAGTGTCCCAAAGTTTACATCCGTGCCGATCTCTATGCGGGTGGCCGCCACAGGCAAATCGTTGCTGCGTCCGTTCATGGCAAGCGGTACCCATCGTTCGATCTGTTCGCGGTCTTCTGTGTAAGCCATGTCTTTGAAGAGCGGATTGCTTTTCAATAAATCAAAACGTTTTTTTAAATACGCAACATTCTCTGCGCCCCAAACCAAGCTCATGTGCGGTATGGCCGAAATAAAATTGGATGGATCGGTAAAATATTTTTGCTGTACGGTGTACGCCCAAAACTCTTTCGACAATTCAAACTGCTCGGCAATTTTTATGGCTTTAGAAATATCCACCGTGCCATCGGGCTTTTGTGGCGTATAGTTCAGTTCGCAGAAAGCGGAGTGCCCCGTGCCCGCGTTGTTCCACGCATCAGAGCTTTCCATGCCCGCTTCATCCAAGCGCTCGAAAACTTGAATGGTAATGTTGGGGTTAAGTTCTTTGAGCATAATGCCCAGCGTGGCACTCATTATTCCTGCACCCATCAGCACCACATCGGTTTGCTGAACGAGTGGCCGTATTGCTTTTGTCATGATCGATCGACTGTTTTGGCTTTCCAATTTAGGGCATCGGCTTTCACCTTGCAAATTGGTTTAGTAAAAATAAAACCCGAAATCTCTTTCGGGTTTTTCTTATTACTTATGTCTCGAATCTAATATCTAAAACGGATATTCTCCTTTTTCAATCGCGTAGTTCGCCACTTTGCGCCTCGCTTCTTTCAAGTTGTACGGATCAATTTTGGTGAAGCGTTTCAGGCCGAGCATCATCAGGCGCAGTTCATCGCCTTCGGCAAAAGCGTAGATCGCCTGCCTTCCGGCTGAGGCGGCTTTCTCAATGGCAAAGTGCAAATAAATGATGGCCATCTCTTTTTGAATCTCGCAGGCCTTCTCTCCCTTCACGCCAATCAATTTTTCTACGCGCAAAAGAACGGACTCGGCCACATACCCTTCGATCAACATGTCGGCCAGGTTCATCAGCACTTCCTGCTCGTCCGAAAGTTTCATCATAAATTTTTGCGCGGCCGCGCCCGATACCATCAGCCCGGCTTTCTTCAAGTTGGCCAATGCTTTTTTCTCTTTCGCGAAAATGGCGGTGTCATCGCTGGCACCAAAATCTGGAATCGCCATCAATTCTTTTTGCACCGCCATGGCGGGTGTCATCAAGTCGATGGTGCCTTTCATGGCGCGCTTCATCAGCATGTCGATGGTGAGCAATCGGTTGATTTCATTGGTGCCCTCGAAGATGCGGTTGATGCGGGCATCGCGGTAAGCACGATCCATCGGGCCTTCGGCCGAGAAGCCCATGCCTCCGTAAATCTGCACGCCTTCATCGACAGAAAAATCCAATACTTCAGAGCCATGTACTTTTAAGATCGCGCACTCGATCGCAAATTCTTCGAGTGCTTTCAATCGCGCTTTTGCGGAATCCATTCCACCGGCTACAAATGCGTTGTAAGCATCATCAATATTTTGTGAGGCACGATAGTGGGCCGATTCGGATGCAAAAATTTTTGTGACCACTTCCGAGATCTTATGTTTGATCGCACCAAAGTTGGAGATGGCTGTGCCAAACTGTTTGCGCTCTTTAGAATATTTTATCGCTTGGCTAATCGTAGCTTTTGATCCACCCACAGCGGCCACCCCTAATTTTATCCTTCCGATGTTCAAAATATTTACCGCAATCTTAAAACCGTTTTCGCGCTCACTCAACAAATTTTCGACAGGCACTTTGCAATCGTTGAAGAAAATCTGACGGGTGGAAGAACCCTTGATGCCCATCTTTTTTTCTTCCTCGTTCATGGTGATGCCACCAAATGCTTTCTCTACAATGAAGGCCGAAAGGTTTTTGTCATTGTCGATTTTTGCAAACACTACGTACACATCGGCAAAGCCACCGTTGGTGATCCACATTTTTTGTCCGGTGATGAGATAATGTTTTCCATCGGGCGTCAACACAGCTTTTGTTTTTCCAGAGTTGGCGTCTGATCCAGAATCGGGCTCGGTCAAGCAGTACGCTGCTTTATACTCGCCACTCGCCAACTTGGGAATGTATTTTTTCTTTTGTGTTTCACTTCCGTAATACAAAATTGGCAGCGTGCCAATGCCGGTGTGAGCCGAAAGCGCAACGGCCACAGAATGGCCCGCGCCAATCACTTCGGCCACTAACATCGTGGTGTTGAAATCCATACCAAACCCGCCAAGTTCTGTAGGCACAGAAGTGCCGAGCAGTCCGAGTTCACCGGCCTTGTCCATAATGGATGGCATCAGTTTAGGGTCTTTTTGCGAATCGATTTCATCGAGCCTAGGCCAAACTTCTTTCGCCAAAAAATCCTTGCACTGCTGCTTGATCATTTTTTGCTCTTCGTTGAATTCTTCGGGGATGAAGATTTCGTGGGCTTGTGTTTCGCGGATCAAAAATTCCCCGCCTTTGATTGCGTGTTTAGTTTGTGTTGCTGTTGCCATGTTCTTTTCTAATTTGGTTTTGATTCTATTCTACAAGTTGACAATTGACAAATCCCTTCGGGTCAGTTGACAAAATTTTGTCAACTGACTTTTGTGAACTGTCAATTGAGGAGTTCATAAATTCCTGCCACGCCTTGGCCTCCACCAACGCATGCCGTTACCATTCCGTATTTTTTCTTTTGTCTTCTCAACTCATTAAAAAGCTGAACAGATAATCTTGCCCCGGAGGATCCGAGAGGATGACCAACCGCAATTGCTCCTCCATTTACATTTAATTTTTTTCTGTCTATCCCTAATTCTTTTACTACTGCTAATGATTGTGCCGCGAATGCTTCATTGAGTTCGATCAAATCGATGTCGTTCAATTTCAAGTTTGCATTTTTTAATGCTTTCGGAATTGCGGCCACAGGCCCAATGCCCATGATACGCGGATCAACCCCTGCGGTGGCATAGCTCACCATTCTTGCAATTGGTTTCAGGTTGAGTTGCTTCACCATCCGCTCAGACATTACAGCAACGAATGCTGCACCATCTGAAGTTTGTGAAGAGTTGCCTGCTGTTACCGTTCCTCCAATTGCAAAAACCGCTTTCAGTTTTGAGAGACCTTCCACCGTTGTATCGGCACGAATGCCATCGTCTTTGTCATGGATATATTCACGTGTTTTCTTTTTCATGTTCTCATCCACATAAACTTCTTTTACGGTGATGGCCACAATTTCATCTTTGAATTTCCCTTCCTTCCATGCGGCCGCAGCTTTCATGTGCGATTCGTACGAGAACTGATCTTGCTCTTCGCGAGAAACTTTATATTGCTTAGAGATTTCCTCGGCCGTCAAGCCCATGCTGGTATAATAAGTTGGCGTGTCTTTCGCGATAGCGTAGTTAAGTGCCGTGCGAAATCCCATCACAGGAACCAACGACATGGATTCAGTTCCCCCTGCAATAATAATGTCGGCTTGACCTGCTTGAATGCGATGGCTCGCGATAGCGATTGTTTCCACTCCCGATCCGCAATAGCGATTCACGATCATGCCTGGCGCATCGATGCCCAGCGCGAGCAACGAAATCATGCGGCCCATTTGCATACCTTGTTCTGCTTCGGGCACGGCATTGCCTACGATCAGGTCATCGACCATTTTGTTTTCCAATCCCGGGATTGATTTCACAAGATGCTTGATCACATCGGCTGCCAAATCATCGGGCCGTGTAAAACGAAGGCCACCTTTTTTTGCTTTTCCTACGCCAGTTCTAAAACCAGCTACAATGTATGCGTCCATAGTGTTTGAGTTTATAATATTCTTTAAAGTAGGCAATTGCAATAGGCAAAGGCTACTGATCTGTGACATTCTCTTTTTTCCTTAAATACTTTTCGGGATTTTCAACCATGTGATTGAGCATTCTTCCTACCTCTTCCGATTTCGTCAATAAACCTTTGAATTTATCATCATCAACATAGTTGCAAGCGTGAGAAAAATCAAGCCAGGATTGCGTTTCACTATTCTCCATGTCGGCGTCAGAAGA
This sequence comes from Bacteroidota bacterium, assembly GCA_043780615.1. GTDB lineage: Bacteria > Bacteroidota > Bacteroidia > Cytophagales > Cyclobacteriaceae > ELB16-189. Next base: position 17,022 of record JAYWDN010000064.1, on the reverse strand, counting down.
TTTACTTACAAAATAAGCCGGATAATTTCTCTTGCGATATGCTTCAGCAATGCAACTACAAATAGCACGAGACGATCTTCTTATCTGATCTGTCAAGGAATACCGTTCTTCTTTTGGAAATGTTTTTGAAACCTCAAATATTTCCATAGCCATTTCAAATGCTTTCTTATAAACTGTCAAGTCTCTGAAGCTTTGATTTGAATCATTCATATTGCCTACTGCTTTTGCCTACTGCCTACTTTTAGTTACGAAGTGGTCGTCCTCCCGTCAATATCGCTTGAATTCTTTCTAACGTTTTCTTCTCACCGGTGAGGGATAAAAATGCTTCGCGTTCCAAATCCAATAAATATTGCTCGCTCACTTCTTGGGGCGAAGTCAAGTCACCACCGCACATCACGTTGGCAATCCACTTGGCTACCTTGGCATCATGTTCAGAAATATACTTCCCCATCAACATGCCTTGAAGTCCCGCAAGGAATAAAGCCTGCCCTGTTCGGCCTTGTACTTTAATATTTTTTGCTTGTGGCATCATGGTATAACCGGCATCCGCCAACTCAATCACCGCTTCTTTTGCATCGGCCATCTGACGGTCTTTGTTCATCGACACGCGATCGAGTTTTTTCAAGATGCCAATCTCACGTGCTTCTTCTGCCGAGGTCGCCACTTTTGCCGTAGCAATATTCATGAATGCATTTTGCAATGCGTTCAATTCAACATCGCCTTCTTGGATGGCATCGCTTACCCTTTTGGTAAATTCTTTTGTGCCACCACCCCCGGGGATGAGCCCAACACCAACTTCCACCAAGCCGATATAGGTTTCGGCAGCCGCCACAGCAATGTCGGCATGCATGGTCATTTCGCAACCACCGCCCAGTGTGCGGCTATGCGGAGCAACCACCACCGGCACCGAAGAATAGCGAATGCGCATCACCGAATTTTGAAAATGCTTGATCATGAAATCGATCTCGTCATATTCTTGTTCGATGGCATACATAAACACCAAGCCCAAATTAGCGCCAAGCGAAAAATCAGCACCTTGATGCCCAACTACAAGGCCACGATAATCTTTTTCGGCCAAGTCAATCGCTTTGTTTAACCCTTCGATCACTTCACTGCCAAGCGTATAGCTCTTGGTATGCCACGCAAAGTTGAGTACACCATCGCCTAGGTCGGTGATTTTTGAGCCGGGGTTTTTCCAAACCACATTTTCACTTTTGTTTTCGAGGATGACAAAACTTTCCCTTCCGGGGATCGACTTATAGGACTTTGTGGGGATGTCATAATATTTTTTCTGACCTGCATCACTTTTGTAAAATGATTTGTTGCCCGAAGCGATCATATCATAAACCCATTGCGCGGGTTTGTATCCGGCTGCTTCCATCAGCGGAAGGCTTTTCTCTACGCCAACAGCATCCCAAGTTTCGAATGGGCCAAGGTCCCAACCAAAGCCACCGCTCACGGCATCATCGATGCGGAAAAGTTCATCACTGATTTCGGGGATGCGATTGGTGACGTATTGAAACAACCCATAAAAACAATCGCGATAAAAATCTCCTGCTTTGTCTTTGCCTGACAACAACACTTTGAAACGATCTTTTAAATTGTCGATCGCCCTGGTGGTTTCCAGTGTGGCAAACTTTGCTTTGGTTTTTGTTTTATATTCTAATGTTTTAAGATCGAGCGTAAGGATTTCCGTTTCGCCTTTTGCGTTTTTTGTCTTCTTATAAAAACCTTGACCTGTTTTATCGCCAAGCCATTTATTTTTATCGAGCTTTTCAACTACTTCGGGCAACTTAAATATTTCACGTGCTTCGTCTTTTGGCAATCCAGCATAAAGATTGTTGGCCACTTTCACGAGCGTATCCAATCCAACCACATCCGAGGTTCTAAACGTAGCCGACTTGGGTCTGCCAATAACTGGGCCGGTAAGTTTATCCACTTCATCTACATTGAGATCAAACTTTTTCATGGAGTCGATCACCTTCAACAACCCCCAAACACCAACGCGGTTGCCAATGAATGCTGGTGTGTCCTTGCAAAGCACCGTAGTCTTTCCTAAAAAGAGGTCGCCATAGTGCATTAAAAAATTGGTGACCAAAGAATCCGTTTTTGCGGTGGGAATGATTTCGAGAAGTTTCAAATAACGGGGAGGATTGAAAAAGTGCGTGCCCGCAAAATGTTTTTGAAAATCTTCGCTTCGGCCTTCGGCCATTAAGTGGATGGGGATGCCTGAAGTGTTTGAAGTAATTAGCGTTCCGGGTGTTCTGTATTTCTCTACTTCCTCGTACACTTTCTTTTTGATGTCGAGGTTTTCTACCACTACTTCAATCGTCCAGTCGTAGTTTTTGATCTTCGGCATATCATCCGTAAAGTTCCCAAGCTTTACACGCGAGGCAAATTTTTTACTGAAGAGCGGAGCCGGATTTGCTTTGAGCGTAGCTTCGAAGGCTGCGTTAACAATTCGATTTTTTACAGCCGGATGGCCGATCGTTAGATTTTTTTTCTTCTCGTCATCGGTGAGTTGGTTGGGTGCAATGTCGAGCAGCAAGACTTCACAACCAATGTTGGCGAAATGACAGGCGATGCGCGAGCCCATGATGCCAGAGCCAAGGACTGCAATTTTTTTGATGGAACGATTCATATTTACCAGATGGTTTTGATGGAATATTGTTTTATTTCTTTGTCCTTTGTTACTATTTGAAACCCTTCTTCAAGAGCTTGCGAAATAAGTACTTCCTTACGTTTTTCCTTCGGCAGTTTGGCCAGTTTTGAGACTGTAAATGTTTCCCTACTGAAAATTTAAACATTTACTTTTCGTAAAATATTATTTTTTTCTACCAATTGATTGATGCTCTGAATGACTTCAAAAAACACGTTGAGTTTTGATTGTGGAATTTCTGCACGTACCGCTTCATTGAAGCGAAGAACAATTTTTTTAGAAAGGTCTCTTCTCTTCTTCCCTTCTTTGGTCAACATGATGCGAACCGTGCGTTTGTCGTTTTTGTCGGATACTCGCTTGATCAGATGTTTTTCTTCCATTGACTTCAACAACCGTGAAAGACTCCTTGGCTCCAAGCCCATCAGTGGGCCAATCTTTGTGGCCGGTGTCCCCTCATCGGTGTGGATGCTGAGCAGCGCAAACCCGATCGACATGGTGCCTCCGTATTTTGCCGCCTGTTGATTGTATATCCGCGATATGCCGTGCCACGCTATACGCACATGGTGGTCGATGGTCTCTTCTCTTTTCATATCATAAAAGGGAGACGAAGATATAAAAAAATTTGTTATGCGCGCATACTATCTTTGAGATTATTTTATTGTTAAGCTATCGGCTTAGGTTCTCTGCGGCTTCCAGAGTAGAGTTCGTATTCCAACAACCTGCAATCAAGCTTGGCGGAATAAAATTCTATTCTCCGGCTTGCTTTCAAGCCTACTTTTTTGGCCAGATCAAGGTTGCCTGTGAAAATATAGCCGGTGTAGCCTTGGCATTTCTTTTTCAAAAAATCTCCGATGCGCGCATAGGTCGTTTCCAACTCAGAAACTTCACCCATGCGTTCTCCATATTCGGGATTAAGAAAAACCACTCCGGGAGGAGAAGGGATTTCGGTCGCTTCAAAATCACAAACTTGAAAATCGATCAGCGATTCAACGCCTGCAACGCCTGCATTTATTTTAGAAATATCAATGGCGTCTTGGTTGATGTCAGTAGCGATAATTTTTAAACCGGGCACATCAATAATTTGCTTCCTTAATTTTTCATTCTCGATTTGATAGAATTTTTCATCGAAGCCCAGCACATGCATGAACGAATAATTCTTTCGGCACAGCCCTGGCCTTCTATTGGTGGCAAGCATCACGGCTTCAATGGCAACGGTCGATGAGCCGCACATTGGGTTTACAAATGGCGACTGCCGATCCCACTTCGTGGCCAAAAGTGTGGCGCTTGTCAAGGCTTCGAGCATCGGTGCGCGGCCCGGGATTTTTCGGTAGCCGTGTTTGGCCAAGGTTTCGCCTGAGGTGTCAAGAAATATTTCCGCACGTTCATCTTTCCAATATAAATGGAACACCGCTTTGCTCGTATCCGAACCCGAATCGGGGCGGCCGCTTGACTCCCTGCGCATCCGATCAACGATCGCATCTTTCACTTTTACATTCACAAACATTTCATTGTTGACGGTAAAGTGTTCGGCATGACTCGTTACCGAAAAATAGCCGTCAGCAGAAATGATTTTTTCCCATTCGTAGGCCAATAGTTGATCGTACAGTTCTACAGGGCCATCGCATTTGAACGAAGTCAATGAGTACAACACTTGACTGGCACAGCGCAAATTAAGGTTCAACAAAATACAATCGTTGACTGTGCCGTTCAATTCCACTCCGGTCACAAATGTGTCTTTGACTATAAATCCAAGTTCGGTTACTTCCTTTTCCAAATACGAAGAAAGGCGCTTGTTGCAAGTGATGATGATGCGGGCTGGGGTATTAAAAATATCCATGAGAAATTTATTAATCGATTTGAGTGATTTGATTTTTTCCGGCTTCTTTCATTCCCGTGGGCAAGCTTGCTAAAATTTCTTTTTTCAGCATCTCGATCAAATTGTATTTTATAAAATAACGATAGGTAACAATACTGACCTCGCGCACCGGGGCTGGCGACCGGAAATATCGGATATTTTTTTGTTGCTTTTTGGTTAAATCGCGCAAAGCCAGTTCGGGCAAAATGGTGATGCCGTTATTCATGTCCACCATCTTTTTTAGTGTTTCAATACTTCCCGCTTGATAGTCGAGGTTTTGCATCAACGATTCCTTTCGTTTGAGTTTGCAAAGGTTTACAATTTGTGATCGCAGGCAATGACCTTCTTCCAACAACCACAAATGATTTACATCAATGTCATCCGCCAGCAAATATTTTTTCTTCATCATTTTTTCATCGGGCGAAGCATAGACCACAAATTGTTCGTAAAACAATGGCTGTACTTTTACCGAGGCCATTTTTAAAGGAGTTGCCAAAATGCCGGCATCAAGATGTTGCTTTTCTAGTTGCGTGATGATCTGATCCGTTGTGAATTCTGAAATCTTTAGTTTGATATTCGGGTATTTTTTTAAGAACCCATTAAGAAATAGTGGCAAAAGATACGGTGCAACTGTTGGAATGATGCCAATGTGCAAATCGCCCTGTGCTTCTCCTTTTTGTTCAGCCACCATCTTTTTTAGTTGCTTTGTCTCGCTCAAGATTGTGCGTGCTTGTTCAACAATTTTACTGCCGATGGCAGTGGTGATCACCGGCTGCTTGCTGCGGTCAAAGATTTTGATATCCAATTCTTGCTCCAGTCGTTGGATCATCATACTCAGCGTGGGCTGCGTAACGTGACATTTCTCTGCTGCAGCGGAAAAGTGACGCCAGGTGTCCACGGCTACGATGTATTCAAGCTGTTGTAAGTTCATAGATAAAATCTATTGCAAGATAGAAAATATCAGTTTGATTGATGAATGGGCAATGCGTACTATTGATCTCCAATCAAAATCCAACGCCATGAACAACGGAAAAGAGAAAAACGAAAAACTGACTACCGCCTCCGGCCGGCCGTATGTTGAAAATGAAAACACGCAAAGCGTAGGCCCACGTGGCCCGCTTTTATTGCAAGACTACATCCTTCACGAGAAAATGGCGCACTTCAACCGCGAGCGCATCCCGGAAAGAGTAGTGCACGCCAAAGGCTCTGCTGCCTACGGAACATTCACCGTCACGCACGACATCAGCAAATACACCAAAGCCAAAGTGTTCGGCAAAATCGGGAAACAAACAAAAACATTCTTGCGCTTCTCCACCGTGGGTGGCGAAAAAGGAAGTGCCGATACCGAGCGCGACCCACGTGGCTTTGCGCTGAAATTTTATACCGAGGATGGCAACTGGGATCTGGTAGGAAATAACACACCAGTTTTCTTTATCAAGGATCCAAAAAAGTTTGGCGACTTTATCCACACACAAAAACGCGATCCTTACACCAACTGCAAAAGCCCAACCATGATGTGGGATTATTGGAGCCTCAACCCCGAAAGCTTGCATCAGGTGATGATCTTAATGAGCGACCGGGGAACACCTCTTGGTTATCGCTTTATGAATGGTTATGGAAGCCACACGTTCTCTATGATCAATGCGAAAAATGAACGCGTGTGGGTGAAATTTCATTTCAAAACAAAACAAGGGATTAAAAATTTTAAGAACGATGAAGCTGGAGAAATGAAAGGCAAAGACCCTGATTTCTCGCAGCGCGATTTAGTGGAAGCCATTGACAACGGCCATTTTCCACAGTGGGCTTTAAAGATTCAAGTGATGACAGACGAGCAAGCCAAGAAATATAAATGGAATCCTTTCGACCTTACCAAAATCTGGCCGCACAAAGATTTTCCGTTGATTGATGTAGGCACTCTTGAACTGAATGAGAATCCTAAAAACTATTTTGCGGAAGTAGAACAATCAGCATTTGCTCCCGCTCATATCGTTGATGGCATTGGCTATTCGCCCGATAAAATGTTGCAAGGCCGTTTGCTTTCTTACTCAGACGCGCATCGTCACCGGTTAGGTGGAAACTATGAACAGATTCCTGTAAATCGCTGCCCGTACTTGGTGAGCAATTATCAGCGCGATGGTGCGATGGCAGTGAATGGCAACGGAGGAAGTGCTCCCAATTATTGGCCCAATAGTTTCGATGGAATTTTTGCAGACTCTTCTTATAAAGAACCAGCGTGGCAATTAGAAAGTACCATTGCCGATTGGTACGAACGCAATGCCGAAGGTGAAAACGATCATTACACACAGCCGGGAAATCTTTTCCGCGATGTGATGAATGATGAGCACAAGAAAAATACCATCAGCAACATCATCGGTGCGATGAGCGGAATCTCTGGCCCGAAGAAAGACCTGATCGTCAACCGTCAGCTTTGCCACTTCTTCCGTGCCGATGTTAATCTCGGAACGGCAATTGCCAAAGGCCTTGGTGTGAATGTGGATGCTGTGATGAAAGAAATGAAGCACGAAGCAACCAATGCTTGATTTAAATAATATTTTTAGTCAATTGAAGGCTCTCTTTCGAGAGCCTTCTTTTTTTTATAAGTTCTTAGTTGCCGGATCGCTTTTCCATGGCGCAAACAACACCATGCGACTTTCATTCTTGTTTTTAAATTCACAATAGTTTTCGAGACCGCGTATATCTTGTACACTTTTTTGGTAGTTTATCAGCCCATAATATTGTAAATTTAAGGGGAGAAACTATGCTAAAGACCAAGCCGCATATCATCAACACCGCCCTGCTCTGGGAGTATGATGTGGACACCTTCAATTATGAGAAATCGTACAAAATTGTGATCGAGCGGGTTTTGCAATTGGGCAACCTGGAAGAGTGGCGCAACATGGTCAAGTTCTATAAACAAGAGCAAATTTTGGAAACAATTTCCTGGAGTGCGCAACTGGATCAACGAGACAAAGATTTTTCTAAATTCTTTTTAGCCTCCGAATTTCTTCATGCTGCATAAGGCACCCGTCATTATTTCACCCAAAACATTCAGGCTAATTCAAGAGCTTCAACAGCTACCCGAATTGAAGGGTTTTTATTTAGTTGGAGGAACGGCCTTGGCATTACAGTTAGGCCATCGCAATTCTATAGACATTGACTTATTTACGCAAAGCGATTTTGAAGAAGATTTTGTTTTAAATCTTTTAAACCCAAAATATGAAGTAAAGGAAATTTTTCGCAGAAAAAATACGATCATCTCATTAATCAACAATATCAAAACGGGTTTCATAAAACATAGCTATCCACTTATTCTCCCGCCCATTACCGAAGAAGGCATTACGTTTTTGAGCAAGGAAGATATTGCGGCCATGAAGTTTCATGCCATTGTGCAAAGCGGCAAGCGACTGAAAGATTTTATTGACGTGCATTATTTATTGCAGCACTTCAGCATGGCGCAAATGCTCGAATTCTTTACCCGAAAATATAGTTTCAGTAACCCTATGATTGCGATGAAGGCCTTGAATTTTTTTGATGAGATAGACGAAAACATTGACCCGCCCAAATTGATCAACCCCATTTCCTTGGCCCAAATCAAAAAGCGCATTCAAGAGGCAACCCTAAAGCCTTCCAAGATATTTTTATCCTTAAAAGCATGATGCTGTTTCAATGTTCCGCTAACCCCCTACGCGCACCGCACTCATTCCCCTCTATTTTTTGTTCCACTTTTGAAGTGAGTATTTATGGATTTACGACTACAGACTGGCTACAAACAAATCCTTGGCATGGCCCTGCCCATCTCGCTGGCCATCTTAGTTCCGCAGATCAATTTTATCACCAACAATATTTTTTTGGGTGGGCTTGGCGAGCAATCCCTTGCCGCAGCGGGCATCACTGGAGTTTATTATCTGATCTTCGCAGTGATCGGCAACGGCCTCAACAACGGCTTACAGTCGTTGATCGCCAGAAAGGCAGGTGAAAACAATCCCAAAGAAATCGGCCACCTGTTTTTTCATGGCGTGTGGATTTCTGTTGTCATTGCATTGGTTGGCATTCTGCTCACGTACACCATGGCGCCAATTATTTTAAGAGCCACAATTCACAACACGGTTATTTATGATCAAGTAATAAGTTTTTCCCTTATCCGAATCTGGGGCTTACCGTTCCTTTATTTGTATGTAATGCTTAATGCGCTGCTGGTGGGAACGAATCAAACCAAACTTTTGATTTGGGGCACGTTGGCGGAAACGGTTGTCAACATATTTTTTGACTATGCATTGATCTACGGTCACTTTGGGTTTCCTAAGATTGGATTCAATGGAGCTGCCTACGCATCCATTATTGCCGAAGGGTCAGGCCTGCTGGTGATTTTTATCGTCATTCATTTCAAAGGCATCAACCGCGCTTTTTCATTGTTTGAAAATTGGAAGATCAATTTTGAAACCATCCGGCATGTCCTATACAAATCTTCTCCCCTGATTTTGCAATACGCCATCAGCATCATCACGTGGGAATATTTTTACATTTTGATCGAACATCATGGCGACCGTGCGCTGGCCATCTCCAACACCATGCGAAATATTTTCGGGATTTTTGGCGTTTTCGCCTGGGCGTTTGCCGCCACCGCAAACACGATGGTGAGCAACGTAATCGGTCAGCAAAAACAAGAAGAAGTTTTGCCGTTGGTCAGGCGCATTGTCATCCTAAGTTTAAGTTGCTCTGTCATACTCACTGTTTTACTAAATCTTGGCCCAGAAATTTTTCTTTCGTTTTATGGCCAAGATGAATCTTTTATTGTGGAAGCAATTCCTGTTATCCGCATTGTCTCCATCGCACTGTTGATGATGTCATTCTCGGCCGTGTGGCTCAATGCCGTTACCGGCACGGGCAATACCATAGTGAACCTGATGATCGAGTCGATCACGATTATTGTTTACAGCGTTTACGTTTATCTTGTACTTGAAACATGGAACTTGTCCATCACCTGGGGCTGGGCCAGTGAGCTCGTCTATTGGGCGGGCATGTTTTCGATGTCGTTTTGGTATATGAAGTCGGGAAGATGGAAAGAGAAAATCAACAAAGGTGTCTTGACACCTTCTTCGCAACTTCTTTAGTTAATCGACTGGTCTTTTATCTTTACAGAAAATCATTTTATGGATTTAAACCTTATCGGGAAAAATGCTTTGGTCTGCGGAAGCACGCAAGGCATTGGCAAAGCCACGGCTATTGAGTTGGCATCGCTTGGGGCGAGCGTTACTTTGCTCGCTCGTGATGAAGTCAAATTAAAATCTACGTTGAACGAACTTTCTTCTGTGCAAGGACAAAAGCATAATTTCATCACGGCTGATTTTAATTTCCCTGATCAGGTAAAAAATATTGTTCAAAAATTGATTTCAGCAAAAGACATTCACATTCTCATCAACAACACCGGAGGTCCACCCGCAGGCCAAGCCATTGATTCAAAGCCGGAAGACTTTCTGAACGCCATCCATGCGCATTTGATTTGCAGTCATATCCTTGTTCAGGCTTGTGTGCCCACAATGAAAAAAAATAATTACGGAAGGATCGTCAACATTATTTCTACTTCGGTGAAAATTCCGATCAAAGGATTGGGCGTATCCAACACCGTTCGTGGCGCGATGGCCAGTTGGTCGAAAACGCTTTCTCTTGAGCTTGCTCCTTTTGGAATTACAGTAAATAATATTTTGCCGGGCAGCACAAAAACCGGAAGAATAGAATCATTGATACAAACACGCTCGCAAAAATCCGGGAAAACGGAAGATGAAATCCGTCAAGAAATGATTGACGAGATCCCCGCTGGCCGCATGGCCGAGGCCAGCGAAGTGGCTGCCGCGGTTGCTTTTCTTGCATCGCCTGCTGCAGGCTATATCAATGGCGTAAGTTTGCCTGTGGATGGTGGCCGCACGGGCAGTCTTTAAAATGAAATTGTATTTTTAGTTAATAACTCCTTTCGCTTTTATGAAAAACATTCTGCTCATCGGGTTGATTGCAACAAGCTCCACATTGTTTGCGCAAACCACTCTTATCAAAGACGATTTCTCATCCAACAAATTTGGTTGGGACGAAGATAAAACCAAGTCGATCGCCAACGGCACATACGCGATCAACGCTACTGAAGACGGGGACCAATCGCTCATCAATTTTTTTATTGATCCCCAACAAGATTTTATTATCTCGGCAGACTTCGTTCAACAAAATGGCCTTGACGACAACAGTTTTGGATTGATGTGGGGCTCCAGCAAAAACGATTTCAATATTTTTTTAATCTCTTCGGCAGGCGACTACGTGGTGTACAGTGGCGATCTTTCCAAATTAAAAAAAGGAAAACATTCGGATGCCATCAAGCCGATGGGCAACCCCAATCAATTGAAAATAGAATCGGTGGGCGGCAAGGTGAATTTTTTTATCAACGGAGTGAGGATCGAAGAGCACAAACCGTTTCCCATCTATGGATATTCGATAGGCTTCACAGCGTTCACGCAAATGCGATTAGTCATTGACAATTTTATTTTTTCTCAAAACCAAGTTATTGAACTTCCCTCTGGCCAAACATCACCTTTCAAAAAAGAAAACATTGGCCCTGCCATCAACACGGCCGAAGATGAACTTGGCCCCGTGATCTCTGCCGATGGAAAAGTGATTTTGTTTGCACGGCAAAATGTGCCCGAAAATATTGGTGGCAAAAACGATGACGAAGATGTGTGGATGAGCGAATGGCAAGATGGAAGGTGGAGCAAAGCAAAAAATATGGGGCGCGCAGTGAACACGACACAAACCGACAACCTGTTGGCCGTAAGTGCCGACAACAACTCGCTGATGTTTGACGAAGAGAACCAATTGGTGATGCGCCACCGCAACGAAACGGGCTGGTCGGCCATGGAAAAACTCGGCCTTACTTTCAAAAATGAATTGGATCATTTTGTGGCGAGCCTCACAGCCGATGGCAAAGCCGTGATCTTTAGCGCCAAGCTGAAAGAAAATATTTTTTACGATCCGAAAAAAGAAGACGATGGCGACTTGTATGTATGCGTGAAAGAAAAAAACAAATGGTCGGCACCGATCAATCTCGGAAAGAAAATCAACACAGCCGGAGAAGAAACCTCTCCCTTTCTTTCGGCCGATGGCAAGACACTTTATTTTTCTACCAACGGCAGGCCGGGCTATGGCGACCAAGATATTTTTGTGGTTAGACGGCAATCTGAAAGTTGGGCCGATTGGTCGAAGCCCGAGAACCTTGGCGCAGGCATCAACTCACCTTACTTCGATGCTTACTACACCGTGCCGGCCGCAGGCGACTACGCCTACTTTGTGAGCTACGACAGGGGCTTTGGCAAAGCCGATATTTTTCGGATCAAATTGCACGATGAGGTAAGGCCGCAAGCCGTAACTTTGGTAAAAGGAAAAGTGCTGAGTTCAAAAACCAAATTGCCTTTGGCCGCTTTTGTCCATTTCGAAAACTTAGAGACGGGCACAGAGGTGGGCGAGGCACGCTCTGACCCCAAGACAGGTGCGTATCAAATCATTCTTCCGTTCGGTTCTCATTATGGTGTGCGCGCGCTCACCATTGGTTTTTATTCGGTGCATGAAAGCCTTGAGCTCAAAACATCAAGCGATTACAATGAAATTGAAAAAGATTTGATGCTCGTGCCGATCGAAATTGGCGAGACCATAAAATTGAACAACGTATTTTTTATTGCTGGCCAAAGTACGTTGAAGCCTGAATCTTTTCCAGAGCTCGATCGCCTCGTAACTATCTTAAAAGAAAATGGTGGCATCTACATTCAGTTGGAAGGCCACACTGACAATTTTGGTGGTGCCGATGTGCTGCAAAAACTTTCGGAAGAGCGAGCGCAAACGGTATCGCAATATTTAGTGGCGCACGGCATCGACAAAGGGCGCATCACCGCGCAAGGCTATGGCGCCACAAGGCCTGTGGCCAAAGGTACTACCGAAGAAGACCGAAGACAAAACCGAAGAGTAGAGTTTAAGATTTTGAAGAAGTGAGATGAAAAGAAGTTTATGTAATTTCGAGTTATGGTTTCCGAATTAAAAAATGCTGTAAAGAAAGCGGATCAGCTCTCGAGCAAAGACCAAAAAGCAGTAGCCAATATTATTTTGGATGAATTGGCTTGGAATCAGTCGTTTTCTTTTTCTCAACCACAGCTCTCTAAATTAGCTGAGGAAGCATTGGTAGAGTATAAAAAAGGAGCTACAAAATCACTTGAGCTTTAGTCGTTTTGAAATCTGTTACTACTGAACGGTTTCGTAAAGCATTCAGTTTGTTGCCTCGCGCCATTCAGCAAAAAGCAAGAACAGCATATAGTCGATGGGAGCTGGATTCTTCGCATCCATCTCTTAATTTTAAGAAGATACACTCATCTGAACCAGTCTATTCAGTTCGAATTGATTTAAACTATCGCGCACTAGGAATAAAAACCAAAACAACTATAATTTGGTTTTGGATAGGGTCGCACGAAGAGTACAACCATGTTATCAACTTGCTTTAACAATGCAGAAAATCTCAAACTACATCAACGGAAAGCTCACCGCGCCCTTGTCGGGAAAATATCTCGACAACATCAATCCAGCAGAAGGAAAAGTTTACAGCCTCTTGCCCGATTCTGAAAAAGAAGATGTGGAAGAAGCCGTGAAGGCGGCAATGCAAGCCTTCACTTCGTGGTCAAAACTTCCTGCCGAAGAACGAATGAAAATCTTATTGAAAATTGCCGATCTCATCGATCGCGATATAGACAAGTTGGCACTCGCAGAAAGCATCGACAACGGAAAGACTGTAAAACTGGCGCAAACAATTGACATGCCTCGCGCCTCGGCCAACATGCGTTTTTATGCCACCGCCTCGATGCACGTTTCCACGGAAGCACACGTCAATGAAGGCGACTCGGTAAACTACACCACGCGCATGCCCATCGGTGTGGTGGGCTGCATCTCTCCTTGGAATCTGCCTTTATATTTGTTCACTTGGAAAATTGCTCCCGCTCTTGCCGCAGGCTGCACGGTAGTCGCGAAGCCTTCAGAGCTCACTCCGATGACTGCTTTTTTATTTTCACAGCTGTGCATTGAAGCGGGATTGCCTCCCGGAGTTTTAAATATTGTTCATGGGCTGGGCAACACAGCCGGCCAGGCAATTGTAGAGCATCCGTTAGTGAGTGCCATTTCATTTACTGGCGGCACCGTTACTGGAAAAAAAATTGCGGCTACAGCCGCACCGATGTTTAAAAAACTTTCGCTCGAGCTGGGCGGAAAAAATCCCAACATTATTTTTGCCGATTGCGATTTTGAGCAGGCTATAAAAACTACACTTCACTCTTCTTTTTCCAATCAGGGTGAAATTTGTTTGTGCAGCTCTCGCATTTTCGTTGAGCGCAGCTTGTTCGATAAATTCGTAACCGAATTTGTGAAGCGCACCAGTGAACTGAAAGTAGGCGATCCGCTGGATCCAACAATCAACCTTGGCGCGATGGTATCCGAAACGCATTTGAAAAAAGTTTTGGGTTACGTGAGCTTGGCAAAAGAGGAGAGCGGAAAAATTTTGATGGGAGGCAATCAAATAAAGATGGATGGCCGCTGTGCCAACGGCTACTTCATGCAGCCTACGGTGATCACAGGCCTTGACGAAAAGTGTCGCACCAACCAAGAAGAAATTTTTGGGCCCGTAGTGACGATCATGCCTTTTGATTCCGAAGAAGAAGCCGTTCGATTTGCCAACGGCACACCGTATGGGTTAAGTGCCACCATCTGGACCGAAAATCTGAAACGCGCCCATCGTGTTTCGCATCAGGTAAAAAGCGGCATCATTTGGGTAAACTGCTGGCTGCACCGCGACTTGCGCACACCGTTTGGGGGCATGAAACAAAGTGGCGTTGGCCGGGAAGGTGGGTGGGAAGCACTGCGGTTTTTCACCGAAGCGAAGAATGTTTGTGTGAAGCTGTGACTGCAATTTGGCTACCGCAAGTCAATTCTCTTTGATGGGTCTTGTCTTGCATCCAAAAAGGAAACGATCTCAATAAATAAATCACTCACTTCATAGAAAATCATGAAATCTCCTTTCACAATCACTCTAGTTATTTTGTTTTCTGTGATGCGGCCCAAAGTTGGATAGGTAGTCAAGAGTGCGATCAATTTTTCCGTTTGATCTAAAAGTTTGGCTGAGTAATTGGTTGAGCCATTACGTTCAATGTAAAACAATAAAATCTTGAGAAGTTCGCTCTCTGCCTGATTCGACCAAATTATTTTTCTTTTAACCATTCCTTTAAATCTGCCATTACTTTATCGTGTTTCTTAAATTGACCCTTTTTGATTTGCCTGCGGCTAATGGAAATACTTTTTTTTTGGTCTGCAGAAAGCAGAAAAGATTTTTCTTCCTTAAAAATGCTTATGAGTTTAAGGTCTTCCAATCCGCTTAGTAATTTTTTGGCCTTTGGATTTATAATTTTTATTTGGACTGTTTCCATAGCTTTGAATTTGAATAAAGTTACATGAAATAATTTGATGCTTCAATTCTTCGACCACTCCAACATTTTCTTCACCGCCCTCGGCTACCCAATGAGCTACCTCGAATTCTTTGGAACAGTGGCGGGGGCAATAGCGGTGTGGCTTTCGGCACGCGTCAACATTTGGAGCTGGCCGATCGGGTTGATCAACGTAACACTTTTCTTCTTTTTGTTTTTTCAAGTGCAGCTCTACCCAGATATGTTCTTACAGGTTTTCTTTTTTATCACGAACCTGATCGGCTGGTGGCGCTGGGCCAATCCAAAAGCTGGTGAAGAAAATCAGAAACAGGAATTGAAAGTGAGTTTGATGTCGATGCAGTGGCTTGCAATCTTTGCTGCAATCAGTCTGCTGGGAACTTTTGCTTTCGGAGCAATGGCCAAAAACCTGCATGAATTTTTCCCTACACTATTTAATAAGCCAAGCGCATTTCCCTATTTGGATTCGTTCGTTACCGTGATGAGCATAGGCGCCACGTACTTGATGGTGCAAAAAAAAGCAGAGTGTTGGGCGGTATGGATTTTAACAGATGCCATTGCCACGTACATGTATTTTGCAAAAGGGATAAAATTGGTGGGCATCGAGTACCTAGTGTTTTGTTTTATTGCTGCCTTTGGGTTTTGGAATTGGCTAAAGCAAGCACGTGCCCATGAAGCCTGACATAAAATTAATTTGCTTCTACGGGCCCGAGAGCACGGGCAAATCTACGATGGCCAAACATCTTGCGGAAGTTTATAAAACCGAATTCGTTCCAGAGGTATCGCACGAGCTAATCACTTCCAACGATTTTACTATTGATGACATCGTAACGATTGGGCATACGCAAACGGAACGCGTGAAAGAGAAAATAAAGATTGCCAACAAGATTCTGTACTGCGACACGGACTTAATTACTACTCAAATTTATTCAAAGAAATATTTGGGCACCGTTCCAGAAATATTATTTGTACTCGAAAAACAAATCCATTACGACCTTTATTTTTTGTTCGACATTGATGTGCCGTGGGTAGCCGATGGCTTGCGCGATCTTGGCAATCAACGAGAGGATATGATGAAAATATTTGAAGAGGAATTGACGAAAAGAAAAATCCCCTTTGTGTGGGTAAAAGGAAATTGGGCAGTGCGGGAATCAATTATTAGAAAAGAGATTGATTTGCTTTTTAATAGAGGTTCGTCATCGCGAGTACCTGTAAGGAAAGTGTGAGGGCGAAGCGATCTTAACTGGAGATTGCTTCGGTCGTGCCTCCCTCGCAATGACGTGAACGAGGTTCAAAACTCAATCAACACCTGGCCTTTCTCTACGGTGTCGCCTTTTTTTATTTTCACATTTTTGATCGTGGCCTCACCAGGCGATTTTAAAATGTTCTCCATCTTCATCGCTTCAAGGATCAGCAGTGCATCTCCCGCTTTCACCGTGTCTCCGGCTTTCACTTTTAGATCAATAACGAGTCCGGGCATGGGCGCTTTGACGTTGTTGATTTTTGCTACCGCTCCATTGGTCATTCCCATTTTCTCTAGCAACAAATCAAATTTATCTTTCACCGCTACGGTGTGGACTTTGTTATTGATTTTCAATAGAAAAGTTTTTGTGGCACGGTCGGCCTTCACTACTTCGGCACGATAGCTTTTGTTTTCATGAAGTATATGAAAATATCCTTCTGCAATTTTTACAAAGTCCCACTCAAAGGTTTTTCCATTGATCGTGAATTGAGTGTCTTCTTTGACAACTTCAAAATTCTTTCCGTTTACTTTTGCTTGGTACATGGGTTCAAAAATAGAATATAGAATACATAATTTAGAATATTTAGAATATAGAATTCTAAATTCTTCTTCTATATTTGCATCGCTTTAGAAAAATTCTGAAGCAAGGGGTGCCTTTCTTGTCCCGATAGCTATCGGGACGGACTGAACACGGGCTGAGATTATACCCATAGAACCTGATGCCGGTAATGCGGACGAAGGGAGGCAATATTTCTGATCG